>JAZQKZ010000009.1:0-2431 GCA_045542415.1 Clostridia bacterium
ACTGCTGAATCTATGCCACAGGTCAGATAACGGTTGTTTTTGAACATTTTTGTTCGCTCCTTTCTCAGTTTGTTATGTTCCTATGTTCCTATCGTTGCATACGATAGTGCATACCATAGCACTATAATTATATATAACTGAAGAAAGGGACTTTACCAAAATAATTCCCCACAGGGCACTGCACCCTGTGGTATTTTAGAGAAAGAGAGGGCTGATACAAGGGAAGAACAATCGGAAAATACACAGTGTAACCGAATGTCTGCTGAATACGATGCCCTTACTGTTAAAAGTATTTCTCCACGTATTCAGCGTATCTGCAAAAATCAAATCTCAAAAATAATTTTCTGTCACTATCTTGTTGTCGTTATCTTGAATTATCGGCAGATTTTAAGCGTTATCTGCTAAGCTGTTATATATATGTTGTATTTTTTTATGTTAAATTGTACTTTAAACTATCATATAAGGGAACCTCTAAAAACCTCCCTCACGGCTGAATTTCTATGACAAACACCATTTGCTGCGTTGCCAAACCTTGCAATACACAAAGTATTACTGCGGTTTGTCGCCTTGCAACTGATATTTGTCATATACGAAATTCAGCTCGTGTTCCGGTTTTTATAGAACCCCATAAATCAACTCAAAGGGAGAGATTTATATGTTTAAAGAATATGACATATCATTTTATGGTAAAAGATACAAGGAAAAGCCAACAGGCAAAGAGATAGGGGAGATAAGCAGAAAGCTTACAGCTAATAGACTATCTTATGATTTCATCGCTAAACGTGTAGGAGAAAACGGATGTGTTTTTGATCCTATTCCTGCTCCGGGGTGTGCATTTTGCGAGACCGCAGGCAGAGCAAAATGCGAGGGGCTTGCCCCTGTCGGGAGGTGTGGAGGAACCGGTTCCTCCACCTTGTGTCAATCACATCAATAACTAATTTTAAATAATAAAATATATAACAATATATTAAATGAAAGATTGGAGGAATTGATTATGACAAATGATAACAGTATTATGAAATTTGAAGAAGTAATGGCATATCTGGATATTGGTAAAAGTACCTTATATACCTTACTCAGAAACGGTGACATACAGTCATTTAAAATCGGTAAAACCTGGAAAATCCCAAGAAAAGCTGTTGAGGATTATGTTCAGAAATCTATCAGTGTAAATGAGAAATCTCAGTCAGGGTTGTCCTGCTGAGATTTTTTCTTTATGGGACAAAAACAACATTTTATGGTGTAAAAAGTGATATGAATATTCTTTTTCGTAGTGTATAATTAAGATAGCAAAAAACGTAGGCACATTGAAAGTGCCAAATAATTTTGGGAGGGAATATCAAATGAAAAAGATATTATCAGCATTACTGTCATCTGTAATTGTATTTAGTTCGGCAACTGTACTGCCTTTTGAAGCAGAAGCGGCAAACGGTACTCAGTATGAGTTCGAAAAGGGGAGAATTGTAAATTCAGGCGAAAACGGCGCAGAAATTACATCAATTAGTGGAGCCAGCGCAGGAAAAGCAGTTGACCTCAAAGACGGTGGAAATACTGTTACTCTAACGGTAAATGCAGAAAATTCGGGAGCACATAGATTGAGTATACGTTACAATCAGCCTTATGATGAGGACGGAAAATATCAGAATGTCATTGTAAACGGCAAAAGTGCAGGGGAGATATTCTTCGATTACACAGGAGATGATTTTGGCGTAGTAAGCGTAAATGCAGATTTAAAATCAGGCAGCAATGAAATTGCAGTAGAAGCGAACTGGGGCTGGACAAATCTTGATTGTCTTCTTGTTGAAGAGGGCAGCTTCTCCAATTACACAGGAGATGCAAAGCTTTCAAATCCAAATGCTTCCGCTAAGGCACAGGCTCTTTATAACTATCTCTGTGATACATACGGCAACTATGTTATTTCCGGTCAGCAGGAATCTACATGGATGGGCAGCGAAGACTATGAGTTCGAGATTATTAAAAATGCAAGCGGAAAATATCCTGCATTACGTGGATTGGACTATATGGGAGATGATTTTTCGGGCTGTAACCGCCGTGCAAAGAAATGGTATGAACGAGGCGGTATTGTAACGATATGCTGGCATTGCGGCAGCGATTTCAGAGGAAGTCACACAGAATCCCTTGATACAGATTTGAACTGGAGCAGTGCATTGACTCCAGGAACAAGCGAGTATAACGCACTTATTGCAGGTATGGACAAGGGAGCAAAAGCACTTCTTGAATTAAAAGAAGCAGATATACCTGTAATCTGGCGACCATTCCACGAATTTGACGGTAAATGGTTCTGGTGGGGAAAAGGCGGAGCTGAAAATTTCAAAAAGCTCTGGATAATTATGTACGACCGCTATACAAATTACTGGGGACTTGATAACCTTATCTGGAGTTTAGGTTACTGCGGAGATGTAAACAGCGG
>JAZQKZ010000010.1:0-1928 GCA_045542415.1 Clostridia bacterium
GATAAGATATCCCATGGCGTAAGCCAGTAAGACCCCTCATGGACTATGAGGTTGATAGGTTGCATGTGTAAGCGTGGTGACACGTTCAGCTTGGCAATACTAATAGGTCGAGGGCTTGACCATATCATTTCTCTTCTATTCTTTATCTTAACCTTTGTTCAGTTTTCAGGGTGTGTTCAATATTTGAATTCAACCGTCTCTTTTGAGACGGTTTTTATTTTTTCTGCATTTGGTTTTATATTCTCATTTCTGACTCTTTTTTGCTGTTGATTTGATTGTTCAGATCTTATCATGTGTTATATTGTTTTTGGATGTCATCGGATGTATTATTAATATTATCAGGATCCAGATTAAGTACAATGGAGGAATATAAAAATGTTTTCACCGCAGGAAAACCTGCGGTGATTTTTTGTTTATACATTACCAGTTACCGTTATAACGCTTGTTCCCGGAGTGATGATCCATTCGCCGGTTACGGAATCCTGCGTATAAGTTGCCGCAGGAACTGTTATCAGTCCTTCAACGGTTGCGAATCTGCCTGTTGTTTCGTCGTAGGTATATTCGCTGTTTTCTACCCATGCTGTTCCGTTATAATTAACGGTTAAGGCGTTGAGAATCGGATCGAAAGTGTCGGTGACAACAAGATTATCGGTTGCAATTGCATCCGTTGCTCCGTAATTGCTTATTACAAAGGTGTAGGTGAGCCTTCCGTTTTCGGGTACTGATGTCGGATTAAGCGATTTTGTAATCGTAAGTTCTGTTTCTTCGGAAACGGGAAGTGTTTCTTCTGCTGTAACAGGTGTAACGATTCCGGCTCCGCTGAGCGTTGCAGTATTCGTAACGGATGCACCTGTGCCGAGTGGGGCGAAGCTGTTGACGGTTACTGAATAAATGAGAACTGCGTTGCCTCCCGCAGGGATGTTCACTCCGTTTATAACAAGAGGGGGACCTGCTTCAACTGCTGGCGTTGTCTGAAGTATTCCGTTAACGAAAAGTCTTGCAGATCCTTCGATATAGTCGAGCGGAAAGAGTGTTGCTCCGTTGAATTCAAATGCTCCGAGATCGTCTGTTATTGTTATGCTGTTATACGGTGCGGTTCCTGAATTTACGATGCTTACGGCATAGGTTACCGTATCACCGGGCTCATACGAATCAGCCGTTGCTGTTTTTGCGGCTGAGAGAACCTCAATCAGTTCGCCTTGAACAATGTTGGATAATACAGTGTTTCCGTTATATGATAATGCTGCCTGATTAAAAAATGTCTGCATCTGAATGCCTCCTTTTGAGGAAAATGTCCTCAATGCATTCTATGCATCGTTCAGGAAAAGGTGAACAGCCAAATAATAAGTTGACAGACCCTGAATTCTCTGCGAATCCGGGGTCTGCTTTTATAATTAAATATTATGCTTTTGCTCCATTTTTTTGAATGATATTAATACTGTTTTAAAGTATAATCAACGATCTTCATATTTGAAACAACATATGTTATGTCAGAATAATTAATTATTACTCATCAGGTTGACAACTATTGTTAAATTTGTTATAATATACAAATTATAAACAGGGGGATTTTTTTATGATTGAAATACTTGAATGGTTATATCAGGAAGTGATTGTTGAAAGTTACATTCTGAGAATGCTTGTTGCTTGCCTTTGCGGTGCGGTGATCGGTCTTGAAAGAAGCCGCCGTCAGAAGGATGCCGGTATCAGAACGCACATGATCGTTGCTCTCGGTGCTGCTATGATCATGATCGTTTCAAAATACGGATTCTTTGATCTGCTTCAGTACGAAGGTCTGAGGGCTGATGCTTCGAGAATTGCTTCTAATGTTGTAACGGGTGTCGGCTTTCTCGGCGCAGGTGTTATTTTCGTGCGTGATGTTTCGATCAAGGGTCTGACACCCGCCGCCGGTATCTGGACAACGGCAG
>JAZQKZ010000011.1:0-6207 GCA_045542415.1 Clostridia bacterium
GTGCTTTCGGATACGATTACAATTTGCAATATAGATTACCGCGAGGTCCTTGAAGATCACATAAAATCCGGCAGAGATATTACCGCCGTGGTTACTAAGCCCCGTAGCGGAGCTGATAACTATCCGACTGTATTTGAAATGAATGATGACGGCAGTGCAAAATCAATTTCAATCAACTGTGCTGCAGGCGAGAATACGCTTGTTGGAATCGGTATGTTCATTATGGAACGTGAAGCCTTGATTCGTGTGGTAACTGAGCGCGTTTCTGCAGGTTTTTATCACTTTGAAAAGGACTTTGTCCAAAAATTTTTCAATGAAGGTAAACTCTCTGTCAATGTATATACTTTCGGCGAGACAATTTTAAGAAACAGAGATGTTGCCACATACCTTAAAAATAATCTTTTGCTCACAAATGAACAGGTTCGTAACAGCTTGTTTAAATCGTCGGCACCGGTTTATACAAAGGTTCGCGACGAAGTTCCTGCGTATTACGGAGAAGAGTCTTCGGTGAAAGAGTGTATCATAGCTGACGGTTGCGTTATCAATGGTGATCTTGAGAACTCTGTTCTTTTCCGAGATGTAAAGGTAGGAAAGGGAGCTAAGGTCATCGGTTCCGTCATTATGCAGGGTAGCAAGATTGGCGAAGATGCATACATAGAAAACGCAATAATTGATAAAAATGTTACAATAAAAGATGGAACGCGCTTGGTAGGCGCACAGAGCAATCCCGTTATCATAAAGAAAGGTGAAACTATATGAAGATACTGTTTGCTGCCAGCGAGGCTGCACCGTTTATAAAAAGCGGGGGACTGGGCGATGTTGCCCAGGCGCTTCCTGCAGAGCTTGCTGCGGTAAAAGATGTTGAGGTGTGCGTGTTCATACCTTACTATAAGAGTATGAAGGATAACCCTGATATTGAAGTTGAATTTATTAAAAGCTTTGATGTTCAGGTGGCTTGGCGTAAAGAGTATGTAGGAATATTCAAGGCTTCAAGCAAGAAAAAGAAACTTAGTTACTATTTTGTAGATAATGAGCATTATTTCTATCGCGACACTATCTACGGGCATTATGACGACGGCGAGCGGTTTACCTATTTTTCCTTGGCTGTTCTTGAAGCAATGCGCCAGCTTGATTATTATCCTGATGTCATACATTGCAACGACTGGCAGACAGCGCTTATCCCCGTGCTTAAAAAAGCGCTTTATGCAGGGGTGTATGATAATGCATCCACGGTATTTACCATCCATAACATTGAATATCAAGGCAAAATGCCGAATGAGTTTATGAATGATGTTATTGGAATAGATGAGTACTGGCGAGGAATGCTTACGTATGATAATTGCATAAACTTTATGAAGGGTGCTATTGTTGCGACAGATAAGATAACGACCGTATCCCGTACATACGCTCACGAGATACGTCATGCCTTTTTTGCACACGGTCTTCAGGATATTCTGAACGAAAATGCCTACAAGCTTGAGGGAATAGTAAACGGCATCAATACCGATTTGTATAACCCTGCAAAGGATACAACCATTTTTGAGAACTTTACAGCTTCAGACATTTCGGGGAAAGCGAAAAACAAGGAAGAGCTTCAGAAAATGCTGGGACTTCCGGTCAATCCCGATGTGCCCGTTGTGGCTATGATATCACGTCTTGTATCTCACAAAGGTCTCGACCTTGTTGA
This sequence comes from Clostridia bacterium, assembly GCA_045542415.1. Classification (GTDB taxonomy): domain Bacteria; phylum Bacillota; class Clostridia; order UBA1381; family UBA1381; genus UMGS1958. Next base: position 1,688 of record JAZQKZ010000011.1, read on the forward strand.
GTATGTTATGGGCGAGCTTATGCAGAGGAATTTGCAGTTTGTTGTCATAGGTACGGGTGATTCAAAATATGAGGATATGTTTAACTTCAACGCATATGTTCATAGCGATAAAATGTCTGCCAATATCACTTTTAATCCTGCGCTTGCAAATAAAGTTTATGCAGGTGCCGATATGTTCCTTATGCCGTCAAAAAGCGAACCTTGCGGACTGTCACAGCTTATCGCGATGCGCTATGGTACTGTTCCGATAGTGCGCGAAACGGGCGGGCTCTGGGATACCGTTCCTCCTCTTAATGTTGAAACCCTGGAGGGAAGAGGGTTTACTTTCAAAGGTTATAATGCTCATGATATGCTTGGCGCAGTTGACAGGTGCATAGAGTTTTACGGCGATAAAGACAAATGGAACAAGCACATTAAGAATCTTATCAAATATAACAGCAGCTGGAAGAAACCGGTGCAGGAATATTTGAGGATATACAACGAAATTTGATGACAGGAGAAAACAATGAGCGAGAAAAAAGTTACAAAAAAAACCACCGCAACAAAGACTGCTGGAAAGGCAAAAACAACAAAGCAGGATAATACTGTAAAGCTTTTAAACGATGCTTGCATAAGGCTTTTTGGCTGTGATGTAAAAGAAGCAACGAAGCAGCAGATGTACAGAGCTCTTTGCTCTGTAGCATCCGGCCTTTTGACAGAGAAGAGAAAGAAATTCCACGAAAAATACCGTGCTGATGATACAAAGCAGGTATATTATATGTCTATGGAGTTCTTGGTTGGCACATCTCTCAGAAACAACCTTTATAACTTAGGTGTAGAGGAAAAATTTGCAAAAGCGGTTGAAAAATGCGGCTTTAACATTGAGGAATTATATGCTATTGAACCCGATGCCGGTCTCGGTAACGGTGGTCTCGGACGACTTGCATCGTGCTACCTCGACTCTATGACAAGTGTCGGACTTCCGGGAACAGGCTTCTCAATCCGCTACGAGTTTGGTATCTTTAAGCAGAAAATTGTTGACGGATGGCAGATGGAGTTTCCTGACAACTGGCTTTCCATGGGCGATGTATGGCTCAAGTCCAGGGAAGACGAAGCGTTTGAAGTAAAGTTCGGCGGAGACGTTACCGGCTGGTATGATGACGGTAAGTATAAGGTTTCTCACACAAACTACAATTCCGTTATTGCTGTACCTTACGATATGTATATATCTGGATACGACACAGATGCAGTCAATAAGCTTGTTCTCTGGAGCGCAAAGTCATCGAACAGACTTGATATGTCGGCATTTTCAAGAGGCGATTATGCCAAGGCCCTGGAAGAGAACACAATGGCGGAAGTCATTACTAAAATTCTTTATCCTGCAGACGACCACACGGCAGGCAAGATTCTGCGTTTAAAACAGCAGTATCTCCTTGTGTCTGCATCGCTTCAGAGCATTATTTTCAATCACATGAAGCGTTACGGAACGCTTGATAATCTGTCGGAAAAAGTAGCTATTCACATAAATGACACGCATCCTGCACTGTGCGTTCCCGAGCTTATGCGAATACTCGTTGATGAGTATGATTACGGCTGGGATGAAGCGTGGAAGATAACTTGTGAAACCCTGACTTATACAAACCATACGGTTATGAGTGAGGCACTGGAACGCTGGAACGAGCATCTCTTCGCAGAGCAGTTGCCGCGAGTGTATCAGATTGTTTGTGAAATTAACCGTCGTCTGGTTGCACAGCTCAATATTATATATCCCGGAGATGTCGCAAAAATTGACTATATGGCAGTTATCGCTCATGGTGAGGTTCGTATGGCAAACCTTTGTCTCGCGGCGTGCCATAAGGTAAACGGCGTATCAAAGCTCCATAGTGATATCCTTAAAAACGGAATATTCAGGGATTATTATAATATTGATAACGATAAATTTACGAATGTAACCAACGGTATAGCATACAGAAGATGGCTTTGCCAGTCTAACCCTGAGCTTACCTCTTACCTCGAAGAATTGATAGGCGACGGCTTTAAGCATGACAGCAATGAGCTTGAAAAGTTGCTTAACTATATAGACGATGAGAAGGTATTGGCTCGTCTTGCTGAAATCAAGTACAACAACAAGGTGAGACTTGCGGAATATATCGAAAAAGCAAACGGAATTAAGGTTGATCCGAATTCAATGTTTGATATTCAGGTTAAGCGCTTGCATGAGTACAAGCGTCAGCTTCTCAATGCTTTGCATATTTTGTATCTCTATAATAAAATCAAGGCAAATCCTGACGGCGACTATGTTCCGAGAACGTTTATCTTTGCAGCAAAGGCTTCGAGCGGCTATGTTATGGCGAAGCAGATTATCCGCCTTATCGTAGCGATATCTGATATGATAAATTCAGACCCGGTCGTTCGCGATAAAATCAAAGTCGTGTTTATTGAAGACTACAAAGTATCTCTTGCTGAAATTATTATACCTGCAGCTGATCTTTCCGAACAGATTTCAATTGCCGGTAAAGAGGCATCGGGAACGGGTAATATGAAGCTTATGATAAACGGTGCCGTAACAATCGGAACGCTCGACGGCGCGAATGTTGAGATTCATGAACAGGTTGGCGACGAAAATATGTTCCTTTTCGGCCTTCGTGCCGACGAGGTTGAGGCTCTTTGGCAGAGAGGTTATCGCCCTGCGGATTATTGTAACAACAATCCTGATCTCAAGCGCGTTATCGAAATGCTCACATCGGGAGAAATTGGTGGCGTCAAGTTTGACGATATAGCGCGCTCACTTTTGACGAATTCTTTCGGCGTCGCTGATGCTTATATGATTTTGGCTGACTTTGCAGACTATGTCCGTGCTCAGGAAGCTGCGGCTGAGGCATATAAGTCAAAACTTGATTTTGCGCGTATGTCGCTTGTGAATATCGCAAAAGCGGGCATATTCTCGTCAGACAGAGCTGTTAAAGAGTATGCTGATAACATCTGGCATATAAAATACTAAAAAGTTTAGGAATAAGAGATTTTCTCTTATTCCTAAATAATTATTGAACGGTGAACTAAATGGGGATTTTATATAACAGCAAAAAAGAATACTATAAATCCCCGGTCGGCTGTCTGAGGCAGAATGAACTGTGCAGATTACGCATAAAAATCCCAATTTCCTGCCAGACGGTATCGGTGAGCTTGTGTATCAAGAACGAAACCGGGTTTGAAATGAGCGTTCCGTTCCGAAAGGAAACCGAGAACGAAGGTTATGAAGTCTACACTACCGAGTTTTCGCTTTTTGCCAACGATTTGTATTTTTATTTCTTCAAAATTACCACGCAAAATGAAGAGTTTGACCTTTTTAAACAAGGTGATGATACCAACATCGCTGTCGGCGATTTGTGGCAGCTGACCTGCTTTGATAAGGACTATGATACGCCGTCGGATTTTAAAGGCAGAGTTATGTATCAGATTTTTCCTGACCGATTTGCAAAGTCCGGATCCGTTGACCTGACGGGGAAGCTTGAGCCGTATCAGTTGCACGAGAATACATCTGACACTCCCGTGTATTTGCCAAACGAAGAGGGAAGAATCACAAACTGCGATTTTTTCGGAGGTAACCTAAAGGGAATTATCGAGAAACTGCCGTATCTAAAGGATATGGGAGTTGGTATTATCTATCTGAATCCGATATTTATGGCGTATTCCAACCATCGCTATGACACGGCAGATTACAAGAGAATAGACCCTCTTCTCGGAACTGAGGAGGATTTTGTGTCCTTGTGTCGTGAGGCACATAAGCTCGATATAAAAATTATTCTCGACGGTGTTTTTTCTCACACGGGAAGTAATAGCGTTTATTTTGATGCAAAGGGCATCTTCGGTAACGGTGCAATAAGTAACGAGAATTCCCCATACAGAGAGTGGTATCAGTTTGAAAATTATCCGACTAAATACACCGCGTGGTGGGGAATTGACACGCTGCCGTGCATTGATGAACTGAATGAAAGCTATATGGACTACATAATCAATTCTCCTGACAGCATCCTTGAGCATTGGATGGGGCTCGGTGCAGACGGATTCCGTCTTGATGTGGCGGATGAGCTTCCGGATGAATTTATTGCAGTGTTTCACAAAAAGCTTAAGGAAATCAATCCGGATGCTCTCCTTATAGGTGAGGTCTGGGAAGATGCATCCAACCAAATAAGCTATAGCGCACGCAGAAGATATTTTTCTGACAGTAGCTTGGATTCCGTAATGAATTATCCTTTCAAAGAGGCCAATATAGGGTATGTAAAGAGGGAAATCACGGGAAATGAGTTTGCCGACCGTGTTATGACCATTGTAGAAAACTATCCACGTCCCGTTCTTCATTGCCTTATGAATCTGCTCTCAACGCATGATACACCGCGTATCATTACTGCGCTTTCGGGAAAAGGCGAGGGAATGAGCAAGACAGAAAAGGCGAGCTTCAGGCTGAGTGGCGAAGAGCTTGAAAGAGCATTGGCACTTGCCAAAGTATCCGCGCTTTTGCAGTTTACTCTTCCGGGAAATCC
>JAZQKZ010000012.1:0-2373 GCA_045542415.1 Clostridia bacterium
TTTTCGTATACAAGCAGAATTGTAGATGCCGCGAACGAATTATCATAGTAATTTTTTACACTTTTAGGAATAATCACCGTCTTAAGAGACAGGCAATTATTAAATGCACTGTATCCAATATCGGTGACACTCTCAGGGATATTCACGCTCTGTAACGATGTGCAGTAATGAAATGAATTGGTTGCAATACTGGTGACACCCTCAGAAATATTCACATTTTGCAGAGAATCGCAACTTGAAAACGCACTGCTTCCTATAACGGTGACACTCTCAGGGATATTCACATTTTGCAGAGAAGCGCAATTATAAAACGCACTGCTTCCTATAACGGTGACGCTCTCAGGGATATCAACACTCTGTAAAGATGTACAATACCAAAATGCTCTATCTTCAATTTCCGTAACACTTTCGGGAATATTTACACTTTGTAAAGATGCACAACTCCGAAATGCATTAATTCCGATCTTCCGCAGTGTTTCCGGTAAGGTTACCTTTTGCAATTTGCTACAGTTTTGAAATACTCCGCGAAGCTCTCTTACCGGATAACCCTCCACATAAGCAGGAATATTTGCTTCCGTGATGGCTATATCGCAATCATAAGCAATGGCGTTACCGTCTGCTACATAGTAGGAGATGCCTTCAATCACATAAATCAAAGGCGTATTGGTGCCGTCGTATACATAGTACAACAGATCATTTTCTACCGCAAACTTATGGGCATAGGAATTTTCGTATACAAGCAGGATTGTAGATGTCGCGAACGACTCATCATAGTAATTTTTAACACTTTGGGGAATAATCACCGTCTTAAGAGACAGGCAATCATAAAATGCTCTGTCTCCAATATAGGTGACACTCTCAGGGATATTCACGCTCTGTAACGATGTGCAGTAAGAAAATGAATTGACTGCAATACTGGTGACACCCTCAGAAATGTTCACATTTTGCAGAGAAGCGCAACTTTGAAACGCAGCATTTCCAATACCGATAACGCTTCCAGGTATATTCACGCTCTGTATAGAATCGCAACTATAAAACGCAGTGCTTCCTATAACTGTGACACTCTCAGGGATATCAACACTCTGTAAAGATGTACAATACCAAAATGCTCTATCTTCAATTTCAGTAACACTTTCGGGAATATTTACACTTTGTAAAGAAGTGCACTGCCGAAATGCATCAATTCCGATCTTCCGCAGTGTTTCCGGTAAGGTTACCTTTTGCAATTTGCTACAGTTTTGAAATACTCCGCGAAGCTCTGCTACAGGATAGTCCTCAACTTCCACGGGAATTTCAACTTCTGTCGTGCTTTCGTCAAAATCAATGGCGATGGCTTCGCCGTTCATAATATAATAAGTGATGCCGTCCTGAATGTAGGTTTCCGGGGTGGCGTTGGGGTTCAGGATTTCGTAGGGAATGGAATTCGCTGTTGCGTAGGTATGGGCAGCGGTATTTTCGTTACACCATATCGTCAGCTTGGGACATTCTGCAAAGGCATTTTCTCCGATCGTAGCCACTGCGTCATACAAAATCACAGAGTTAAAGCTGTCACAGCTGTAGAACGCCTCAGCACCAATGGTGGTCAGGGTTTCATTGGTGACGATACAAACTAAGTTATCGCAGTCATAAAAAGCCTTCGCGCCGATCTCCGTAATGCCCTCGCCCAAAGTGACACTGTTCAGGCTGTCATTGTCCGCAAACAGGCTGTCTGCCAGCTTCAAAACAGCATAGTCTTCCTCATTGTAGGTCACCTTAAAAGGCACATACACATCGGTAGCTGCGCCGTGGTAGGCAGTAATTTCTACACCCTCACCATAAGGTACAAAGCTCCACTTTCCATCCGCAGAAGTATAGGTATCCTCTGCCAAAGAAGCAGCACTTTTTACCGCAGGCTTTCTGACTGCGGCTGAAGATTCACTTTCTGATACTATAGCAGGTTCTGTTGCCTGCTGCTCTGCGATTTCAGGCTCATAAGCTTCTGCATTGACAGGTTCCTCTTTCACGGTTTCTGCCTTTACAGGAAGCACAGCACCTGTCAGGCAGCTAAGCAACAATCCTGCACACAAAAGCCCCGAAAGATACCTTTTTGCATTCCAGTTAAGTTTCATCATAAGCACTCCTATCAATATAATCGTATAATATCACATTATAATTAATATAATTATAGATTGTCTACCATTATATGTCAATAAAATGCCACGAAATATTTTACATACAAAAACTGTCGAACTGTAAATGATCGTTTATCGGACATTGTCCGATAAAAATTGACAATGGAAAATTGACAATTGACAATTATTGTGTGGGCTTCGCCCACTATTTTAATAAATTTCCGTAGGAAATACCATAATTTTCAATTGTCCATTGTGAATT
>JAZQKZ010000013.1:0-4244 GCA_045542415.1 Clostridia bacterium
ATGTGGTATGTCCCATCTCTGTACAAGTCGGTGCTGTTACTTCTGCATTGTAGTTATGTGCTGCTTTATCTATGTAATCACTTACATAATTATCACTACAGTCTGTACAAGTATATGTGGTATATCCCATAGCCGTGCAAGCGGCTTCTGTTACTTCTGCATTATAGCTATGCTCTGTTTTATCTGTGTAATCGGTCATATATTCGTGACCACAGTTTTCACAGGTATATGTCGTATATCCCGATGCTGTACACGTCGGTTCAGTTACTTCTAATGTATAGCTGTGACCTGTCGGCATTTCGAGTACTGCACCGCAGTCCTCACAAGTCTGTGCCTGTGTGCAGTTTGCTTCTGTACCCGGTGTATGACCTGTTGCTGACTCGGCCGCAATCATCTTTTCATCACAGTTTTCGCAGTGATATTCAATTACACCCTCGCTCTCACAGGTTGAGTTTGTTACTGTATGACCTTCATCCCAATCGTGACCTGTTGCATCTGTGTAGTCTGAAACATATGCATGGTCGCAGTTCTCGCAAGTATATGTAGTAAATCCCTTTGTCTTGCAAGTTGCTGCCGTTATCTTAGCCGAATAATCATGCTTTGCAAGCGGAGTTAAATCCGTAATATACTTGTATCCGCAATCCTCACAGATATGCTCTGTATAGCCGTTCATTGTACAGGTTGAAGCAACTGCATTTGTATCATAATCATGGTTTGTCATTGATGTATTTTCTGTATAGTGCTCACCGCAGTCCGAGCACATATTAAGAATAAATCCGCCCTGCTGACAGCTTGCTTCCCTTATTGTAATTTCATCATAATCATGTCCGTTTGACGGTACATAATTAGTCTTCTGTAATGCTCCGCAACCATTACACTGAAAACGGTCATAGCCTAATTCAGTACAAGTTTGACGTACTGTTTCAAGATAACGGTAATCGTGTGTATGAACTTCACTTTCAGTAGCAGTTTCTTTATTTGCATCTAAGAGCCATACATATGAAACGCCGTTCTCTGTCATGCTTGTACCGTCATATGAATATGTGATTTCATAATATACGGGATAATATCCCTCATCAGTATAGTTCGGTGCAGATGTATCATCACATTCTCCGGCTTCTGTTCCGTAGCGGATACTTGTATTTACACCGTCCTCAGATAAATCTGATACTGTTACAGTATGTGCCTTGCCATCCACCTTGCCGTAATAACTCTCAACTACCGACTTTGCAACTGCATACTCGTCCTTGATATATCCGCAGTCCTCGCAAGTGCCTGTTACATGAAATCTCTGATTTCCAAGCTGTGCATCCACTGTTTCATCAAAATCGTGCAGTTCCTGTTCATTTGTCGCTCTTGCGTGTGTACCCTTACAGAACTGACAATACTGACCTTTCTTTAAAACCGTTGTATGATACTTGCTGTTATACGGTGTGTATGTTGTATTGTCGAAGTCCAGAAAGAAGTTGTGGTCACAACTATTTATGATATATACATTCTTTCCGAATGAATAACAGCCTGTGCCATTTACAGAGTTCATAACTCCGCAGTTCTGGCACACTGCTTTTGTCCAATGGTATCCTGTGAAGTAGGCATCTACTCCCGGTGTACCGCTGTCAACATTTCCTGTCCCCTCACCACCAATCTTTGTGCCGTCAGAATACATCACCTCTCTGTTCAATGCTGAATCACCCGACTTTGTATATTCAGGGACACGATATACAAGTGATGTGGTATCCATATCACATACCGGACAATAGAATGTTTCATATGTAGTTGTTGCGTTGATGTCCAGCTCATCTGTTCTGCCGTTAGCTTCAACCCATCTGTCTGCCGGATCAACATATTCGTTTGACTGTGCTGCAAACGATACTGTAGGAATAAGGCTCATTGCCATTGTAGCTGCCATTATACCTGATAAAATTCTCTTTAATGTGTTATTCTTCATTTCTTATTTCCTCCATATATTTTACATTTAAACTTGAATTTGAAAAAGCCGCCAACATCGGCGGCTCTCTGATTTTAACTGTATTCATTTTTTATCCTCTTGATATATCCTTTGATTTTTGCGGAACGTTTTTGTTTTTAACCTTCTGCTTTGCCTTTATATCGGCTATACGTTTCCGTACAGATTTCTTTTTAGTGTCCCTATGCTTTTGTGCCTCGTATCCTCTCTCTGACGGAGATTCTCTTGTTCGAGGTCTGGATTTTTTTACAGGTTCACCACCTTCCTTTGATGGAACTTCTTCCGTTTTCTCCTGCGGAATATCAGGTGCTGCATAACCCAGTTTCTCCATAATATAGTTAAGCTTTGTAACATCGTCCTGCTTGGCGATAATATCACAAAGTCCGGTGTTGTTCGTTTTATCCGACACCGCTGTGAACAGTACACCGTACTTTTTTGCTTCGTTGTTGAATTTATGTATATCCGATTCTTTTATCTGCAATATACATAACGGCTTATCGGCTTTTAAGAGCTGTTTCAAATTCGTCTTGCCCTGTAATTTATTATCCTCTTTCATAAGGGCGATAATTATAGCGGCAAGATTTTTTGCTCCCAAAGCAGCAAGCTTTGTAGCTGATTCTGTTATTTGAATACCCTCCTTAACCATCAAATCAGCGACTTCTCCGCTTGTGTTCATGCTGTTTTTCCTCCTTTACTGCTTGTGTCTGTAATACTTGTACCTTATCAAGGTTTTCTTTGATGCGAGTGGCATCCTCAAATATCTTTTTGCAGATACGGACATCTGCTCTGCATATTTTGAGTTGCTCGTTAACGGTGGAAATCTGCTGCGAGATTTCTTCTTTCTTCGGCTCATCTGCTGCCTCCTTTTCTTTATATAATTGTTTTCGCTGTTCGACTAATTCATTGATTTTGGATTCACTTTCGGAATGATACTCTGTCAGCTCATCCATTGTTTCAATGTTATGCGTGTACAGGAACTTGAACTGTTTCTGATATCTATCAAGTTTTATAAGCTCCTCACGCATGAAAAAAGACACCTGCTGCGGTGCCTTGCGTTTCTTTATTTTTCCGAACAGATACAGATAATGATAGTACAGTGCAATAAAGCCTTTTAGCCTTTTGCGTTTATATGTTTTCAGACTACCATTTAATCTGTATGTTCTTTTCACCTGTGACGGCGGTGCTGTCCTTATGCCATATCGTGCAGCCATTATACGTTGTTGTATTGCTTCCTCGGTATAGTCTTTGCCTAAGCTGTCAAGTCTTACAGGACGTTTACCAAATGGTGGTATGATTGATGTATGCTTTATATTTTCACCCTTGCGGTGTATAATGTAACCTTGCTTTTCGATATTTCGCCAGAAATCTTTCATTGTATATGAACGAGAAATGACTTCATCAAGCTCAATACGCATCTGACCTCGGATTGTAGGCTTGCCTTCCTTTTGTGCTTTCCATTCTGCATAGTTAAGTCCTTTTTGTTTAGGATTTTCAATAACCGACAGACTGTTTTCCCGGCATATACTATCCGAAAGTCCACGAATATCTTCGTAATAGTCCTTGAACTTGCAACGATATTTCTTTCCGTCGATAAATGACAATGCATTAAATACGATATGACAATGAATGTGTGACTTATCAATATGGACCGCCATAACCACCTCATATTTCTTTGCAAGATTACGTTTTACAAATTCACTCCCATACTCAAAAGCCTGTTCAGGTGTAACCTCTCCCGGCTTATATGACATTATGACGTGATAGCCGAGTACGCTGTCCTTTCGGCGGTTACTGTTGAAATGTTTTTGTGTTTCTATCATTTCTTTATATGCGTTCTTGCACGAGCAGTTAAAACTTGTGACATAAACAGAATTTGCCGTCTTGCTCTCATTGCCAATATATTCAAGTGCATTACTCATATGTGTCTTTTCAGGATTTACTGCATAGTTTATGCTTCTGTCAAGCCTTGTCCGTATTTTTATGAACTTGGTTATCGCCATCATTCCCACCTCTTAACCGCCGAGATTGCTTCGTCAACCAATGTAACAGCTTCATTGATTTGCACTGCACTTACATATTTTTGTCTGTTTGCATGATGTGCAATCTGATTTATGCTATTTCCGATAGCGCTAAGGTGATACAATACTTTTCTGTACTCATCCGGCGGACGAGGATGTAATTCCGTTCCCATAATGAGCTTACGGATAAACGGCTCCATTTTTAATCCGGCAATTTCAGATTGCTTTTTCAAATGTGCTTTTTCTTTTAATGTTAATCT
>JAZQKZ010000014.1:0-2533 GCA_045542415.1 Clostridia bacterium
CATCTTCGGGGTTATATACAACATGAATATCCGTATTTTCATCAACAACGAATTTTCCTATCATTATTCCGTTGCCGCTGATATTCTGAATAAGATTATCCTGAATAACAGAATTTTTCGTGCCGTAATGTAAATCAATACCTGCGGCGCCCATATTTTCTACGGTGCAGTCTTTCATGGTGAAATTCTCTGTACCGGCAACATATACAGCGGCTGACGGTCTTAAAACACCCATGTCGTTGGTTTTAAAAATGCAGTAATTTGCATACATACCTGCCTGCACATCAACAAGACCTTTCTCACTCGGTACATTCCATGTGCTGTATCGGAAGGTTATTCCTTCAAAGGTGAGGTTCTTAATCTTACTGCTGTTCTGTGATTTTACTGTAAGGAGATTTTCAAGTCTCGGAGCAATTACACTCGCAGTATTCATATCTGTACTTTCAGGAACTTTGATGTAAACCATATTGGTGCTTTCGTCCAGATACCATTCATTATCGGTGTCAATAAGCTCGTAGGCGTTTTCGATGTAGTAAACGAAGTCGTGGGTACTCATATGGGAATAACCGTCTATGTTGGGATGCATACGGTTGAAAATAAGCTTGCTTTCGTTATCTTGAATTCTGATTGAGGTTATGCCGTCATTTGTAACAGCAGACTTAACTCTCAGCACATTCTTAACCCAAGCAGTAAGGACGTGAAGCTCTACCTGTTCAAGATTGTTGAAGTCACCAAATTCAGAAGAATTAAGATATACTTCACCGTATGCTGCAGGAACAAGTGAATCTTCACCGCCGTAGTTAAGATTTTCAGGGATAAGATTTCCGTTTTCATCAAAGCGGGAAGCACCCACAATTCTTGTTGAAAAGTCTGTGTTGCTTCTTGCTCTTGTCAATTTTTGACCGTCAAGATATAACTGACGGAAAGTGAATCCGTCGGGAACTTTTGCACAATATATATTTTTTTCATCATCAAATAAAGTGAAGTTCCCTATTTCCTGCCCGCCACTTATAACAGTTTCACCGTTACCGACATATTTTACGGAAAAGCCGTTTGTTGCACTGTCTCTTTCGTCAAAAGTGAGAGTATCATCAAGGATATATGTACCCTCGGCAATATGAACGATTATATTTCCGGTCATATCAGAGTTTATTTTTCTGACCTCATCTCTTGCTCTTTCTATTGTTGCAAAAGGCTTGTCTTTAGTGCCGTCATTGCTGTCATTACCGTTATTGCTTACATAGTATTCTGCCATTATGTTTTCAGGTTTTATAACTACTCCTGCAAAATCCACATAACCCATAATCGACATGAGCAAAGCCAGCATTGAAGCAATTATTTTCTTCATCGTATAAAACATAAAATACTTCCTTTCAATCTAATTTACAAATATATTCTATCACATATCACTTTAAGAGAACACGACACATTGTATAAAACTATGTCGTGTTTGCTCTTTCCTTTTTATGGTATTATGTTATTGTAAACCATAAAGAGAGGTGTTTATATGTTTATCATTGAAAAAATCAAAATCTTTATCAACATTATGCTATGCCTGATTATCGGAGGAAACTTCTTCCCGGGTACACTTAATTTAATGAGAGCAGGTGATGTTGATATGATTAAAAATGACCACACAAAAGCCTTTGCCACGGAATACACGGAGCTTGTGCCCTATGCAAGTAAACACGAGGATACTATAAGCTGGTTTGACGGTATGGTCAGCGGCAATGGTGAAAACGGCGTCACTGTGGCAGGCTCGCCCTATAGTGACAGTTATATCTATAATAACATTCACTTCCTTATGCCGTCTAAAGATCCCCGTTATACTCCCGACGAGGTAACTGGTCAGCTTCACGATGCAAGACAGAATGTTATGAACGGCAATGCCGCATGGGATTGCGATGGCAGACAGTCCACATATTTTTACGCTTACCATCCTTCACATGTTCTGAGAACAAACAGCACGAAGCTTCCTTATTATGACTACATCCGCTGGACAGATTATGAAACTGCAGAGCTTGGCGTGAAGTACACTGACATTCTCGGCAGATGGGAAAGAACAACCTTCTCTTCAAGAGAGGATAATGTAACCATTACTAAAATTACAAAGTCAAGCCTCGGTGCAAAAATCAATATGACTATTTCTCTTGCCGACTGTTGGTCTCTCAGAGGTTGGGGAGCAGGCGACGAAAAGAATATGCAGTATAAAAAGCTCGTTGATAAGGATGCTACATACATTGCACAGATTGCCCACTATCCCTCTTATGAAGGCAGTGAGCTCAAAGACGGCGGCTGGTGCGGCTTTACCAAGGTTATCGCTGTGGGCGGTGAAAAGGAAAGAGTAGTTCTCGACAACACCAACGACAGTGAAAATGTAGCAAAAGAGCAGAATGCGGCTATTAAAATTTCAGGTGCAAGTGAGGTTTATCTTATCACAAAGTCTGACCGTACCTTTGATATGGGTAAGTTTGAGGAGTTCAAGGATGCCGAAAGCTACGCTCTTTTGGACGAGCTCAACGCTTATACTACA
>JAZQKZ010000015.1:0-2329 GCA_045542415.1 Clostridia bacterium
CCCTCGATTTTCTCAATAAGCTCCTTGCACTGCGAATAAGGAATATGCTTTGAGAAAAGCAGACTGTCAATCAGCAGACGGAGCTCTGCATCCGTGAAATCACGCACAAGATAAAAATCGGAAAGAATATAGCTTTCTTCAAGCTCACCTTTCTTGTTTTTGACCATTCGCAGAGCCTCGCTGCATTCGATTTCATAACCGAATTCAATCAGATTCATAAGATTGCGCTTGATTGCCTTGCGGTCAGCTTTCATATCGTATTCCGTTTCAAGAATCTCCGCAATCTCTTTCTGACTCAGGCGGTGATCCTCATCGGTATATTTTTTAAGTATATCAAGAATATTGATAATAAGTAATTTTTTAGGCTGCATTGAGTCCATAACTGTCACCTCGTGTTTATTCTATCATCATTGACACCATTATGCAATATATTATGGGTCGTTTTGGGGACATCGTAATGTATAAAATATACATAACAAATTTGGCAAAAATGTCAATAGAAAAAATTGGTTGTGTAAAGTAGAATTTATTTAACTATTTAAGGAGATGTGGTTATGGACAAAACAGAAAGAAAAACTTCATTATCAGAACTTACGAATCATATAAAACTCGCTGCTGTAGTTGGCGAATGGAAAAAACTTCTTGATTCTGCCCAAAAATATGAGTTTATGAGTGAATGCGAAAGAAAAGAAAAGAAACAAACGAAACGGTATTTGATTCTGAAAAATTTGAAAAGCTTGCTGCCGAAACATATGATCTGCTTGCTCTTTATGCGGAAGGTTACGAGGTCCCTAAACACATTATGAATCTGTATTTTGTTCTTCGCTCTTTTGCAAGTATTGATTATATCAAATCTGTCGGAAAAGGTGCTTTGCAATTCCGCACAGCCATTGCAACCTCGCTGTATCATCTGTTGGACAAACAATATGCTCTGGACGATGATAAGATAATAGTTATTTATATGGATGAAAATCAATCCGTCGTTGAACCTGGGTATTATTTCTATAACCTTAACACCTTTTTGTATAGCTATATCGGTGCAGAAAACCCCTTTTCAGATTAAAACAACAAGACAGTAATAAACATCAAGCCGCCCGAGTTTTAAGCTCGGACGGCTTTTGCATTATATCCTCTTTTTCATAAGTCCGTGCTTGTTGCAGTAGATATACAAATATCCTCTGCCACGGAGTTGTAAGCGTGTTTCTGCATTGCCTTCGGGATAAAACTTGACAAAATGCACTCTGTCGGATGTCAGATATGCGATAAACGATATGAAATGAGTTTTTGTCATTTCGTGGCTGACGGTGATAAAATGCTCGTCTTCAACCTTTTCAACGGTTACACCGTGTGCTTCGTCAACTTCTTCAGCCTCAAGCGGCGGCAGAGTGATTCCGCAGCAGCTTATAACCGTGTCACCCGTTGTGCGGATAACGTTACCGCATACGGGGCAGACGTAAAACTTTGAACGCAGTATATTTGACGAAATATTTTTATTGATAACCGTATCGCCTGACATCAGCTCCATAACCGACACGCCGAGTGCCTTTGCAAGCGGTTCAATCAGCGTAATATCGGGCAGACCCTTTGCCGTTTCCCATTTTGACACAGCCTTATCGCTGACACCTATCTGCTCTGCAAGCTGAGTCTGAGTAATGCCCTTTGCTTCACGCAAGCGTTTGATGGTTGCACCTGTTATATAATTATCCATAGCTGTTTCTCCTTTACGGTTACAGTATAACTTATCATCGGCAAAACCACAACCTACGCTGCGTGGAACTGCTCGTCCGACTACACATAATTCAAGAGTCTGCTCAAAAAATAAGACCTTATCAAATTCGAGCTTGCGTGTTATAATCACAACAGAAGCTTCGAGAAATAATTGAAAAAGGTGAAAATGATGAACAATATTTTCAGCGACAATCTCAAAAAATTCCGTCTTGCAAAAGGCTTGACCCAAGAGCAGGTTGCAGAAAAACTGAACGTAAATTCTCAGACAGTTTCACGTTGGGAGTGCGGAACAACTTTGCCTGATGTTCTGACTCTGCACGAACTTCCAAGGCTCTATGAAGTAACTGTTGATGATTTCTACAAAAAGAGCACCGTTGCTTACGATAACTACGCACAACGTCTTGCTTCTGTTTATGAGAAATCCCGTGACCCCGAGGACTTTATGCGTTGCCGTAACGAATACGAAAAGCTTATAAAGAAGGGCGAGATGTCAACAGAGGATAAGTGGCTCTATGCGTGGATTCATATGTATATGATGAATTATTGCAGGGACATTGCAGTTGAGTGGTATGACAAAGCAGTCAGCGATGACCCAAATGAT
>JAZQKZ010000016.1:0-1848 GCA_045542415.1 Clostridia bacterium
GGCAGAGGCGGCTCTAAATCCTCGTTTACGGTTTTTACAAGAACCTGCCTCATAAGAGGTGAAGCCGCCGCATAGTCGGCACTTCCCATTTTCTTGCGGAAATTTTCCAGCGCATCGGGCGCAATTTTCTGAACAAGTTTAAGTGATAAAAACCACTTGCCTATTTTATAATAGTATGTTCTTAGGCTCTTCTTATTCGTTTTCGGCGGGAGAATTCCTGCACTGTCAACGAGAATAACCTTGCTTATTTCAAATGGCAGGTCTGTGCGGCTGTTTAGCTTTATTATTACTCTTCCGCCGAAGGAATGTCCGAGAAGGATAACTTTTTCAGTGTTATAGTCTTTGATAAAGTCAATGACAAACTGAGCGTAATCGTCAACACACCATGCACCGGGCGGCTCCTGACTTTGTCCGAAGCCCGGCATATCCATAGCAACGCATTTGTATTTTTTCGAGAAAAGGTCAATCATGTTTGCATGAAGCTTTATGTTCGAGCCCCAGCCGTGAAGCACGACGATAAGGTCGCCCTTGCCCTTTTCCTCGTAATTTATACTTAAACCGTTTATTTCTTTATACAATTTCATTATCTCCGTATATTTATTTGCCGTTTACGGCACATTAAAGCATATTCGCATAGTCGGCAAAATAATAACTTTTCATAAGAAAACCCCGACAATCCGCAACAATGCATTATTCTTTATTATAACATGATACACATATATTGTCAATTTATATTGTTGAATTTTCCGTGTTGTTTTATGTAGGATTACAATAGAAGCGTGACAGTAGATAAAAAAGAGTGGCGGAAAAGGAAAACCTGTGTTACAGTTAAGTTGCGAGCAAAAAAGCAACAGGAGGTATCCGATCCGCCATGAATACTGTAACACAAATAACCCGTCGTCGTCAAGCCCTAATTTTATGGGCACAAAAACATGGAGTAACATCAGCAGCACGCAGATATAATGTAAGCCGACAGCTGATATATCGTTGGATGAAGCGTTATGACGGAACATTAGACTCGCTTAAAGACCGTTCCCACAGACCGCACAGCCACCCTAATCAGCATACTGATAAAGAAATAGACCTGATAATGCGTATGAGAAAGAAAAACAAGCACACAGGTCTTGTTGTATTCTGGGTAAAGCTGAGGCAGCGAGGCTATACCCGTTCAATAACAGGACTTTGGAGAATACTTAATAAGCTTGAATTACAGCCTCTTAAACCACCAAACCCTAAATATATCCCAAAGCCTTATGAGAAAATGACATATCCCGGTCAGCGAGTACAAATCGACGTAAAATTCGTTCCTGAAGCCTGTATAGTAGGTGAAGCTAAAGCTGAAGGACGGAAGTTTTATCAATATACTGCCATAGATGAATACTCACGTTTCCGTTATATCGAAGCCTTTGAGGAACATAGTTCGTACAGTTCCGCTGTGTTCCTTGAACATATGCTCAAGGCGTTTAAATTCCCTGTAGAATGTGTTCAGACCGATAACGGACAGGAATTCACCAAACGGCTTGGAGCTTCCAAGAAGCCTACTGCCACACTGTTTGAGAAGCTTCTCAAACAGTGTGGCATAAAGCACAAACTCATAAAGCCTTTTACTCCTCGTCATAACGGTAAGGTTGAACGTTCTCACCGTAAGGATAATGAATATTTTTATGCAACTCATACGTTTTATTCCTTTGAGGATTTTAAAAAGCAATTAGCTGTTCACAGCAGAAAATACAATATGTTCCCTATGCGTCCACTTAACTGGAAATCTCCTGCCGATTACATCAACGCTTTCCTTTCAAATGGTGAACTTTTTTGAAACTTTTGTCTCGCATCATTGACAAACCTACA
>JAZQKZ010000017.1:0-12566 GCA_045542415.1 Clostridia bacterium
CTTTTTCGTGCTTTTTCTGTTGCTGAGGACAGAAAAAGTACCGGGGTATTACTGAAATAACAATAACTACAAAATGTCAATGGGGCAGAGCCCCAATATGTCGTATCGACAAGTGCTAACAGTAATATAAACCATAATTTAACACCCAAATCACAAAAAGGGGACGGCATTATTGCCGTCCCCGAATAATCACTTCACATCAACCGCTTCACCGTTCAAAATCCTGTTCATGGTACGCATTGCACACATCTTGCCACACATTGAACAGGTGTGCCTTTCCTCCGGCGGCAGCTCGTTATAATAACGCTGCGGCTTTTTCGGTTCAATCGCATATGTAAACATCTCTTCCCAACACACTCTGCTTCGTGCATCACTCATTTTATTGTCAATATCTCTTGCACCCTTTATTCCCTTAGCTATATCTCCTGCATGTG
Organism: Clostridia bacterium; assembly: GCA_045542415.1. Lineage (GTDB taxonomy): Bacteria > Bacillota > Clostridia > UBA1381 > UBA1381 > UMGS1958. The sequence goes on from JAZQKZ010000017.1 coordinate 435, forward strand.
CCGCTATTTTGGCAGCAACAATACCCTCCTTTACATCATCTGCATCCGGTAGTCTCAGATGCTCTGCCGGTGTAACATAGCACAGAAAATCAGCTCCGTTTGCGGCGGCAACGGCACCGCCAATCGCAGATGTTATATGGTCATATCCGGGAGCAATGTCGGTTACAAGCGGTCCCAATACATAAAACGGTGCATTGTGACAAAGCCTTTTTTCTATCTTCATGTTCGCCGCAATTTCATCAATTGCCATATGTCCCGGTCCCTCAATCATTACCTGTACATTTTTCTCCCATGCACGCTTTGTCAGTATTCCCAGCTCAACAAGCTCTGCAATCTGTGCCGCATCTGTTGCGTCATTTATTGAACCCGGACGGCACGCATCACCCAGACTGATTGTCACATCATACCTTGCAAGAATGTCAAGCACCTCGTCATAATATTCATACCAGGGATTTTCATTTCCCGTCATTTCCATCCATGCATAAATCAGCGAGCCTCCGCGTGATACTATATTGGTAAGCCTGCCGCCGTTTTCCTTGAATACAGCCGCAACACGTCTGTTAAGTCCTGCATGGATTGTCATAAAATCCACACCCTCTTTTGCATGTGCTTCTATAACCTCAAGGAACTCATGCGCACTTATATCACAAAGCTCCTTATCAAGATACCCCACCGCATCATACATAGGCACAGTTCCTATCATTGCAGGACAGGTATCAATAAGCTGCTGACGAAATTCATGTGTTTTACCGTAACAGCTCAGGTCCATTATCGCCTCAGCTTTCATTTTTACTGCCATATTAACCTTTTCCATTTCACGGCTGTAGTCATTGCAGTCCTTTGAAATTCCCAGATTTACATTTATTTTCGTACGAAGTCCCTCACCGATACCCTCCGGGTCAATACATCGGTGATTTTTGTTACACGGAATTGCAACCGTTCCCGAAGCAACCCTTGCACGGATAACCTCCGCTTCAAGCCCCTCCTTTTGTGCTACAAGCACCATTTCCTTTGTGATTATGCCCTTTTTTGCGGCATCCATCTGTGTTGTGTAATCCATAATATCCTCCAATCCGCTGTCATAACAGCTTTCCTTATGTGCGGCGAGGGATTGGCGAAATACACGACTACTTCTATAGTCAATAAAAAAATCCGCAGCAATCGGCTCACCGAAATACTACAGATACAAAAAGCTAATATATTGTGACAAAAAAACGTACACTCCGGTTGGGGAATGTACGCAAAAAAGTCACTGTCATTTCCGCCCCGCATTACCGGAACGGTCAATGGGTCGAGGCAAAGCCTCCTCTCAGCAAATAGCTCCCCGTATCAATTGTTAAAATAATTATATCACTAAAAATATTATATGTCAATCAAAATCCGCTTGACAATATATATTTGCCGTGATATAATAAGCGTAGATAAATGAAGCGGCGAAACGCCTGTTTCTATTTGTTGTAAGATTTCATGAATTAGAAGGAATTACCTTCTACCCATAACCGTCCTACGCCAATAGGGCGGTTATTTTTTGATTATCCATACAATAAGCAAAATTAAAACAAGTTGAATTGTTATTTCGCTCATAATCTAACATGAAAAATAAGCGAACAGATTGCCGCTTAACGATGGGAAGGCGTATATTAATACTCCGACCTGAGGCAAGCGGTAAGATGAGAAGCTTATTTTTTATGTTATTTCCTTTCTGGAACAGCAGCCCACCATTTCAGTTTATCCGAGAGTAATTATATCACAGACTCAACAGCTTGTCAATAATTCTGTGTGCAACCTCATCCTTTGACATTATCTCAAGCTCCTCTTCACTTTCCGGAGTTATCAGGGTTACTACATTCGTATCAACTCCAAAGCCGGCACCCTCAGTTTTGAGGTTATTGGCGACAATCATGTCTATGTTTTTCTTCTTCAGCTTGGCTCTTGAATTTTCAAGCATGTTTTCCGTTTCCATTGAAAATCCGCAGATTATCTGACCGTCACGTCGATTTGCCCCGAGGCAGGCTAAAATATCGTCTGTACGCTCCAGCTCGATTTTAGAGTCACCCTCCGTCTTTTTAATCTTATTCTCCGCAACACTTACGGGACGATAATCCGCCACAGCTGCCGCCTTGACAATAATATCGGCATTTTCCGCCTCATTTTTTACCGCTTCAAGCATATCTTTTGCACTGACTACAGGTATAGTCTTTATAAACGGAACAGGCGAAGCGGATGCGGCTGCACTTACAAGAGTTACCTCTGCACCACGATACATTGCCGCCCTTGCGACGGCATAGCCCATTTTACCCGTTGAATGGTTGGTGATATAGCGAACCGGGTCAATCGCCTCACGGGTTGCACCTGCTGTTACAAGCACTTTTTTACCTGTGAGATCCTTTTCAAATGCAATTTCCTTTAATATATATTCAAGCAATACACCCTCCTCCGGCATACGTCCGTCACCGATATCACCGTTTGCAAGCATTCCCGTATCGGGAGTAATAACCTCATAGCCGAAGCGTGAAAGCTTATTGAGGTTATCCTGAACAATCGGATTATGGTACATATTGTGATTCATAGCCGGAGCGATAATTTTCTTACACGGACATGCCATAACGGTAGTTGTTAGCATATCATCGGCAATGCCGTTTGCAATCTTGCCTATTACATTCGCACTTGCCGGAGCAACCATAACAACGTCTGCCGCCTTTGCAAGTGCCACATGCTCAACGCTGTACTGAAAATTACGGTCAAACGTATCAATGAGACATTTATTTGCACTAAGCGTCTCAAAGGTAATGGGTGTTATAAAATTAGTTGCATTCCGGGTCATAATGACATGAACAGTTGCACCAAGCTTTTTAAGCATGCGGACAAGATTAGGGATTTTATATGCTGCGATTCCGCCGGAAACGCAGAGTAATACGGTTTTATTTTTTAACATAATATTCCTCCGTGAATTGGGTTGTAATTGTGGTTTATTTTCAATAATACTAACATTATACTACATAAATCAAAAAAACAAAAGACTTTTTGCAAAAAAATATTGCAAAACGGGAAATATAATGATAAAATAGTATTCAAATACATCCAAAGGAGAAAAATTATGATTCTGACTATAGATATAGGCAATACAAATATTGTATTTGGCTGTAGCGATAATGACGAAATTCTTTTTATTGAGCGTATAGCTACTAACAGCACCAAAACGGAAACAGAGTATGCCATACTCTTTAAAAACGTTCTTGAGCTTCACTCTATCGACTGTAATTCAATCGAGGGCGGAATTATTTCCTCGGTTGTGCCGTCGGTTACAAATCTTATTAAGCGTGCGGTTTTAAAGCTTGCCGACATAGAAATTCTTGTTGTCGGTCCGGGTGTTAAAACAGGGCTTAAAATACTTACCGATAACCCGGCACAGCTCGGCTCCGACCTTGTTGTAGATGCAGTTGCAGGTGTGGCTGAATATCCTCTGCCGCTTATTATCTGCGACTTCGGAACTGCCACGACTATCTCAGTAGTCAACGAGAACAGGGAATATCTGGGCGGCGTAATTATGCCGGGAGTAAAGGTCTCACTTGATTCGCTTGTCGGCAGAACGGCACAGCTTCCGAAAATAAGCTTTGATCCGCCTAAAAAGGTTATCGGTACAAATACGGTTGACTGCATGAAAAGCGGAATTTTATATTCAAATGCATCAAGCCTTGACGGAATGATTGAACGAATTGAGGCAGAGCTTGGCAAAAAGGCAACAGTAATCGCAACCGGCGGTCTTGCAACAACAATTATTCCCTTATGCAAGCGTGATATTATTATTGATGATATGCTGCTTTTAAAGGGACTTATGATTATTTATAACAAAAATATCGGATAAGGAGCAGATTTAATGGTTTTATATGAATCCGAACGCAAAGTAATGGAGGTGCTTTGGACAGAGGGAAGCATCAAAGCAAGTGAGCTTATAAAAATCCTTAATGAGTCAGTCGGCTGGAACCGCAACACTACTTATACAGTATTAAAAAAATGTGTTGACAAGGAGCTTGTAAAGCGTGTTGAGCCGGGATATATCGTTTCACCGCTTATCTCAAAAAAGCAAATTCAGCGTCAGGAGATACAGCAGGTATTGGAGGAAACCTTTGACGGTTCCGTTCCTAAGCTCATCAGTGCATTGCTCGACGTTAAATCGGTAAGCAAATACGAGATAAAGGAAATCAAAAAGCTTTTAGCGAAAATGTAAGGATAAAGCAGCAGCGGCACCCCGATAGGGTGCCGCTGTTTTTTCGTCAATACCACATCTGACATTCCTTTATCAATTTTTCCGTCTTTTGCGGTGTATCCCCCTGAATACGGTAAATCCTTTTCATGGGTGAAAGTATGTCCTGCTGTGTTTTTACTATTCCGTGATCTGTTGAAAATGTAGTTGTATAGCCGAGATTGTATCGCAGTATCCGATCCAGCAGCGGCGTATATTGCCCGTAAGGATATGCAATACTTTCCGTACCGTGTCCAAGTATCTTATATATCCTTGCACTGCAATCCTTGACATCCTCTATAAACTCGTTTACTTTCAGAGGATCATTCATATAATCCGCCTGCTTCCAGCAATAATTATGAACTATCGTAGTGTGGTTTCCTATCTCCACAAGTCCCGATTCGTCAAGCTCCTTTATCTGCCACGATTTGAGATATCCCGTTTTATCGATTTCCGAGCCGATAACATATACAACCGCCTTTGCATTATATTCCTTTAATATAGGAAAAACGACCTCATAAAAATCGTCATAACCGTCATCAAAGGTAAGCACTATATTTTTTCCCGGCTGTGCGTACCACATTTCACTCGGCTTCAGAAAGGTGTAGCCCTGATTGGTAAAATAGTCCATGTCCTCCCTGAACTCGGTATCGCTTATGCGGTATTCGGAAAGTATAAGCGGATTGTCCGTCACACTGTGATAGCATATCGCCGCAATATCAATTCTTGGTGTCTGTGCGGATGCCGAAACCGTCGCAGACAGCATAAAAGCTATTATAAATGTAATAATTCTTTTCATTTTCCACTCCCCCTTAAATATTATTACTCCGTTACTGCAACCGTTCCGTTACCATACTCCGTTGTCACGCTGTATATGCCGCCCTCCGTTACGGCTACCATGCGGTTTTTATACGCACCGTCAAGAAAGAGCGACAGTCCGGATGCAGATACATCTGCTGTACTCACCTGCACAAATTTCCCGACAAGCGGCGAAAAGCAATAAATCCGACTTTGAAAGCCCTTTTGCACGATATACAAAACATCATTAACATGGTCATAATTCATTGATGTGATATTGTTGAGCATATCACCGCCGACACCGTTCATATGTATAGTATGAGCATCATTAAGCCTTGCAATTGTCACCTGTTCAAGCGGCCATTCAAGGTCAATCACATGTATATATCCCGAATTGTCCAGATAGTAAAGCGTCCTGACTCCGACCGCAAGCTGCTTTATATCCGAAAGCAGATTCCTATGCTCAAAGTCTGTTATTTGCACTTCATAATCATCCATTGTGTTTAAGCGTATCATATGCAGTGTTGAGCGAGTCTGTGCGTCACAGTAAAAGAGATAATAATCAAGCATGTTATTCTTCACAGTAAGATTAAACACCTTGTTCTCCGTAAGATATTTAAAACCGCTTCCGTCGGTATTACAGTAAAAAAGTCTGCCGTCTGTTTCTCCTGCGGCATCGGTTTTTATTCCGTAAAGCTTGTTTTTTAATACAAATGCACTTGCACACAGCACCTCTACCGCCTCACCCGCTTCATCCGTAAAGTGCATGCGCCGTATTTCCCTGCTGTTCTCATTTACTATATTAAGAGTGTCATTTTCATCAATATAATAAATATCCGCACCGCTTCTGGATATACTTCTCACTGACGGAGTTCCGGGCAGCTCTTTGGACAGGTCTGCAATTGTCATACCATCGGTTTTAAGGTAAAGTGATGAATTTACAAGATTGTTTCCAAACACGTCATAGCCCAGACGCATCTGCTTATCACGTCTGAGCATATTGTCACTGCCCAGAAAATCACGGCTTTCAAGTCCTTTTCCCACAAACATAATCTGTGCATAGTTCTCGTTCCATGCCGCGTGTGAACCTGTCAGCACTGCAAGATAACCCATAGGTGCATACAGTGTGCCTCGTATATTATAGATAGCAACGCTTCGTCTGCTCCCGTCCGAGGCAATATATTCAAAGCTTTCACCGATATTGTGGCTGTAATATACACCGTTACAATTAATTTCTATTTTATCTTTATCGCCGTAAATATCCGTATTGACAAATCTGTAGCAGTTGTCGGGAAGAGTACCCGCAATACTGTTTCCGTCACCTATTCCGGAAATATCGCAGATATAGCGGAACGGCAGGTAGGTATTGCCGTCCGAAGAAATCTGCGGAGCGACAATTGCACCCTTTGAATCTTTAAGTTCAATATATTTTAAGTCACCGTTTTCATCATTTGCAATAGCCGTTGTTTCACCGTTACGCATACATAAAAAGCTGCCCTGGGCAAAAGCACAGACGTTAACCGACATAAGTGCCGCAAAAACAAGTGCCGCCGCTTTTTGTTTCACTGTCATAATGCATCAATCCTTTCTGTAGTACCTGCATTATACAGCGGCAGAATGCAATTTTCAACATTTTCTGCATGAACTGCCAACAAAAGAGCATGAACTGCCGAAAGTGCGGGGTTCACAAAAAAAGGCAGCTGTCCGGGAAAAAGACAGCTGCCGTCCTCCGACGGTATAAATTACGGTGGTGGAAGGTGTCGGAGGACTTTGGGTAAACCTTTAAATCCGACCGTCCTTTTCCTGAAAACCTGTGCAAGCACCAATCTCCTGAATTACGGACGGATTTTTATTGGCTGTAATTATTATATCATAATATCTCGCCTCTGCAACCGTTTTTCTCTTAAATTTTTGCCCATTTTCCGTATTTTGGTTCATAGTGTCCCGATAAGTGTACACTATTTTACAAAGTAATTAAATTTATAAATTAAATGTTAACGTTTTGTTTTTTAAGGTTGATTTAAGTATAAACAAGTATAATATGCTTACACTGGGGAAAGGAGGGATGTACGGTGGCACAGATGGTATTTCAGCGATACGAGAAAAAATATATGCTCACAGCAGAGCAGCACAAGGCTTTTATTGAAAAGGCCTCGCACAGACTTTTGCCGGACCGCTACGGATTACATACAATCTGCAATATCTATTTCGATACGGACAGCTACTCACTGATTCGTAAATCGATAGAAAAGCCCGTATATAAGGAAAAGCTTCGGCTACGCAGCTACGGCATACCAACCTCAGACTCCCCTGTATTTCTTGAAATAAAGAAAAAATTTGACGGTATTGTTTATAAACGGCGTGTTGAAATGACACTTGACGAGGCTTATCGGTATATCAATTCTCGCAAGGCGGAGGAGAAAAGCCAGATTTTAAACGAAATCGACTATTTCATGGACTTTCATAAGCCTGTACCCAAGGTATATCTTGCATACGACCGTGTCGCAATGTTTGATTGTGAAAATCCGTGCGTGCGTATTACCTTCGACACCAATATACGCTGGCGTGACAATGAAATCGGACTTGAAAACGGTGCATGGGGTGAAAACATGCTCGGCAATGACAAGTATATAATGGAAATAAAAATCCCTGACGCTATGCCGCTTTGGCTATGCGATATCCTCGATGAGCTTAAAATTTACCCCGTTTCCTATTCAAAGTACGGAACCTGCTACAGCGAATATCTTGCAAAGGGCATACACACTAAAAACAAAGGAGAGAAAAATTGTGCTTAACAGTATTTTAACACAGACAATGACAATCGAGACGCTTGCGGCATGTACGGCAGCGTCATTTATACTCGGAATTGCGGGAGCGTTTATATATATGTTCCGCAACACCTACAACAAAAACTTCGTAATGACACTTGCATTGCTTCCGGCAATCGTACAGCTTGTGATTATGATGGTGAACGGCAATATCGGCACCGGAGTGGCAGTAATGGGTGCATTCAGTCTTGTCAGATTCCGTTCCGTACCCGGCGGCGCAAAGGATATAGGTGCGATATTCCTTGCAATGGCAATAGGTCTTGCAACGGGAATGGGTTATATCGCTCTTGCCGCAATTTTTATTGTGATGTACGGAGCAGTAAATATTCTACTCAATGTTCTCCCATTCGGCGAGGGCAGTCCCTCGGAAAGAGAGCTTAAAATCACAATCCCCGAAAGCCTTGACTACACAGGCGTATTTGACGATTTACTCGGCGAATATACAAGGAAATCAAGACTTATAAGAGTAAAAACAAGCAACATGGGCAGTCTGTATGAGCTGACTTATCATATAGTTATAAAGGATAGTGCAAAAGAAAAGGAGCTTATCGATAAGCTCCGTTGCCGCAACGGCAATCTCAATATCATATGCGGCAGAGTTCCTGCCGGCAAGGAGGAATTATAATGAAAAAGACAATCTCTTATTTCATAGCATTATCAATGCTCATTTCCACCCTTTCAGCCTGTGCAGATGAAACGGAAACACCGGGTGTAACTGCATATGCGGGATTTGAGGCGGAATATACCGACCGCGACTGCGATTCGACCTATGCAAACGCAAAAGAGCCTGACCTTTCAGGCGGCTCTGTTACCATATCGGAAGAGGGAGTATATATTATAAGCGGTACATTAAACGGCTCAATAACAGTTGATGCACCCGATACGGACAAGATTCAGCTTGTGTTAAGAAACGCATCACTTGCAAGTACAGACGGTCCTGCCTTATATGTAAAGCAGTGTGACAAGCTTTTCCTTACGCTTGAGGGCGAAAACACAGTTACCGACAGCGGCACATACACACTTCCTGATGGTGAGAATGAGCCTGATGCAGCTATTTTTTCAGAAAATGATATAACAATCAACGGAAGCGGCTCGTTGAGCGCGACAGGAAATTACAAGCACGGAATTGCCTCAAAGGACGATATCAAGCTTATCGGCGGTACCGTTACGGTTAACAGCGTTGAGGACGGTATAAAGGGTAAGGACAGCGTGCTTATAAAGGACGGGAATGTTAATATAACAGCCGGAACAGACGGTATTCAGTCAAGCAACAGCAACGGCGAAGAAAAAGGACGAATTTCAATTGACGGCGGCAATGTAAGTATTGTGTGCGGAAATGACGGTATTCAGGCAGAAAGTGTATTGCAGATTAACGGCGGTACAATTAATATAACCGCAGGTGATGAACCCAACACCGAAATCAAGGTGTCAATGCTTGGCGGCGGCATGAGACCCGGCATGAATATGCCCGGCGAAATGATGGTTCCGGAGGGGGTACCCCCTGTAATGCCTGAAAACATGAACGGTAAAATGATGCCCGGTGGCGGTAGAGGTGGTATGCGTCACGATATGAACGGAGCAGGCGGAATGACTGTTCCGGAGGGTACTCCTCCGGCTATGGACGGCAATATGATGCCCGGTGGCGGCAGAGGTGGTATGCGTCCCGATATGAACGGAGCAGGCGGAATGACTGTTCCCGACGGTATTCCTCCGGCTATGGACGGCAATATGAACAGTGCCGACAGCGAAAACAGCGAAAGCATCAAGGGACTTAAATCAGCAAACGCACTTTACATCAACGGCGGTACAATTACCGTAAGTGCGGAGGATGATGCAATTCATTCTGATATTGCCGCTGAAATTAACGGTGGCACATTGAATCTGCGGAGTGCAGACGATGCAATACATGCAGAGTATAATACAACAATAAATGACGGTAATATCACCATTGCCCGAAGCTACGAGGGAATAGAGGGTAAAGCCGTTGTAATCAACGGCGGCAATATAGATGTCAGTGCAGAGGACGACGGAATAAATGCAAGTGACCCCGAATCAACAAACTCAATGCCGGGACGAGGTGATGATTCGATATATGTTGAAATTAACGGCGGCGAGGTAAAGGTAGTATCCGGTGTTGACGGTATCGACTCAAACGGCAATATAATAATCAACGGCGGAAACGTTGTTGTTGACGGACCGAGCAACGGCATGGAATGTGCAATTGACTGTGACGGAAATGCCTATGTCAACGGTGGCGAGATTGTGGCAAACGGCGTAAGTGCGTTAACAACGTTTAGCGAGGAATCAGAGCAGGCAAGTATTTCCGTTATTTTTTCAGCCATGCAGTCAGCCGGTGCAACCGTTACGCTTACCGATTCAGACGGAAATATAATCAGCACCCTGACACCGACAAGATCTTTTGGCGGCGTAGTATTCTCCTCCAAGAAGCTTAAAAAGGGTAAGACCTATACCGTAAAGACAGGCAGCATAAGTGTGAATGTTGAGCTTGACAGCCTGCGTACAATTGTATCCGATACGGGCGAGGCTGTTTCGGGCGGTATGGGCAAAGGCATGATGCCCGACGGCGGCAGAGGCGGTAATCGCGGCGGCAGGGTATCGTTTAATGACGCAAAGGAGAGCTTACAATCTTTAAAGGATATTTTTGCGGAGATGATGGCGTAGGTTTTTGCTATTATAACAGGATAAAGGACATATAAAAAGCGGACGCGATTGCGTCCGCTTCTGTATTAACCAAAACTTATGCTAACTCAGCGAAGTACTTGATTGTTCTTACCATCTGTGATGTGTATGAGTTCTCGTTGTCATACCATGAAACAACCTGTACCTGTGATGTGCCGTCGCCCATATCTACTACCATTGTCTGTGTAGCATCGAAGATTGAACCGTATGTTGAACCAACGATATCTGATGAAACGATCTCATCTGTGTTGTAAGCGAATGACTCTGTAGCAGCAGCCTTCATAGCAGCGTTGATGCCGTCAACTGTAGCAGCACCCTCTACAACTGCAACGAGGATTGTTGTTGAGCCTGTCGGTGTCGGAACTCTCTGAGCTGAACCGATGAGCTTGCCGTTTAACTCCGGAATTACTAAACCGATTGCCTTTGCAGCACCTGTTGAGTTCGGAACGATATTGCAAGCACCTGCTCTTGATCTTCTTAAATCACCCTTTCTCTGCGGACCGTCAAGAATCATCTGGTCGCCTGTGTAAGCGTGAATTGTTGACATGATACCACTCTTAATCGGCATATAATCGTTAAGAGCCTTAGCCATCGGAGCCAAGCAGTTTGTTGTACATGAAGCAGCTGAAATAATCTTATCATCTGCTGTAAGATCTGTGTGGTTTACGTTGTAAACAACTGTCGGTAAGTCATTACCTGCCGGAGCTGAAATAACAACCTTCTTTGCACCTGCCTCGATGTGAGCCATAGCCTTATCCTTTGATGTGTAGAAACCTGTACACTCAAGAACAACATCTACATCAAGCTCTCCCCACGGAAGCTCTGCAGCGTTTGCCTTTGCGTAGATTGTGATCTTCTTGCCGTCAACTGTGATTGAATCATCACCTGCAACAACTGTGTCTGCAAGAGCGTACTTACCCTGTGATGAGTCATACTTTAATAAATGAGCGAGCATCTTCGGGCTTGTTAAGTCGTTGATAGCAACAACCTCATAACCCTCAGCACCGAACATCTGTCTGAATGCGAGACGACCGATACGGCCGAATCCGTTAATAGCAACTTTTACTGCCATTGGAATTACCTCCTAAAAAAATAATTATTTTTTCATCCGGGCATAAAACCCTATGCATATATTTTACATCAAAATTTGTCAATATACAAGAACATTTGAAAAATTTATATACTTTTCCCTTTTTTGCACAAAAAGGCATGTGTTTTTTTGACGTTTTTCTAATATTATTATTGTGATTGACATAATTGGCTTTGCAGTGTATAATTATTGTAGTGAATTAATTATGGTTTATGCGGTGTATTAGTTAGCACTTAACCTTGCGACATTGGAGGGGACTTTGTCCCCTTGCAGACTTTGGTATGATTTGATTTTTTGCTATAACCCCTACTGGCTTTTCTGCCTACAGCAGCAGAAAAGCCAGCAAAAGAATGCCGTTAAAGAGGGGACGCCCCTCCCTCTTTAAAATCTCCCGCTGCGCTTTACCAAAAGATTCAATCAATTAAAACGAGGCTAAACCATTTGCTGACGTAGGTACTCTTTTGAATTAAAAG
>JAZQKZ010000018.1:0-109486 GCA_045542415.1 Clostridia bacterium
TCAAACTCTACAAACATACCCTCACGGCGGAGTGCGTTTGCCATAGCCGCAGCCTGAATGTTTGCCTTTTCTCCCATTGTGGCTATATAAAGCTCACACTTTGCAGCCTCGGGGAATGGAAGCCCCTGATTTTCCATAAGAAGCATAAGTCTTTCTATACCCATACCGAAGCCCAGTGCAGGAGTATGGTTGCCGCCTACCTCTTCAACAAGTCCGTCATAGCGTCCGCCGCCGCATACAGTACCCTGAGCGCCGATATCAGTTGAAACAAACTCGAAAACAGTTCTTGAATAGTAGTCAAGACCTCTTACGATACCCTGGTCAATTGTGTATTCGATACCCATGCCGTCAAGTGCCGCCTTGAACTTGTCGAAGTGGTCACGGCAATCATCACAGATATAATCAAGAAGCTTCGGTGCATCCTTGCCTAAATCCTGACAAATCGGTGATTTACAGTCTAAAATTCTTAACGGATTTCTGTCAAAACGGCTCTGACAAGTGCCGCAAAGCTCGTCTAACTTCGATCTGAAATAATCTCTTAATGCCTCGTTGTACTTTCTTCTGCATTCCTTACAGCCTATGCTGTTGATGTGTACTGTCAAATCCTTTAAGCCTGCACGGTCAAGGAAAGTAAGTGCAAGTGCGATCACTTCTGCATCGATTGTCGGCATAGCTGCACCGAACACCTCAACACCAAACTGGTGGAACTCTCTTAATCTTCCGTGCTGCGTCTGTTCATAGCGGAAGCACGGAATGTTGTAATACATCTTGCATGGCATTGCCTCGGCATATAGGCTGTTCTGCAAAAAGCTTCTTACAACCGAAGCTGTACCCTCCGGTCGAAGTGTGATGCTTCTGTTACCCTTATCCATAAAGGTGTACATTTGCTTTTCAACTACATCTGTTGTATCGCCTACACCACGCTCAAAAAGCTCTGTATGCTCAAATGTAGGTATTCTTGTTTCTTTATAATTAAACTCGCGGCAGGTTTTATTGAAAAGATTTTCAACGTAGTGCCACTTATAGCTCTCCGAGGGAATTAAGTCTTTTGTACCCTTGGGTGCTTTTGTAATTATCATTGCTGTTTTTCTCCTTTTCATAGTTCTAACCATTATATTATATTGTACCTCAAAATCAGTACGGTGTCAAGTAAAAACTTTGGTGGGATTACGGAATGATTATGTATAATTTAACGGCACAGGATTGTCCTGTGCCGTTGCAAAAGTTAAACAATTCAAAAATCCATTCCAATCATAAACCTAATCATTGAGCAAATCATAACTGTTACTATTGATATAATCACAGCACTCCCCCAAAATCCTATTAGCTCAAATATATTTAGTTCTTCGTTTTTTCCTATTGTTTTTTTGAACACAAAATAAAAAACAACAGCGACACCCGTATCGATTAACACCAGCAAAGCAAAAAACGAACCAAAATTTATTCCTGCCAAAGAATCGTTTATAAATTTATCAAGCAATAATCCACACTCACTATAAATTATTCCAATAACCACAAAAATACTTATGTATATCCATTTACCTTTCATACGTTGATACTCCTCTTTTTATATATGATATTCTCTATTCAAAACTATACCATATAAAAAGCATAACTCCGGTTATTATTATATGTAATATAGGCAAAAGTGTTATTATTGCTTTCTTTTTCTTTATATTTAATAACGAGTAGCAATAAGTTATAGCATATGTTCCTGCAAGCAACATCGTCAACAATGCAACCACACAATATATAAATTCGATTATTCCATTTATTTTTGTCATGCCCATATCCGCCACTGAAATCAGCGTTCCTATCCACGATACTAAAGATATAGGAATTGGCAATGCCATAATTATATAGTAAATTACATATAAAACCTTATTTTTCATATTTCTCACCCAATTCTACACATAAATTATTTCATACAAGCTCTGCTTATCTCTATTATACCACAACCTTTACCATTTTGTAAACAACCATTTTCCAACTTGACACAATCCCGACTTTGTGCTATCATTATATTAGGAAATTATGTAATTCAAGAAAGGTCAGATCAATAATGCCTAAAAAACAAATGTCCTTTATGGGCAATGTTTCTATAATACTTTTTGCACAGATTATAATTAAAATCATGGGTATGGTTTACCGCATGGTTATCACCAATATTGACGGCTTCGGCGATGCCGGCAACGGCTTCTATACCGCCGGATTCCAAGTTTATACCGTACTGCTTGCGATTTCTTCCGTTGGCATCCCCAATGCGATTGCAAAGCTCGTTTCAGAGCGTGCGGCACTTGATGACTACGCAGGTGCACACAGGATTTTTAAATCTGCATTTGCTATGTTTGCCATAATCGGCGCAGTGTTCTCACTCCTCCTTTATATCGGAGCTGACTTTGTTGCAAATGTGGTTATCGGTATGGACGGTGTACAATATGTTATGCGTGCATTGGCACCAAGCATTTTCTTTGTCTGCGTCTCATCCGTTATCCGGGGATATTTCCAGGGACTTAACGACATGAATGCAACAAGCCGTTCACAGATTTATGAGCAGTTATTCAAGTGTTCGCTTACTATCTTGCTTGTAGTTTTGACAGTCGGCACAATGCCCTTAGGAATGCAGTGGATAACAAAATTTACACTACTTTATAACGGTGAAATGACACTTACGCCGCCTGAAATCATGGCAGCATGGGCAAACGCCGCTTCATCAATTGCAACCGCACTTTCGTTTATATACATAGTGTATTTCTATATGAAGCGAAGAAGCGAGCTTTCAGATAAAATCAAAAAATCAACTGCCCCCACTATCAAGGGCAGTACGAAAAAGCTGTTATATTCGATACTTGCACTTTCAATACCTATTTCACTGGCTTCAATTATTACAGCCATAAACCGTGTAATTGATACCGCAACTATTGCTCGTGGAATTGCAGTTGCTTTTGCATCCTGTATTCCTGCCTATGGCGACGTCAGTGCTGTTATGAATCCTACAGTTGTCCAGCTTCAGGCTGAAGCAGTTCGTCTTTCCGGTATGCTGTCTAAGTCAGATACGCTCATCAATATGCCGCTGACATTGAACATCGCATTTGCAACCGTGCTTGTGCCTACAATTGCAGGTGCATTGGCAAAAGGCGATACCAAAGAAGCGTCAAGCAAGGTTTCATATTCGTTCCTTATTTCAACGCTGCTTATACTCCCCTGCTGTATCGGATTTATTGTTCTTGCAGAGCCTATATACAAGCTCATTTACCCTAACGCCCCGTTAGGATATGACCTGCTTGCACTCATGGCAGTTTCGCTGATATTCAGTGCGTTGGCACAGACTATAAACGGCTCGTTGCAGGGTATCGGTAAAGTGTTTGTCCCGGCAATCGGCTTGCTTGTGGGATGTATTATTAAGATAATTTTAAATGTTACACTTATCCGTATTCCGGAAATTAACATCTACGGTGCAGCTATAAGCTCAATTGTATGTCAGATTGTGGCGTTCTTTATAAGCTTCATAATCATGTGCAGATATATCAGGCTTTCAATTACACCGATGAAATACATCATAAAACCGCTTGCTGCATCAGTTGTTATGGGCGTTGCGGCAATTATAGTATATAAGCTGATTT
Source organism: Clostridia bacterium (assembly GCA_045542415.1). Classification (GTDB taxonomy): domain Bacteria; phylum Bacillota; class Clostridia; order UBA1381; family UBA1381; genus UMGS1958. The sequence continues at coordinate 3,624 of JAZQKZ010000018.1, forward strand.
ATGTGCTGCTCGATTCAAATATAATTGCAGTATTGGCATCCGTTGCAGTTGCAGTTGCAGTATATGGAACACTTGTACTTGTATTTAAAATTTTAAACAAGGAAGAAATTGAAATGCTTCCAAGCGGAGCCAAGATTTACCGCTTACTTGTTAAAACAGGATTATACAGATAAAATATGGACTTGCACATGCAAGTCCGTATTTTTTATATCTGTTTTGAAACAAAGTGCATAATCCCATCACCGCCGGATATTATATGCGGTATTAACTCTTCCGGATATACCTTTATATTCGCTAACTCCTCCAATGGTACCCAACAGAAATCGAGGTCTATTCTTTTGCCGCCCAACTCGTCATATCCGCTAAACACTCCATCTGTCGGAATTTGCATTTCATCCTTTAAATGTACCTTATAATACAAGCCTATCTGATGGCATGGTCTTTTACCCCATGAAAAGAATATTTCACCTATTGCAATCAGATCAACCACCTCTATATCTGCGTGAATTTCCTCTTTATATTCTCGTATAAGCGTTTGAGCTGTTGTTTCCATACTCGCCACATGACCGCCTATAATTGCATAGTCATCACCTTTGGGCTTTTGGAGCAGGATTTTGTTATCGTGAATCAATATTCCGCCTACACGGTATGAAAATATAAAATCATCTTCCTTGAATAAAATATCTTTCATTGTAAATCACCCCAAAAAATTCCGTTTCATTTTTTCGCAATCACTATCGGTTGATAAAAACCCGTTTCATCCGAAAACTTCCATACCACTTCGCTACAGCCATTTTTTAGAAGAAAATTTGTCAGTTCTTCTCTGCGGGTAGCTCTGTATTCACATTCAAACTTGCTTATATTTAATACCTCATTATCTTCAATAATGTATTGAACAAGCCTGTAATTCTCTCCATTCCAATCCCAAGTCTGAAATGAAACTCTTTGTCCTTTATTCGTTTTATGTATATACGGCGGAGAATATGGTGGTTTATCTTTTAATAAGCTATCGTAATCTCTGATACTTGCAACAAAAAGTCCGCCTTGTCTGATTTGACTTACAATACTTTTAATTGCATTTTCTAACGATATATCCGAAAGCATATGAGGTAAAGCATTGTCCATTGCAATGACAACATCAAATTGCTTGGTAAATACCTGCGATAAATTGCAAAAATCAGCCTTTTTAAAGCAAATCTTCAATCCCCTTTTTTCAGCTCTCTTTTTTGCTTCTTTGATTTCAGCACTGCTTATATCAGATGCTGTAACCTTATACCCCAAAGCTGCAAGCCCTATAGCTTGTGTTCCTATACCGCAAGCACAATCAAGTATTTCTGCTGAATAATTAAACCCGTTTTCTGAAAAAATACTGCTTAGAATCGCTGACTGCTCCTTCGTTGTTTCATCCCAATCAAAAAACAGTTTATCATATTGTGATGTTATATTATCATAGAATGTCTGTATAATATCCAATATATCAATCCTCTTTCTCATTTCTTTATCTGTCTGACAATATATATAATTTTTATTATATTCTTATTACAACAAAGAGAAGCCATTGGCTTCTCTTTAATTACTTAATTTTCAATCTGTGTCTTAACAACACTTTCACCGCAGTAGATTTTTCTCAGCTTCGGCTTCTCAATCTTTCCTGTCGGATTTCTCGGAACGTCTGCAAAGATAATCTTCTTCGGACGCTTGTATCTCGGCATTTCTGCACAGAAATCCATAATTTCCTCCTCTGTACAGGTATGTCCTTCCTTGAGCTGGATAATTGCTGCTGCAATCTCTCCAAGTCTCGGATCAGGTAAGCCGATTACCGCTACGTCATTGATATGCTCGTTCTTTCTTAAAAAGTCCTCAATCTGTACCGGATAAAGATTTTCACCACCTGAAATAATGACATCCTTGGCACGGTCAACAAGATAGATAAATCCATCCTCATCCTCCTGAGCCATGTCACCCGTCATGAGCCAGTCACCCTTTAAAACCTCTTCGGTTGACTTCCTGTCATTATAGTAGCAAAGCATTACGCCGGGTCCCTTGACTGCAAGCTCACCAACCTCACCACGCTCTACCGTATTACCGTCAGGATCTACAATCTTCACTTCCCAGCCATAGCCTGCCTTGCCGATTGCTCCTACCTTATGTACATTTTCAACGCCAAGATGTACACATCCCGGTCCGATTGATTCACTCAAACCATAATTAGTATCATAATCATGCTCCGGGAAGTACTGCTTCCATCTCTTTATAAGCGACGGCGGTACAGGCTGCGCTCCGATATGCATTAATCTCCACTGGCTTAAATCATAACGGTTCAAGTCAATTTCTCCACGCTCAATTGCATCCAAGATATCCTGTGCCCAAGGTACTAAGAGCCATACTATCGTACATTTTTCTTCACTTACTGCTCTCAATATCCACTCCGGACTTACACCCTTTAATAATACTGATTTTGAACCCGATCTGAGCGAACCGAACCAATGCATTTTTGCACCGGTATGATACAGCGGCGGAATACACAAGAAACAGTCCTCTCTATTCTGTGAATGGTGATTCATCTCAACTCTTGCCGAATGGCTTAAGCTTTTATGTGCATGAAGAATTGCTTTCGGGAAGCCTGTTGTTCCCGATGAGAAATAAATAGCACCGTCATCCTCATCTGTAATTGTCACGTCCGGTGCTATGCTTCTCATAAACTTTACAAGATAGTCATAGCTTTCCGCAAATGTCGGGCAGTTTTCGCCAACATAGAACATCTGCTTCACTCTCGGCATCTTGTCACAGATTTCCTCTACTCTGCCTATAAACTCCGGTCCGAAAATAAGCACGTCCGAATCCGAAAGCTCTACGCAATACTTGATTTCATCTGCTGTATATCTGTAGTTCAGCGGCACTGCCAGCGCTCCTGACTTCAAAATACCAAAATATATCGGCAGCCATTCAAGGCAATTCATAAGAAGAATAGCAACCTTATCTCCCTTCTTGATTCCTCTTGAAAGAAGCAAATTAGCCACTCTGTTCGCCTTCTTGTCAAACTCTTTCCATGTTATCTCATTACGTCCCGATAACATCGGGTTTGCTTCGATAAGCGAATACTCCTTCCATGTCATTCTTGTGTGTTCCATAACCTTTGGATTGATTTCCACAAGAGCGACCTCATCACCGTATTTTTCGGCATTTCTTTCCAATAATTCCGTAATCGGCATTTTTGTTTACATTCCTTTCCTTTATGTATTGTAAATGACAGTATTTTCTATAAAATGCAGTGAGCATCCATTACAATGCTCACTGCTTATTATTAATCCTCTTTAATCGCAAATACACCTGCGAGGAAGCTATCGTCAAACTTCTTCGTAAACATTGATACTATAGGTGTAACAACAGCTGAAACTGCCATAGCAGCAACGCCCATCTCCGGTGCTTTCTTTGCCGCCACCTTAAATGCCGCACCTATTGTGCCGGCATCCATATTCATTGCTGTGAGAACAATTGTTGTCACAACTACTGTTAAGAAGCCTGCAAGCATACCTGCCCATGCACCTGCTTTTGTAATCTTCTTCGAATAAATACCCCAGATGTACGGACCAATGAAACAACCCGATACAATACCCCAGCTGAACGACATAATATTCACGATGATTGAAATATTCTGTGTTGCAAAGATATATGAGCAAATTACAAATACAAAGCACAATGCTCTTGTTAAGAACATCTGATTCTTCGGATCATAGTTCTTCTTTACCGACGGTATAAGGTCAACACTAATTGCCGATGCTGATGTCAGCACGATTGATGATAAGGTTGACATTGATGCCGATAAGAGAAGAATAAGAATAACTGCAAAAATGATCGTTGTTACCATATTCGAGTCGCCAAGTGCAGTAATGAGTGTCTGTGGAACAACTGCGTCAACTCCGCCCTCCGGCAGCTTGTTATCAAGTACAAGTCTTGATAATGAACCCATAAAATATGCTCCGCAGCCGATGATTAAGGCAAATGCAGTTGATATGTACTTGGCCTGCTTAACTGACTTTACGTCCTTAATTGCATAGTACTTTGATACCATCTGCGGAAGTCCCCATGTACCGAATGAAGTGAGCATAATGTTTACGCAGAGGAAACTGATGCTCTTGCCGCCATACCAGCTTGTGAGTTGTTCTCCTACACCCTCAACATTTCTGAGGTTTTCCATAAAGCCACCGAAGCCGCCTACACTATCACTGTTAACTACTGCAATAACCATAGCAAATACGCCTACGATCATAATAATTCCCTGTACAAAATCAGTATATGCAGTTGCAACATAGCCACCGAGAACGAGATAAATTGCTGTTAAAGCTGCTATAACGAGCATCCATACATTTGTCGGAACATCCGGGAATACTGCTGTAAACATTGAGCCCAGACCCTTATATACTGCAGCACTGTAGGGTACTAAGAATACAAAGATAATGATTGCACTGAAAATTTTGATTGACTTCGACTGATATCTAGACTCAAAAAATTCAGGCATTGTTTTAGATGCTAAGGTGTGCGTCATTGTACGCGTACGCTTTGCAAGAAGCTGCCATGCTAAAAAGCATCCCAATAACGCATTTCCGATACCTATCCAAATTGAACCGATACCAATATTCCAGCCATGCTGACCTGCATAGCCTACAAATACAACCGCTGAGAAATACGATGTGCCGTATGCAAATGCCGATATCCACGGTCCGATGTTTCTGCTTCCCAATAAGAAGCCGTCAATAGTTTTTGCTTTGCGTGTGCTTAAAATTCCGATTAATACCATTAACAACGCAAAGATTACGAGTGCCACAACTGTGACCATTTGTGTTTGTGCAAGATTTGTTCCCATATTTAATTACCTTCCTTCCATTTTACTATGGTTACTGCGGACTTTAGTCCACTTTACTGTGTTTTGTGTCTTACGACACATACTGCCACACTACAAATACTGCATAGTGATTATACCATACTTTATCAAAAAAATAAAGCTTTTCTTTGAAATTTGTGAATAATAAGCAAAAAATGGGTAGAAAATTGTGATTTCTACCCAAACATTATTTATGATAATACTGCTATTATCTGTAACGCTATTATAAGTACACTCAGTATGCTCAGAACCGCCACACTGACATTAAGCTTTTTCTTGAGCAGCTTTATTGACATTTCTGCTGAGTCAATTGACTTTTTCATATTAATCTGTGCATTTTTAAGGTCAAATACACTGTCTGAAATCCTTGAAACTCCGCTCATAGCCTGTGATATTTCGGTCACGCGTTCTCTCAATTCATTGACTGACTTTCTCATGGATGCGACTGCATCAGTGTTTTCTCTCAGTCCGTCCTCTGAAGAACGCTGTATCGCCTGAAGTCTGAGCTTTACATTATCCAACGCTTCAACTGCACTTTCCATCGACTCCGAGAGCTTTGAAAACTCGCCGTTACCGCTTGCCATTGCATTTTTTACAGCCAACGTAACCTGACTCTTTATTTCATCAAGGTCAAGTGATATCTCTTCCGTCTCACATTTTGCCGTACTCTTCATTTCAGCACAAAACTGAGTGTCGCCGCCAACATCCAATGACATTTCTTCAGTTGCTTCGGCTGTACTTTTCTGAGTCTTGGGCTGTTCTGATGAGATCACTATATGATCACTGTTATCAGGATCTGCTTTCACCTCTACGGGCTTTGTTTCCTTCACGGAATTCTTTAGTACTTCTCCGACATCACCGGCAATTTTTTTTGAAGCCTCTGCCAGTTCCTCTGTCTTTTTGCGAATTTTACCGAATACCGCTTTAAGATTTACGGTGTCACCGCCTGTATAACCAAGCTCATCTGCATTTACATTATTGTTATCCATCGTTTTAGTTCCTTTTTATTAGTCCTCAATCGGTTTCTTTGACTTTATTGTAACAACCTTTTTTACTTTCTTTTCTTCCTGATCATCAATTACCTCAGCAGCCTCTTCAGCCTCTGACACATCATCGGTATATACAGCTATCGGTTCCTCCTCATACTCAATGTTTCCGTTCTTCATTGTTGTATTGAGCTTTGAACCGCACTGACTGCAATAGGCTGATTCCTGCGAATTATGCTTGCCGCACTCTGCACATGTTACGCTCTCTTTCAGCTCCGCAAGCTTTTCTTTGAGAACTGACTTTTCTTTCTCCAGCTCTGCGATATTTTCGCAAAGCTCCTGTGCAAATTCACAAACATCTCCGCCTGCACTGTACTTCTCATAAACTCTTTTTCCGATTTCCGCATATACATCCTTTATCTTGCTTTCCGTCTCATTGATAGCAAATGATATCTTTGTCTTTCCTATTACATTATTCGTCTTTGCATACACCTGCTTGCCAAGCTTCGCTGCCTCATCTTTTACTCTGGCTGTATGCTCTTTTACCTTACCTAATAAATCCTCCATAATATTTTACCTCCGTAAATATTTTAATTATTATATATTATATCACACTTCATTCAAAATTTCCACATATATTTTGTAAATTTTATATTTTTTTATTTTTACAAGCACGTTTTCTTTATTTTGTGCATATATTGATATATATTATTAACTGACAGGAGGTATTTTTAGTGTCAAACCCCAACCTTTCCGAGCTTCTTAAAAGCTTCAACCAAAATCAGCTCAGGGAAATAAATGACTTTCTTAACTCTGCAAAGGGCCAGCAGCTGAAAAAGAATCTCAGCGAATCCGACAAACAAAAACTTCTCAGGCAATTTTCAAAGCTCGATTCTTCAGCCGTAAAAAAAGCCTTTAAGAACATGAAAACTGAAGATATTATAAATATAATAAGCAAATTGTGAGGTGAATAATCAATGTCAGATCCTATGGATACTTTAAAAGGACTGCTCGGCGACGATGCTTCCGATAAAATCAAAAACGTTATGTCACAGTTTTCGGGCAGCGAACAGGATACAGCAGAAGAGAATAATTATCTTCTTGAAATGAAAGACCTGATTGAACGGTTAAGCTCGTCACGCTCAGATCCCAGAGCAAACTTACTCTTATCTCTGCGTCCGTATATGCGTTCAAATCGCAAAAAATCAATTGACGGTGCCGTTAAGCTTCTTAATCTGAGCAAGCTTTCCGGTCTTATGAAATTTTAGGAGGCGTAAATGTATAAATCCTACCATTATAATGACATGCCTAAGCCACTGCATACTCTCCGCCCTACCGAGCCCACTCATACACCTGCGGAGGTCTCCGGGCATACTGATACCCGCGAAAGCAATCCTCTGTCAAATATTTTCGGAAACCTGAAAAATGATGATATCATTTTACTTGTAATAATCTTTCTCCTTATTATCGATGACTGCGATGACAAGCTTTTGCTTGTCGCGCTTGGATTTATATTTTTTTCCGGATTGGGTGAATAATCCCATAATATACCGGATATTATATCATCAGGTGATATAATGAAACGAAATCCGAAATTTTTTAAATGTGTTGAATGTAACACACTTGTTGAAGCACTCAATCCTCAATGCTGTGATGAAATGAGTTGCTGCGGCAAGCCTATGGAAATGCTTATTCCGAACACACACATTACACTTGAGGAAAAGCATTTACCCGTAATCAAGCGTGACGGAACCGACCTTACCGTATGCGTAGGACGTATCCTGCATCCGCAGACAAGCGAGCATCACATCAAATGGGTTGAGCTTGTCGGAGACGGCTACGAAAAACGCGTTGACCTGAAAAGTGGGGACGACCCGATTGTTACGTTCCACATCAATGAAAACGAACGTGTTCTTGCAGTATATGCATATTGCAGCCTGCACGGCTTATGGCGAGTACCCGTTCAGTCTCAAAACTAAGAGGATGTTGCATACTCAAGCAACATCCTCTCTATTCTATCCCATTACTATAACATTTCTCGGACATTTCTTGGCGCAGATTCCGCAGCTCTTACACTTTTCGAAATCCACCTTTGCATGATTGTCCTCAACCACAATTGCTCCAAACGGACAGTTCTTTTCACAGAGCTTGCATCCGATACATCCCACATCACAATAACGGTTGACAAATTTACCCATCTCCGGGTTTGAACACATAACCTTAGGTACTTTCTTTTTAGGTATAAGCCTTATCAGCTTCTTGGGACAGGCTTTTATACATTTACCGCATGAAGTACACTTATCCGGATCAACCACTGCTACACCGTCATGTACCGAAATCGCACCGAACGGACATGTTCCTACACATGTGCCAAGTCCCAGACAACCGCTCGGACATGCCTTTGCACCACCGGCAAGCTTCGCCGCATGAACACAGCTTTGCTCACCCTCGTACTCATATTTATTCTTTGCGTGTGCACAGTCTCCGCCGCAGCCTACAAATGCTACCATTTCTTCAACTTCGCCTGCAGCAACACCCATAATCTCTGCTATCTTGTCAGCTACAGCCTTTTTTCCGACACTACACTTGTTGACCGGAGCCCCCTCTATAACCGCATCCGCATATGCACCACAGCCGGCATATCCGCACGCACCGCAGTTTGCTCCGGGAAGAACCTCTGTAATTCTTTCTGCACGTTCATCCTTTTCAACCTTAAAAACAAAGGAGGCGACAGATAAAAGTATTCCGAATATAAGTCCGCAGCCACCCACAACAGCAACTGCCGCAATTATTGAATTCATAACCTACAACCTCCCCTTTTATATTGAAAAGCCCGAAAAGCCCATAAATGCAATCGCCATAAGTCCTGCTGTTATAAGTGCTGCAGGAAATCCTCTGAAGCTCTCCGGCATTGCCTTTTCTTCAAGTCTCTCCCTGATACCTGCCATAAGGAAAATCGCAAGAGTAAATCCCAAACCGGCAAATGCACCGTACATCACCGAGAAAATGAAATTGTGAGCCTTCTGAACATTAAGGATTGTAACACTTAATACCGCACAGTTTGTTGTTATCAGCGGAAGATAAATTCCCAAAGCATTATAAAGCGGGGGCATTGCTTTCTTTACAAATAGCTCAACAAGCTGTACAAGACCTGCGATAATCAATATAAACATTACTGTCTGCAAATATTCAAGTCCGTTAGGCTTTAACAGAAACTCGTATGCCGCCCATGTACAGGCTGAGGCAATCGTCATAACGAAAACTACTGCCATTCCCATTCCCAATGCCGTATCTGTTTTTCTTGATACGCCCAGGAACGGACATATGCCGTAGAACTTAACCATTACAAAGTTTTCTGTAAGAAGTGCAGATAAAAGAAGCATAATTATTTCTTTAGCCATTTTTCCTGTCCCCCTTCTTCATTATACACTGTACTGCCGCAACAAGCATACCAAGCACCAGAAATCCGCCCGGTGCAAGTATCACTATTGATGCCGGCTCAATAAATCCTGCCGTAATTTCAACTCCGGCAATACAACCGGTTCCCAAAAATTCTCTTACTGTACTTATTATTGTAAGTGCGGCAGTAAAACCCAGACCCATTCCAAGACCGTCAAATGCGCTCAGGAAAATATTATTCTTCGATGCAAACGACTCAGCTCTGGCAAGAATTATACAGTTAACTACTATAAGCGGAATAAATATTCCGAGCGAATCGGCAAGTGACGGAAGATATGCATTAAGACACATCTGAATCACCGTAACAAATGCCGCAACGATAACTATGTACGCTGCAATTCTTATCTTGTCGGGAATAATTTTTCTGAGTAATGATATGATAACATTCGAACAGATCAATACCGCAGTGGTACTCAAGCCCATTCCTATGCCGTTCTGCACGCTTGTTGTTACCGCAAGAGTTGGACACATACCGAGAAGCTGTATAAATGTCGGATTTTCCTTTATAAGTCCGTTTATCAGCACCGAACCGGCTGACATTTTCTTATTCTCCATATCATTCCCCTCCCTTCGTTTCGGCAAGCAACGACTCTGAAATTTCAAGCACAGCATTAACTGTTCTTGTTACCGCCTCTGATGTAATTGTAGCTCCCGAAAGTGCATTGATTTCGTTTCCGTCTGCACCGTCTTTTACTACTGCAATATCCTTACTCTTGTCTTTATACTGTTCGATAAATTCCGGCTTTGATGCGTTCTGACCCAGACCCGGAGTTTCATTTGATGCTATAATCTCAATACCGCATACCCTTGCATCAAGGTCGGTTCCTACTGCAACCTGAAGCCCCGAATCATAACCATTAGTTGTTAACACCGCACAATAGCCTGTCAACTCACCTGCCGCATTGACTGATTTATATATACAGTCAAGCTCTGACTCATATTTATGAGCAATTTCCGTCATCTCACCGGTAATTTCCGCCTCCTGCATTTCCTGTGCGTCATCTGCCACTGCCATTAACGCCTTTGCCTGTTTCTCCTGCGAATTTTTTTCTATAAGCGGAGCTGTCTTTGAGTTTACAAACGCAAGCATTGCCGCCGAAACCGCAGTAATGAGAAGAAGTATTACCGAGCTTTTTATAATATCCAATACTTTATTTTCTTTCATAGCTGCCACCTCACATCTTTCCGTACGGCTTGGGAATTGTGCGTTCCTCAATTATAGGTGCCGCAAGGTTCATAAGAATGATTGCAAAGGACACACCCTCCGGATATCCGCCGAAACGTCTTATTACAAATGTAAGCACACCGCAACCTATACCGAATATAATTTTTCCGTTCGGTGTTATCGGGGTTGTCACATAGTCTGTCGCCATAAAGAATGCACCCAGAAGTAATCCGCCCGATAAAATCTGATACAGAGTAAATGTTGCCATTGACATATCGGAGGAGTTAAATCCAAAGAAGAATGTGAGTACCGCAAAGGTAAGAATGTACGCAAGCGGAATTCTTATCGAAACAATCCCTCTGATAAGCATATAGATAAAACCGATTATAAGCGCTAATGCCGAGGTTTCACCTATACAACCCGCCGTTCTTCCGATAAACGCATCAAACATTGACGGGAGCGTTGACGGCATACTCTCTTTAATAATAGTCAGCTGGGTTGCACATGAAACAGCATCCACACTGCACGGTTCAATAAACTGTGTCATTGCTCCTGCCCACGCAATGAGCATAAAGCATCTGCCGCCCAAAGCCGGATTCATGAAATTCTTACCCAGACCTCCGAATATCTGCTTTACTACTATTATCGCAAACAGGCTTCCCAAAGCCACCATCCATAACGGAATTGTCGGCGGCATATTCAACGCAAGCAGTAAGCCTGTTACCGCTGCACTGAGGTCTCCTGCCGTATTCTTCTTTTTTAATATTTTTTCAAACAGCCATTCACCCAAAACAGCGGCAAGTACTGCTGTTACTATTATACCTACTGCTCTGATTCCAAAATAGACAACCGACATAACCGTTGCCGGTAACAGTGCTATCAAAACGTCACGCATTATACCTGTTATGGTTGATTTTGTATGTACATGCGGTGCAGTGGTTACTCTTAAATTATTTTCCATTTCCCTGCTCCTTTCTGAATGCAGATATAGCTGCAGGTTTGATGTTCATTATATTAGCCATCTGATTTGTTCTTGACGGACAGACATACGAGCATACTCCGCACTGCATACAATCAAGCACATTATATTTCAATGCCGTATCCACATCATCATTCATTGCCGCATGACTCAGCTTATACGGGACAAGCTGCATAGGACAATGCGTTACGCACCGTCCGCATCTTATACAAGGTGAATCCTTTTCAAAAACATGCGGAGGATTTGCAAATGCAAGTATTGCAGACGAGGTCTTTACGATCGGAGCATCAAGTCCGAACTGGCTTGAACCTGTCATCGGTCCGCCTATAATTACTTTCTTAGGCTCCTCTTTAAATCCCTTTGCCGAGTCGATAAGGAATGAAATCGGAACTCCGAAAGGTACTATAAAATTATCCGGCTCTGCAATCGCATCACCCGATACCGTTACTATCCTCTCGGTCATCGGCATTCCTGTTCTTACAGCCTTACTGATGTTATAGACCGTATCAGCATTGATTACTATGCATCCTACATCCGCCGGAAGCTTTGCAATAGGTATGTTCTTACCTGTAATAGTTTTTACAAGCACCTTTTCCGCTCCCTGCGGATACTTGGTTTTCATTGTTATTATACTAATACTCTCATCATATCTCGCAGCTTTACGCATAGCATCGATACATTCGCCCTTATTTTTTTCAATTCCGATATATGCATTTTTGAGTCCGAGAATATGCATAACTATATGAACACCGTCAATTATATCCTCCGGATTTTCGACCATTCTTCTGTGATCGGAAGTAATATATGGTTCACACTCTGCCGCATTGACTATCAGATATTTGGGCTGTTCTTTCGGTGAAAGCTTTACATGAGTCGGAAATCCCGCACCACCCATACCTACTATACCTGCTTCACGGATAATACCGATAAGCTCTGATGGTTCCAAAGTACTGTAATCCTCTATAGCTCTCGGATTGTCAATCGGAGTATATAAGTTATCGTTCTCAACAAAAATTGCATCAACTCTTGCCCCTGACGGATGCGTATGCTCCTTTATTGCTGTTACCTTTCCTGAAATTGAGCTATGTACGGGAACTGACAAAAATGCATCGCTGTCTGCAATTTTCTGTCCCACTTTTACCGTATCCCCCACCTTTACAACAGGCGATACCGGTACACCGATATGCTGCACAAGCGGATATATATGCTCTTTACAGGGCATTATCGGCTTCGCCTCGCATGAGGCAGTAATTTTGTTATCCTTGACGTGTATTCCGCCTTTAAATGAAACTGCCATTTTGCTTTCCTTTCCTCAAAAAGATTTTAAGTTATTTATATCCTTTTTGATTATACCACAAACCACTCCGCTTTTCAAGCACTTTTACCCTATTTCGTTACTATACATAAACTGATTTGTGATATTCTTACAGCTCTTCAACCAATCCTTCTTATGTACAAAAGTCAGATACATATTCTTATGCATCCGACCTGCAATTATTTCCTGATTATTTCATATTTTTTTTCGCTGCTGAAGCAGTGCTCCAAGCCCTCTGTTATATATATGCCGTCTCCTGTAAGAATAAGCTCAAAGCCCCCGTTATTACGCCAATATTCTATTCCCTTGTCCTTTCCCATTACAAAAATTGCCGTTGACAAAGCGTCAGCCTTGGCTCCGTCCTCACATACAACCGTTACCGAGCTTACTCCGCTTTGCACCGGATATCCGGTTGACGGATTGATTATATGATGATATCTCACACCGTTTTCCTCAAAAAAACGCTGATAATCTCCTGATGTAACAACAGCATTATCTGACGATTGTAACACACCGATATATTCATCCGTTTTTCGCGGATCCTGTATTGCCACATTCCACTTGCTTCCGTCAGGCTTTTTACCTACCGTTTCAACATTTCCGCCAAGCGATATAAGACCCGATTTTATTTCGTGTTCGTTAAATATTTCCCTTATCCGTCTTGATGTATATCCCTTTGCTATCGCTCCAAGGTCAAGCTGCACTCTGTTCTTTAATTTTACGGTATTACCGTTTACCTCTATGTTTTCGTAACCTGTATAAGTGAGACACTCAGATATTTCCTCCGTCGAGGGTACGCGGAACTCCTTTTTGTAAAACCCCCATAAATCCATCAACGGTGCTACGGAAATATCAAACGAGCCATCGGTTGACCGACAGATTTCAAGTGCTTCTTTCACAAGCTCAATCACTTCCTCCGACGCTTCACAGCCTTTGGAATGATTGATTTTGGCAAGCTCGCCGTCACCCCTGTCAAACAGCGAATCAAGGCGGTATATTTCTGTCTGTGCCATGTCTATTGCCATCTCTGCATTTTCTCCGTAGGCCTCAAGCTGCATAACAGTATCCATTGCATAAATTGTTTTTTTACACCTATTCTGTGCCGTACATCCGCACAACATGGATATACAGGCTGCTAATATCAATAATTTCAAATATTTCATATTTTTATATCCTTACGCTTAACCACTTCTGTAGCTATAATACCCGTAAATACTCCCGTAACCATTGCCGATAAAAGCAATACCGGTAAATACCCTATAATCTGCCATGTAGATGTTATAAAGACAGCCGCTGCAATCTGTCCTGTATTATGAGCCGCCGCACCGACTACACTTACTGCCCACAGTTTTTTTGTACCAATAATTTTCAGCATTGGCAGCATTGTTATATAGCTTAATATTGCTCCTGTCATGCTGTATGCAAGAGTCATTATATTTCCCGAAAAAAACGAACCTATTATCACTCTGAGTATCAAAATTACAAATGTATCTCTCCGACCCAGCCACACAAGAGATATCAGAGTAATAACATTTGCAAGTCCCATTTTTATTCCGGGTACGGGAGGTATAATGGGAATAGCCGATTCTATTATAAAAATGATAAGCGCCGCAGCAAGCAACAGCGACATCAGCGTAAGTCTTTTTGTGCTCATATTATCTCCAAATCAATGTCTTTTTTATTTCTCCCTCAGTCTATATAATATCATATCTGATGTTTTAATGTCAATACTTACAAAAAATACAAAAAAATCGCTATTTTTTCGAAAAAAATTCAAAAAAACACTTGCATACTTTGTTAAAATCTGATAAAATATATGTAACTACAATGAAATATATTTGATATATATGCAAACAGAACGAAAAAATCAAAACATTTACTTATAATTCGAAAGGAAGAAATTTAAATTCATGGAACGTACAATACTTATAGTAGAAGATGATCAGAATATCAATCATATTCTTGTTTTAACCTTTCAAAAGGAAGGCTACAAGGTTTTAAGCGCACTTGACGGTGTTAAGGGTCTTGAGCTTGCTTTAAACGAGAAACCGGACATTATTCTTCTTGACGTAATGTTACCCGGACTTGACGGTTATGAGGTTTTAAAAAAGCTTCGTGAAAAATCACAGGTTCCTGTTATTATGCTTACCGCCCGTGATGACGAGGTTGATACCGTTCTCGGTCTTGAGTTAGGTGCTGATGACTACATTACCAAGCCTTATTCAAACCGTGAGCTTACTGCCCGCGTAAAGGCAAATCTCAGAAGAAGCTCTTATGAGGTTCCGGCGGCACCTGCTCCTGAAGAGCCGAGTACTATCGTTTCAGGCGAGCTTTCAATCAATATTGAACGTTATGAGGTTGCAAAGAACGGTAAGGTAATTGACATCACACTTCGTGAGTTCGAGCTTTTAAAGTTCCTTGCTATGCAGCCCGATAAGATATTCTCAAGAGAACAGCTTCTTGAAAATGTGTGGGGTTATGAATACTACGGTGATGTCAGAACAGTTGATGTTACGGTAAGACGACTTCGCGAAAAAATAGAAGATGATCCGAGTCTCCCCAAGTTTATTATAACAAAGAGAGGCGTAGGCTACTACTTCAATAAATAATAAGCATATTCAACAGCACCTGTGATTACAGCAGGTGCTATATACTTATATAGGAGAATTTTATGTTTAACAGTATAAGATGGAAAATAATTACATTATTCGTACTTTTTATTATTGCCGCCGAGCTTATTGTCGGTGTGGGAGGAATAATTTCCGTAATTAACTATTCTCACAATGAATTTGAGCAGGATATGACCGACGTTTTCGATGCCGATCTGCGTAACGAGCTTAATTCCTTTGCAAACATGGGAAATATAACCATTCAAAAAACAGACGAAAACGGAGCAACCGTATTTGAAGAGGTAAAGAGCTACGAGAGCATACGCGATACGATTAACTGCTATCTCAGTGCGCTTTCTATAAGCTCATCACGTTTTTATGCGGTGCTTGACGGAGAAACAGGCTCTGTTCTTTGTACCTCATCAAATGCCGGTGAAATCATAACAACGCCCACAATTCTCAGTGCATTGGGCGGTACCACTTCAATGGAGAACGGAATCACTTCCCCCTACCTTGATTACGCCCTGCCCGTCAAATCGGGAAATACGGTGTCATATGTTGTTTACATAAAGGATTTATGTGCATGGCAGCGTTCTGTTACGGAGAGCATGCTTATAATTATGTTAGTTACCGCCTTGCTTTCTGTTTTACTTGCTGCAGGTGCAGGCTACTTTGTTTCAACATCTGTAATAACACCTATAAAGGAGCTTACACACAACGCAAAAAAATTAGCTGACGGAGATCTGGGCGCACTTACCGAATCGACCGGTAATGACGAGCTTAGCCTCCTGACTAACTCGCTCCTGCATCTTGCTCATTCGAGAAATGAAATTAATGAAAAGGCAATCGGTGAACAGATTAAAGTAGAGACTATTCTTCAGAATATGACTGACGGTATTCTTGCCTTTAATCTCAAGGGCAGGCTTATACATTTTAACCCTGAAGCGAAGCGTCTCCTTAAAAGAAATTATCTTGATGACGTTCAGTTTGACCGTTTCTTCCGTGAAATCCAGGCTGATATTACTTTAGGTGATTTGGTTTATATGAAGCCTGAGGGCAGCGTTGAACGAGATATTCAGCTTGATAAAAACTTTCTGCATCTTGACTTTGCTACCTTTAATACGGACAACAAGGTAGGCGGTATCATTGTAATCATCCATGATATCACCCGTCAGGAGCAGCTTGAGCAGTCACGCCGTGACTTTGTTGCAGACGTATCTCACGAGCTGAGAACACCGCTTACAACAATCAAATCATATTCGGAAACACTTTCAGATATGCCCGACTGCGACAGAGAGCTTCAGGTCAGATTCCTGCAGGTAATTGCCAACGAGGCTGACAGAATGGCACGCATAATCCGTGATCTTCTTACACTGTCAGAGCTTGATGCAGATAAGAGCATATATAAAAATCCGGAGCCTATAAACGTCCGCGACATGGTAAGCTCGGTTGTTGAGCGTATGGAAATAACCGCCAAAAAGCGTGAACAGACCCTTGTATATCATCCCATCAACGAAATGCCCGTTATATACGGACATCCTGACAGTCTGGAACGAATTATAATAAATATTATTTCAAATGCACTTAAATACACTCCGTCCGGAGGCAGTATTGAGGTATATACCTCAAAAGTGTATAAGGATATCTGTATCAAGGTTGTTGACAACGGCATAGGTATTCCTAAGGAGCAGCTGCCTAATATCTTCAACCGTTTCTACCGTGTTGACAAGGCACGTTCAAGAGATACCGGCGGTACGGGGCTCGGTCTTGCAATTGCAAAGCAGACTCTTGAATCAGGCTTTAACGGTAAAATTATAATAAACAGTGAATTAAACAAGGGAACTGAGGTTATTATTACTATTCCTGCTGAATCAAGGAGTTGATACATAATATGAAGCATTTTTATCTTAAATCTGTCTTTGCTTTAATAATTATTGTACTTACACTCGGAGCTGCGATACGTCTCGTATATCCCGATAATGCAAAGAATGACCTTGTCAAAGCAAAAAATCAGATTATCCGTACACTGTCCAACGGAAATGTCCGGATTTCTTCTGATTTGCTTAACTTTGAAACGCAGGAAGTATTTGACTGTACAATGGATAATGCACTTAATATCAATTCACTCGCAAAGCAATTTTTGGGAAAAAGTGCCGTGCGTGCGGATGATTATACCTATTACTCCAACTCCGGCTCGGTTACTTTTAAGGAATTCCATATGTCATATACACCCAAAAACCCGATATTTTCGGCTGATACAAAATATCTTACGCTGTCAAACGCCGCAGATATCACAGCAAGACTCTGTGCCGAATACGGAATTTCCACATCCGACACACAGTTTGGTGTATCCGGCAGTGAGAATAAAATATCGGTTTCTGTAATGTACCGGATTGACTCAAGACCTGTATTCAATAATGCTTTGGTTATGGAGCTGACTACCGCAGGACTACAAACCGTATCAGGAAATTATTACACCCCGTCTAATGCACGAACCAATATCAGGTACGCAAAAAGAATGGAGGACGCTCTTATTGATTTTATGAACGAGTGTACGGACAAATCAAGAGAAACTGTTATTACGGATATTCAGTTAGGATATTTACTCAATGATACCACATCTCAGACAACAACCATATCACCTGTATGGCGAATCATTGTTGAAAATACTGCTGTATATTATGTTTCTGCGTAATACAAAAGGTGAAGCCACTCGGCTTCACCTTTTAACGTTATATCTCACGATATTTACTTTGTCCAATCTCGTACAAATCATTTCCCTCATAGTCGATTAACACCGTTGCCGGAAAATCCTCTACTACAAGCCGACGTATTGCTTCTGTTCCGAGGTCGTCATATGCAACTACCTCCGATTCCTTGATTGCTCCTGCTATCAAGGCTCCCGCACCGCCGATTGCACCTAAATACACTGCACCGTTACGCTTCATTGCATCAATTACGTCTGCATTTCTTGCACCCTTGCCTATCATGACACTTAAACCGTGATCCAGCAGCATCGGTGCATATGCATCCATTCTGCCTGCGGTAGTCGGTCCGCATGAGCCTATCACTTCACCCGGTTTTGCAGGACACGGTCCTGCATAGTATATCATCTGCCCCTCAAGCTCTATCGGAAACGGCTCGCCCTCCTTAAAAAGACGTGTCATCCTCTCATGAGCCGCATCACGGGCTGTATATATAACTCCCGATATAAGCACGCTGTCGCCTGCTCTAAACTCCTTTATCTGCTCTTTTGTTATCGGTGCTGTTATTCTTTTCTCCATTTTTATTCCTCTAACATTCCGCAGACATCATCTAAAATATAGTCTGCGTTCATTTTTTCAAAATATTCTCTTGCGGCTTTACCTGAAACCCCGGTTAATACCGCACAAAAATCTGCTCCCATAGCTTTGGCTGCAAGTATATCTGAACCCGCATCACCAACTATAAGAGTCTTTTTAATCTTTGACTTATCATAATCGCCGTTGATTATTTTCTCATCATTATAATCGGTTCCGTATAATGCCTTTAAAAACATATACGGATGGGGTTTTGTGAGTGCGTTATTATTCAATGCAGTTTCTGCCGCTACAACATGGTCATAGTTACACAAACCGTTATCGGCAAAATACTCTCTCACTCCCCAATCCTCGATTGGCTTCATCATTTCAATCTGCGGCCTGCCTGTTCCCGTACAAACACGCTTGCTTTGGCTCAGCTGCTTTAACAGTTTACGC
Source organism: Clostridia bacterium (assembly GCA_045542415.1). Taxonomy (GTDB): domain Bacteria; phylum Bacillota; class Clostridia; order UBA1381; family UBA1381; genus UMGS1958. The sequence goes on from JAZQKZ010000018.1 coordinate 22,756, forward strand.
AACTTATCCTTATCGACGATTGGTTCTTCACTAAACAGCAAACCTGTTTTCCCGGTATGGATTGACGTTCTGCCCCACAACTCCTCACCAAGAAACCATTCCTGAAACAAACCGTGCATAGTCTGCCACATAAGACCGTTTCTCTTTAACCAATCATACTCAAAGCCGCTTACCTCTCCACACTTCTTTGCAAGGTTGTCATATTCATTTATGATATTATCAGGCAATGTTTTTGCATATTCAAGTACAGGTGTAAAATCATCCTCAACTTTGCATATCCATGCAATAAGCACGGTTACATAACCCAAATCCCAGTTTGAGTTTACCCCCTTGCCTTTTAATACGCTTATAAGCTCATCATTGCAGAAAACTTTTTTACGGATTTCGGGATAATTTCTCATCCCCTCTGATGCGTCAATATGTATTCCCCTATTAAAGTTAAGGTATTCCCACACCGTAAGTGCCGCACAGTTCCAATAATTCTGCTCACTTGTTATAACACCGTCCATATCAAATATTACGGTATCGTATTTATTTAAAAATGATTTTAACACCCATTACCTCCACATACAAAACAGATATTATAACACGAAAAAGAAACGAGCAGATTGCTACTCAACGAAGCGACGGTATATGCTGATGCTCCGAACTGAGGCGAGTAGTGAGATGTGAGGTTTATTTTTCGTGTTATTCAACAGTCCAATTAATCTTGCCCGCCACACCGGCAGTCTTGCCCTTTCTTGCTTCATTTACTTCAAATGTCCTATTCAATGCCGAACCTACACTTCTGAAAATCGCTTCCCAGATGTGGTGACCGTTATGACCTCTCATAACATCTATCTGCATTGTACACATCGCACCCTGAACAAAGCCTTCGAGAAATGTCTCCAGATCCTGCGTATCCATTCCCTCTACCTTTTCAGTAAGCTCCGTTCCGTGATAATCAATTAAGAACAAGGCTCTTGACTCAAAGCTAAGTGCCGTTTCAGCCTTTGCTTCGTCAATTATACCTATCGCATCACCGTAACCGTAGCAACCGTCTGTTCTGTCTATATACTCTTTACATGCCTTACCGACCGCAATACCTAAATCCTCGGCAATTACATGTGTAAGCACGAACTCGTCAAGCTTTACATCAACCTCAAGGTTAAAGCCGCCTCTCCATGCAATATGCTCCAACATATGATTGAAGAACGGAATCGTTGTGTTTATGTACTTGCGGTAGTCGGAACGTAACGGTGAAAAATCAAGTGTTACGTTCATTTTCGACTCGGTTGTTTTTCTGCAAACGTGAATCTTTTCCATGATTTTTATTCCTTTCATTAAAAGACCTAAAGGGGATGTCCTATGACAACCCCTTTTATTTTAATTACTTTCTTTCCTTAACAGCCAGTCCGTGAGTATCAAAGCCCTCAACTGTTGCAAACTTATATGCATAATTGCGTACCTTTTCGAAGCCTTCCTTTGATGCGTAGCCTACCGATGAACGCTTTAAGAAGTCCATAACCGACACTGACGAATATGTCTTTGCAAAACCGCCTGTCGGAAGAATTGCATTCGGTCCCAATACGAAGTTACAGAGTGTAACCGGTGTGTATTCGCCAAGCAAAATCTCGCCTGCATTCTTGATTAACGGTAATGTGTCAAACGGCTTTTCAGTCATAACCTCCATATGCTCCGGAGCATAATCATTTACGAAGTCGATACTCTCCTCAAGTGAGTTTGTGAGGATAACACCGCCGTATGTAGTAAGGTTTGTTTCGATAAACTCCTTACGCTTCGGTGAAATCTTTTCTAACTGTCTGTTTACAATCGGGATAACCTTGTCAACAAGCTCCTTTGAGTGTGTAACAAGTAATGCCGCACTGTCCGGACCGTGTTCTGCTTCAATCATCCAGTCAAGTGCAACCTTTTCCGGGTCTGCCTTTTCATCAGCCAATACAATAATTTCTGACGGCCCTGCCGGGAGACCTGCATCAATGCTGTTTGCAAGAACTCTCTTTGCAGCTGTTGCATAGCTGTTTCCGGGTCCTATAATCTTATGACACTTAGGAATTGTTTCAGTACCGTAAGCAACCGCAGCTACTGCCTGAATACCGCCAACCTTGTAAATTTCTGTGATACCGATAATCTTTGCTGCACAAAGGATTGCATCATCTACCTCTCCTTTTTCATTCGGAGGTGTTACCACTACAATCTTTGGTACCCTTGCAACTACAGCCGGAATACCCAGCATACATAATACTGACGGGAATGAGCCTTTACCGTGCGGAACATATAAGCATACGTCAACAATCGGAGTTGTCTTCTCGCCTACCATGAGACCGTCATCTACCATTGTAAACCACATTTCCTCCGGCAACTGCTTCTCATGGAAATCATAAATATTCTTATACGCATACTCAATTGCTTCTCTTGTCTCTGCATCAAGACGGTTATAGCCGATTTCAATTTCCTCGGGAGTAACCTTCATTGTTTCAGCTGTTAACTGCACCTTATCAAACTTTGCAGTATATTCCAATACAGCTTCGTCACCTCTGTCACGAATATCATCGGAAACCTCTTTTGCAATCTTCATCTGCTCTGTTATGTCAAGCTCAGCACGCTTCATAATGAAATCGTACTGCTCCTTTGTCATTTTTGAAAGCTCGTATATACTGGGATTCATCTTAAAAACTCCTTTATTTTTAATTGAAGAGATCCTTTATTTTATCTGTAAACGATTTCTTCTGCTTGTAATTTTTTTCATCTTCAAATTCGCGTAAAATTTCTTTCTGCTTTGAAGAAAGGTTTTTCGGAACCTCTACATTAACCGTAACATACTGGTTGCCTCTTGTATTTCCTCTCATATACGGAACACCCTTACCTCTCATTCTGAACTGAGAACCGGTCTGTGTTCCCTCCGGAATATCCAGGTCAACCATTCCGTCAAGTGTCGGCACCTTAAGCGTTGCACCCAATGCCGCCTGTACAAATGTAATCGGAACGTCTATAAACACGTCATTTCCCTCTCTCTGGAATACTGCGTGCTTTCTTACGCGCACCGTAATAAGTAAATCTCCGTTCGGTCCACCCTTTTCGCCCGGCTCTCCGCCGCCCGAAATCTGAATTGTCTGACCATGATCAATGCCCTGCGGAATACTTACCTCAATTGTCTTGCTCTTTCTTATCTTACCCGTTCCGCGACAGTCCTTACACGGGTCTGAAATAATCTCTCCCGTACCCTTACAGTGCGGACATGCACTTACAACATTTGAGTATCCGAACATAGTTCGCTGCTGCTGTACTATCTGACCGCTGCCTCCGCAATGAGAACACTTTGTCGGATTTGTTCCCGGCTTAGCACCGCTACCATTACAGGTATTACATTTTTCTGACATTGTTACATTAAGCTTCTTCTTGCAACCAAAAGCCGCCTCTTCAAAGCTTATATCAACAATCTGCTGAACATCCCTGCCACGCTTTGGACCGTTTCTTCTGCCGCCTCCTCCGAAGCCGCCGAAACCGCCGAAACCACTGCCGAATATGTCGCCGAAAATATCACTAAAATCAAATCCGGCTCCGTTAAAGCCGCCTCCACCGCCAAAGTTCGGGTCAACGCCTGCATGACCATACTGGTCATATCTTGCACGCTTATCGGAATCTGATAAAACACCGTATGCTTCATTGACCTCTTTAAACTTCTCCTCGGCTTCTTTATTACCGGGGTTACGGTCAGGATGATATTTCATAGCTGCTTTTCTGTATGCTTTTTTCAGTTCATCCTCGCTTGCGCCTTTACTGACGCCAAGGACTTCGTAATAATCTCTCTTATCAGCCATCTTTTTCTCCTACTATAAACTAAAATTTATTATACACCAATTCAAGCTGTTTGTAAAGTAAATTTGCATAAATTATGAATACTTTTTGTATATTCCCTAAAAAGGGCAGACAAGCGTCTGCCCCTTTTGTATAATTATTAGTCGTTATCTACTTCTCTGTAATCAGCCTCATAGACATTATCATTTCCGCCTGCACCTGCATTCGGATCTGCATCTGTTGCCCCCTGCGGATTTGCCTGCTGATACATCTGCTGTGCTACTGCATAGAACTTCTCCTGAAGCTCGTCTGTTGCTGCCTTGATTGCAGCCGCATCTGTACCCTTTAAGGCCTCTCTTACCTTATCAAGCTCACCCTCAACCATTGACTTTGTAGCATCATCCACCTTGTCGCCGGCATCCTTTAATGCTTTCTCGCACTGATATACAAGCGATTCAGCATTGTTTCTGATTTCAACCTCTTCCTTACGCTTCTTATCCTCTTCAGCGTACTTCTCAGCTTCCTTAACAGCCTTTTCGATATCCTCATCACTGAGATTTGTTGAAGCTGTAATTGTAATCTTCTGCTCGTTGCCTGTACCTAAATCCTTTGCTGATACATTAACAATACCATTAGCGTCGATATCGAATGTAACCTCAATCTGCGGTACACCTCTCGGAGCCGGTGCAATGCCTGTTAAGTTAAAACGGCCTAATGTCTTGTTGTACTGTGCCATTTCTCTTTCACCCTGTAATACATGTACCTCAACAGATGTCTGACCGTCTGCTGCAGTTGAGAAAATCTGGCTCTTATTTGTCGGGATTGTTGTATTTCTTTCGATAAGCTTTGTGAATACGCCACCCATTGTTTCAATACCTAATGAAAGCGGTGTTACGTCAAGGAGAAGAATATCGCCTGTGCCTTCATCACCATTTAATACACCGCCCTGAATTGCAGCACCTACTGCTACACACTCGTCCGGGTTGATGCCCTTATGCGGCTCCTTGCCCATCTCTCTCTTTACTGCTTCCTGTACTGCCGGGATTCTTGATGAACCACCTACTAAAAGTACCTCATCAATCTCACCCTTTGAAAGTCCTGCATCACTCATAGCGTTTCTGATGCTTGTGATTGATCTCTCAACGAGGTCTGCTGTAAGCTCATCGAACTTAGCCTTTGTCAATGTAACGTCCATGTGCTTAGGACCTGTAGCATCTGCAGTGATAAACGGAAGATTAATCTGTGAAGTTGTAGTTGTTGAAAGCTCAATCTTTGACTTCTCAGCAGCTTCCTTGAGTCTCTGCATAGCCATCTTATCGCCTGAAAGGTCAATACCGTTTTCAGCCTTAAATGTTGATACTAAGTAATCAATAATTCCCTGGTCGAAGTCATCACCGCCAAGGTGTGTATCGCCGTTTGTTGATAATACCTCGAATACGCCGTCTGCAATTTCAAGAATTGATACGTCGAAAGTACCACCGCCAAGGTCATATACCATAATCTTCTGCTCTCTGTCACTCATGCCGTATGCAAGTGCAGCAGCAGTCGGCTCGTTGATGATTCTCTGAACGTTAAGACCTGCAATCTTACCTGCATCCTTTGTAGCCTGACGCTGTGAGTCATTGAAGTATGCCGGAACTGTGATAACAGCATCTGTTACCGGCTCACCCAAATATGCCTCTGCATCGCTCTTAATCTTTGCAAGAATCATTGCTGAAATTTCCTGCGGAGTATAGCTCTTTCCATCAATTGTAACTTTCTCGGCTGTACCCATCTTTCTCTTGATTGACATAATTGTTCTGTCTGCATTTGTTACTGCCGCTCTCTTTGCAACCTGACCGACAATTCTCTCGCCGTCCTTCTGGAATGCCACTACTGACGGAGTTGTTCTTGCACCCTCACTGTTTGTGATTACGTTCGGGTTACCACCCTCCATAACGGCTACACATGAATTTGTAGTACCTAAGTCAATACCAATAATCTTTCCCATTTTATTTTCCTCCTCTATAATAGAAAAACTTTATATACATTTATTGTAAATTAAACTGCCTTTTTTATTCAGCAATCTTTAATTAGCAACCTTTACCATCGAGTATCTTACTACTCTATCGCCCTTGTAAATATACCCTTTCATAAACTCCTCAACAACCGTGTTATCGTCTGTTGTCTCGTCCTCTATATGCATTACTGCATTATGCAAATTAGGGTCAAACTGCTCTCCCAGTGCCTTTATCGGCTCAACCTCAAGCTTTGTCAATGACTCCTCAAACTGCTTCATCACCATCTCAACACCGGCTTTCAAGGTCTTTGCATCCTCACTTTCAACCTCTGCTGCCAACGCTCTTTCCAGGTTATCGCCAATCGGAAGAATCGCCGCAACTGCGTCAACCACCGCATCACCGTATCTTGCGTCCTTTTCTCGCAAGCTTCTCTTTCTGAAATTGTCATACTCAGCATACAGTCTTGTATATTTTTCTACCTGCTCTGCAAGCTTTGCTTCAAGCTCTGCTATTTTATCAGTCTCTGTTGCTTCTTCTGCAATTTCCGTTTCTTCAGTTTCTAAAATCTCTTCAACTTTATTTTCTTCTTTATTACTCAATCTCTTCGCCTCTTCTCTATTTAAAATTCACCCTTTAAGTAGTGATTTAATAACTTGTCAATTTCCTGTGATATCAAATCCAGGCTTGCAAATACCTTTGCATAATTCATTCGTTTGGGACCTAAAACCCCGAGCTGTCCGACATGCTTACCGTCTAACGAATAATTTACCGTTACGATTGAACAGTCCTCCAAAAGCTCTGAATTATTTTCCATGCCTATTTTTGCATTCACTCCGTCTTCGCTGTCTGCTCCGGCAAGCAATGTTTTTAATCTGCTCTTATCCTCAAGCAAATCAAACATCTTTCTCGCCTTACCTATATCGGAATATTCGGGGTAATGCAATATCGACTTTGCGTTATGAATATAAATTTCAGAGCCATCCTCTTCGTTTATTGTTTCATATACAAAATTCAATATACTTATTAAAATCTTAGGCGGCAACGGTAATAATACCGCTATTTCGCTTTCGATTTCTTTTATCTTCTCAAATGTTATCATGCTTCCCGTAAGCCCGCAAAGCTTTTTATTAAGGATACTTGCCAAAGCGGCACAATCCTCATTTTCAATATTGATATTTATCACCTTATTCCGTACCGTTCCGGTTACTACAATAAGCATTATCTTATTTATTCCTATCGGCACAAGGTCAATTTTATTGATAAAAGCCTCGTTAGCTGACGGGGTTGTGACAAAAGTTGTATATTCCGTGAGTGATGATGCTGCAAGACCTGCACTCCGGATTATTCTGTCAAGCTGTGTTACCCTTGCTCCAAGCTGTTCCTGAAGCTCAGTTATCGCTTCAATACCAAGCTGATAACGCTCCATAAGCTGATTTACATAGAATCTGTAACCCATATCTGACGGAACTCTGCCGGCGGAAGTATGCGGCTGCATAAGATATCCCATTTCTTCCAGATCAGCCATTTCATTTCTGATTGTTGCACTGGACAAACCCAGATCCTGCTTTTTTGATATTGCTCTCGAACCCACAGGCTCTGCCGTTCCGATATATTCTTCGATTATCGCCTGCAATATCTTTCGCTTTCTGTCATTAAGATCCAAATTTATCACCGCCCTCTCATTGTTAGCACTCGAATCCTTCGAGTGCTAACAACTATAATTTACCATGCTTTTATCAATATGTCAAGTGTTTTTTCTATTTTTTTTGAATATTAACAAATTATTCAAATTTAACACGAAAAAGGCTGCCGATTTTATCGACAGCCTCCATAAACAGGATAAATATTTTTATTTCTATCAAACAATAAGTGTAAGTATTCTTACTATAAATAATGCACTTGATACCCACATAACCGGATGAATATCCTTTATCTTACCTGTGCAAACCTTTAAGATTACCCATGAGAGAATACCGAACATGATACCGTTTGCAATTGAATATGTGAACGGCATCATAATAATTGCGATAAAACCGCTGATTACATCTGCAATATCACCGTCAAATGTCATCTTCTTAACTGATGATAACATCAAAAGACCTACGAATAACAGTGCCGGAGCTGTTGCAAATCCCGGAATTGCAAGGAATATCGGTGAAAGTACGAGTGCGATAAGGAATAACGCACCTGCTGCAAGAGCTGTAAGACCTGTTCTTCCGCCCTGTGCAACACCCGCACTACTCTCTACATAGCTTGTTACTGTTGATGTACCTAAGCAAGCACCCACAACCGTACCTACAGCGTCAGCCATCAAAGCAGCACCTGCTCTGGGAAGATTTCCTTCCTCATCAAGTAAGTTACCCTTATCCGCAACACCGATCACAGTACCCACTGTATCAAAAAGATCAACGAATAAGAATGAGAACACAATCACAACGAACTCCATCACATGGCTCGTTACATAGCTGAAATCAAACTTAAACATAGCCGGAGCTGTTGGAATAAAACTTGCACCACTGAAGTTCGGGAATAATGAATATACCCCTGCTTCAACATCCACCTGATACCAGCCTGTCATCTCTGCAACCATACCAAGCACCCATGTGATAAGAATACCCCAAAGGATATCACCGGTCACCTTGAAGTGATGAAGAAAACCAATTATAAGGAGTCCTATAAATGCAAGAACAAACTGCGGTGTTCCAACATTACCCAATGCAACAAGAGTTGAAGCGTCAGCCTGAATTATGCCTGCACCCTTTAAGCCTACAATTACGATAAACAAGCCTATACCCGCTGAAATACCGTACTTGAGGTTTGCCGGAACCTTGTTTACAAGCGTCTCTCTGAACTTGAATAAAGAAAGAAGAATAAATATAATACCCTCTACCAATACAGCCGTCAAAGCAATCTGCCAGGGATCCTGAATACCTGCCTCTGCCATCGGCATACATACCGAATACGCAAAGTATGCATTAAGTCCCATACCGGATGCAAGTGCAATCGGATAGTTAGCAAAAAATGCCATGCAAGCACATGCGATTGCTGCTGAAACAGCTGTTGCTGTAAATACAGCTCCTGCATTCATACCTGCTGCTGCAAGCATTGACGGATTTACCGCAAGGATATAAACCATTGATAAGAATGTGGTTAAGCCTGCGATAAGTTCTGTTTTCACATTTGTACCGTGTTCTTTAAGCTTGAAAAGTTTTTCCATAATTTCCTCCTGTGAAATTTTTACTTATCCTGTTTTCCTACACCTATATTTTATTATAAATACACAAAATTTGCAAGCCTATTTTTCATTATTTGTTTACAATTTATTTACAATTTATATATTTAAAGAAACAATTGTACATCAGCTTCTATCTGAAACACATCAAATCAGTCAAACATACCTGTTGAAAGGTATCTTTCACCTGTATCGGGTAAAAGTACAACTATTGTCTTCCCTTTATTTTCAGGACGTTTTGCAAGCTCCTTCGCCGCCCACACAGCTGCTCCGGACGATATTCCCACAAGAACGCCCTCTGTTCTTGAAATAGCCTTTCCCTCAGCATACGCGGCCTCGTCAGCCACTGTAATCACTTCATCCAAAATCTCTGTATCAAGAATTTCCGGAATAAAGCCCGCACCTATCCCCTGTATCTTGTGCGAGCCTGACTCCCCTTTCGTCAGCACAGGCGAATTTTCCGGCTCAACAGCAATAATCTTTATATCGGGATTTTTTGACTTTAAATATCTGCCCACTCCCGTTACAGTTCCTCCGGTACCTGCTCCTGCTACAAAAATATCTACCTTACCATCTGTATCCTCCCATATTTCAGGACCTGTTGTTGTAACATGCGCCGCCACATTTGCCGGATTATCAAACTGAAGAGGTATGTATGCCCCATCTGTCTGAGCCGCCAGCTCATGTGCTTTTTCAATTGCACCTTTCATCCCCTTTGAACCGTCAGTTAAAACCAACTCCGCGCCGTATGCCTTTAAAAGATTTCTACGTTCAATACTCATTGTTTCAGGCATGGTTATAATTATTCTGTATCCTTTGACCATCGCCACTGCCGCAAGACCTATTCCCGTATTTCCCGATGTAGGCTCAATTATTACCGAACCCTCCCGAAGCTTACCTTCTTTTTCTGCCGTTTCTATCATAGACAGTGCAGCTCTGTCCTTTACTGACCCGCCCGGGTTAAAGCATTCCAGCTTTGCTAATATTGTTGCCTCAATTTTTTTCTCTTTTACATAATTACCAAGCTCCATTAACGGCGTTCTTCCGATAAGCTCTGTCATTCCTCTATATATTTTCATATTTTCACTTCCTTTTCTGATAATGTATATATTATATCATTTGCATTTTTCCATGTCAATATTACATCAATCAAAACAAGGCATCATAAGATGCCCCGTTGATTATATCTTTCCAAACTCTTCCTGATTAAGCTCTGTATTCTGACCGCCCGAATATTGAAGCTCAGGATTCTTTACACTTACCTTTGTACCGGCAGGAACAGATTTCACTATAAATGCATTACCGCCGATTACTGCCCCCTCACCGATTACCGTATCACCGCCAAGAACACTCGTTCCCGAATAAATCGTAACATAATCGCACAGTGTAGGATGACGCTTGACACCCTTGAGCTGCTGTCCCTTTCTTGTTGACAAAGCACCCAATGTCACACCCTGATATATCTTTACATTATTACCTATCTCGGTAGTTTCACCGATTACAATTCCGGTACCGTGATCTATAAAGAAATACTTGCCTATAGTCGCTCCCGGATGTATATCAATTCCCGTCAATCCGTGTGCATACTCAGTCATAATTCTCGGTATCATCGGGATATTCAATAAAAACAGCTCGTGTGCCATTCGATATACGGTTATCGCAAAAAGTCCGGGATACGAGAAAATAATCTCATCCGTACTGTATGCAGCCGGGTCTCCATCATATGCCGCCAGCACATCCGTATGCAGATATTCTCTTATCATGGGGATTCTGCTTAAAAATTCACGAGTCAGCTCATCCGCCCTGTCCATGCACACATTTTTTTTGCAGTCCGTACACTTACCCGCCGAACCCATTGCATTATATATCTGCTTACGCAAATGATAATGCACAAACTCCACATTCTCACCTACAATATATGATAAATACTCTGATTTGGCCTTATTCTCCGCAAAAAATCCGGGAAACAGTATTTTCCGCATTGTTTCCACAATATCAATTATCATATCCTTGTTTAACTGTGATTCAGCATCAATCCGCTGCGTTATATCATACTTCTCATAGCTTTCAAGTATATTTCTTACAATCAAATCACTATTCATAAATCAGTCTTCCTTAACATTAATGAAAATACCAACCGAGGCTTTAGGGAATACGCTTACCGAGCATCTGGGTAAAATCTCTCCGGCAGCAGTGACATTTTTAATCTGCTCAGTCTTAACCGGATTAACTACAATCATTACATCCCTTTCTCCGCTAAGTACATCACTCATGCACTCATCAGAGCTTCTTGTATATTTAATGCGATCCCAATAGTCCTCTTCGCTTATTCTGAGCAGATCCTCAATAATAAGCTTATTTAAAACCACCATATCAAGATTACAGTATGCCGCAGACATTTCAGGCAGGATATTTTTCTTGATAAAATCCCTGTCTTTGAGAGTAAGTCTGTAAAAATAATTTCCGCCGCAATACAGAGCAAAGCGTATTATATCATTTCTTGTTGTTGCTATCTGCTTCTTCATGGTGTTCGTCATGCTGTCGTCCTGTGAATCAACTATGATTTTCTCAATCTTGAAATAATCCTGAACTCCTGCAACAAAGAAATCCTCCTTAAATCCTCTGGGCATCTTAATTGCACGATGTACCGGCATGATTACAATACCGTCAGAACGTGAATTCAACAAGGATACCATCGTAAAGTTATACGGTTCTTTACCTGTATGCTCCGGATTATTTGCACGCATATAATCTCTGTATTTCAGACATGTCTCATATCTTGTCTGTCCGTCTGTAATATAAAGATGCATATCCTTAAAGCGTTCCTGTATATATTCAATTGTTTGAGCGTCTGTTATCTTCCATATTTTATGATGAATTCCGTCGTGAGCCACTACATATTCATCCGGCTCATTTTCTGCAAGCTTATCCATGAGCTTGAGCAAATCCTTTTCTCTTTCCATATACAAGCAGCTTATAAGGGAAAGGTCAGCATTTGTATGAGTTAAAAATTCGTATCTGTCCTGCAAGGATACTTCTCTTATTTCTTCACACGGAGTCACCACGCCCTCAGAAAGCTCTGCAAGCTCAAGCAGGCAGACAAAGGTTCTGTTCTGATAGGTAGTACCTCTTACATCAATTATTTCCTCATACATATATATAGCCGGTTCTTCGTCACGAACAAGTATTTCATCCTGAATCCAGCTTTTCAAATATGCTCCTGCACGGGTGAAGCGATTTTCTCTTTCGCCATCTGTTTCATACTCCATACCCGAAAAAAGTCTTATTGAATTATATTCACTCATATCATAAAGCTCTTTTTTAACCTCATGCGGCAGGTTATAATACGGAGGAGAAACCACCTTACCTCTGTCCCCTGCTTTATCTACATTATATCTATATCCCTTAAACGGTTTTATGTTTGCCAAAATGATTACCAACCTTTCTGCAATATATTTCTATTTTATAACATTTTCTGTACTAAGTCAATGCAAATTTAAAGATTTTTAAATTATTTTTGACAATACTTCAAATAAGTCCATCATGCACCATTTTTTATACAGCATATGTTTTTGTTTAACGGCAAAAATAGATACAGCAAAATGCTAAAAAATAAAAAAGGAGACTTATCGTCATGAATTACACAGGCTTTATCAAAGGAATGGCAACCGGCTTGGTTGTCGGTGCGGCAGTAACAATGTTTACCGATCCGTTATCGGCTAAGGAGAGACACAAGATTGCAAAGAAAACAGAGGGTGTATTCAAAAATGTAGGTGCTGTCATAGACACTGCCATGAATGCAATGAGATAAAAAATCGGCTCATCACGAGCCGATTTTTATACTATTATCAATTCCTTGGGTGAGAGAGTAAGATTCCTGATACCGTCCTCTGTTACAACCACCAAATCCTCTATTCTTACTCCGCCGAAATCCTCTATATAGATTCCGGGTTCTACTGTCATTACATGTCCCTCTTTCAACTTTTCATTACATTTGGGCGAGAATGAGGGCATCTCGTGGATTTCAATTCCTACGCTGTGTCCCAGTCCGTGTCCGAAATTTTCACCGTACCCTGCGTCCTTTATTATATTCCTTGCAACTGCATCAACTGCATTACATTCAACTCCGGCTTTTATTGCTTCCAAAGCGGCTTTCTGCGCCTTTAGTACAACATCATAAATTTCTCGCTGAGTGCCGTTTACATTACCTACCGCAACCGTCCTTGTCATATCCGAGCAATAGCCCTCAAACACACAACCAAAGTCAAGAGTAAGAAAATCACCTTTTTCTATTACCTTATCACTTGCTGCACCGTGCGGCATTGCACTTCGCTTGCCTGATGCTGCTATTGTTTCAAACGATAAGGCAGTCGCTCCCTCTCTCTTCATAAAAAATTCAAGCTCCAATGCAATTTCACGCTCCGTTACTCCCGGACGTATTTTATCAAGTACATATTTAAATGCTGCATCGCCTATTTTTTCTGCTTCTGCAATCCTTTTTATCTCGTTTTCATCTTTTATTTTTCTTAGACCTGTCAGCTTCTTCTGCATTTCCACAAGCTCCTGCCGGTCTGTTGTTTTGCCTCTGAACTCCCTGTATTGTTTGACTGTCAGAAACTCTTCCTCATAACCAATATAATTTGCATCAACGAGCTTAAATATCTCATTAAATCCCCTTGTAATATTTACAATTTCAAAGTCCGGTGCCTGTTCATGTGCCTGAATTGTATATCTTGAATCTGTAACAAGTATTTGCTTGTCGTGAGATATAAGCAGATATGCATCCTCTGAGGTGAATCCGCTGTAATAAAATATATTGGGATAACTGCTTATAAATGCAGCTTCATTATCGTTTAACAGCTCTCTGAGTTTCTCAATTCTTGATTTCATCAACCAAAGCCTCCAATGCAAGCACATATCCCCTAAAGCCAAGACCACAGATCTGTCCTATACATTCCGGTACAGTTACAGAATGATGACGGAACTCTTCACGCTTATGAATATTCGAGATATGTACCTCAATTGCCGGCAGCTTCACCGAACCCAAAGCATCGCGGATTGCATATGAATAGTGTGTAAATGCACCCGGATTCATTATTATTCCGTCATATACACCTAACGCCTGCTGAATTTTTGTGCAGATATCACCCTCATAATTACTCTGATAAAAATCAACCTCTACACCCAGCTCCTTTGCTCTTGCACCTACATACTCCTCTAAATCCGCAAGCGTGCTTTTACCGTATATTCCCGGCTCACGAATTCCAAGCATATTGAGATTCACTCCGTTTATTACTAATATTTTCATAGCTTCTCTACCTCTTTCATAAGCTCTTCTATAGCTATTTCCTCCGGCACTTTTCTTAAAATCTGTCCGTGACTGAATAAAAGACACTCGCCCTTACCTCCGGCAAGACCTATATCCGCATCTCTCGCTTCACCGGGACCGTTTACCACACAGCCCATAACTGCAATTTTTACATCCTTATCAAGTTTTGCAACACGCTTTTCAACCTCTGTTGCAATTGAAATTAAATCAATCTGAGTACGCCCGCATGTGGGACACGAAACAAACTCAACTCCCGATTTACGAAGCTCTAAAATTTTTAATATATCATATGCCGCATAAACCTCTTCAACCGGGTCGGCACTTAACGACACACGCATAGTATTGCCTATCCCTTCAGCAAGCAATGCACCTATTCCTACCGCTGACTTAATTGTTCCGCTTCTGAGCGTTCCGGCTTCAGTTACGCCGATATGAAGCGGTATATCCGACTGTGCATTGAACTTTCTGTATGCTTCTATCATTTTCGGTACATTTGATACCTTTATTGATACAACTACATCCCGGAAATTCAGCTCGTCCAGAATTGCAACATGGTCAAATGCACTTTCTACCATCGCATCAGCGGTTGCTCCGCCGTACTTTTCTACAAGTCTTTTTTCAAGCGAGCCGCCGTTTACACCTATTCTTATCGGTATTCCGCCTGCCTTTGCCATATCAACGACTGCCTTTACCCTGTCTTTTGAGCCGATATTTCCCGGATTTATCCTCACCTTGTCTGCACCGTTTTTCATGCTTTCCAAAGCAAGACGGTAATCAAAGTGAATATCCACCACGAGAGGGATATGTATCTGCTTTTTTATCTTTCCTATCGCCTCCGCAGCCTCCATATCAGGAACTGCTACACGGATAATTTCACAGCCGGCTTCCTCAAGGCGAAGTATCTGATTTACTGTTGCCTCAATATTTCTCGTATCAGTATTACACATAGACTGAATTGCCACCGGATTATTACCGCCGATTTTTACTCCGCCTATATTAACCTCTCTTTTAAGCATAATTCCACTCCTTTGTATGACAGCGCTTTTTATACAAGAACGCATTATTATCCTAACACTCTGATTATATCGTTAAATGAAATAAACACAATCAATGCAAGCAACAGCATCATTCCTATTGCATGCACCATACCCTCTTTTTCCGGAGGTATCGGACGTCTTCTTATCAGCTCTACTACCATAAAGAACAGTCTTCCTCCGTCAAGAGCAGGTATCGGCAATAAATTGAATACACCGAGATTTATTGTCAGAAGTGCTACGAGATTCAGTACATATAAATACGCAAATTCTCCCGAATTAACCGCCGTATTAACCTCACTCACAATCCCGACAGGTCCCGACATCTGATCCATCCCTACCTGACCGGTTATCATCTGCCACAGCGACTGATATACAAGCTTAACCACAAATCTTGTCTGATTCCATGCCTCGCCCCATACATTTGTAAATGTCACATCCACCTGTACAGGTCGAAAACCTATAATATAGCTTGTATTTGTCTGTACCTCGCCTACCTTTTCGGCATTATACGGCAGCGAGTCGCTATAGTCAAAATGCTTGAACGTATCATTTCCGTTTACAGTCTGAGAATAATCAACTCCGTTTTCTGTATAGCTTATTATTTCTATTATCTCTGTCGGCTTAAACACTATACTTTTTTCTTCACCGTTACGCTCTACTATAATCTCAGCATTCGTATCCTTAGTAAAGTTCTGTGTATAGAGCGTTATATCGTTATAGAAATTCACCTTATGTCCGTCAATTGATACTATCTCATCACCCGGCATAAGCCCTGCACTTTCTACATAGCTATGCTCAACTACTGCATCAACCGTATTCGTCAGCATGGGTGATGTCAAGGGTACAATTATGAGAAAAAGAACAAATCCCAATATAATATTGGATACTCCTCCTGCCATTACAACAAGGATTCTTTTCCATACTGCCTGCTTATAAAACGCACCCGGATGGTCACTTTCCGTATCCTCGCCGTCAAAACGGCAAAAACCGCCTAACGGGATTGCACGAAGCGAATATTCCGTTTCCGTTTTCTTGCTTTTTAATAATGCAGGACCGAATCCGATTGAATATTCTAAAATACGAAATCCCAACAAGCGTCCTACTATAAAATGTCCGAACTCATGTAGCGACACCATGACCAAAAACATAAGTATTGTTACTATTGCAGTTACCAATCCTACACCTCCGATTATCCGTGTGAACGTACTTCCGCATCAGCAGCTAAAATCTGCTCAATTGTCGGATTTTGTATATTTGCAAAGCTATCCATTTCCTTTGCTATAAATTCACTTATTCCAAGATATGACAGTTCGCCTTTCATAAACTTCTCCACTGCCACCTCGTCTGCTGTGTTGAATATTGTCGGTAATAATCCACCCTCTCTGCCTGCCTTTTTAGCAAGCTCAAGTGCATAAAAGGTTTCTGTGTCCGGCTCTTCAAAGGTCAGTGAACCGTATTTTAACAAATCAAGCTCATTATCTTTCATAGGTAATCTGTCAGGATACGTCAGTGCATATTGGATAGGCAAACGCATATCCGGTGCCCCCAGCTGTGCAATAACTGCGTTATCCACGAACTCCACCGCACTGTGAAGCACACTCTGACGGTGTACAATAACCTTGATTTGATCAATGTCAACACCAAAAAGCCATTTTGCTTCAATCACTTCGAGTCCCTTGTTTACAAGAGTTGATGAGTCTATCGTAACCTTTGCACCCATATCCCAATTCGGGTTTTTAAGTGCCATTTCCGGTGTTACATCAATTAAATCCTCACGCTTCTTTCCGTAAAATGTACCGCCGGAAGCTGTTAAGATTATGTTTTTTATTTCCTTTTTACTTCCATTTAAGGACTGGAAAATCGCACTATGCTCACTGTCAACCGGTAAAAGTGCAACGTTATGCTTTCTTGCAAGCTCTGTTACAATGTGACCGCCCGTTACAAGCGTTTCCTTATTTGCAAGTGCGATATTTTTTCCTGCTTCAATCGCCGCAATTGTAGGTCTCAAGCCGCTTATTCCCACTACTGCAGTTACAACCGTATCGGCACTTTCAATTGTTGCCGCATCTATAAGGCTTTCCCTGCCGCCCAATACCTTTACAGAAGTATCAGCAAGACGAACTTTAAGCTCATTTGCCTTTTCCTCGTTCATAACGCAGACAAGCTCGGGCATAAATTCTCTTGCCTGAGCTTCCAGCAATTCAATATTGGAATTTGCACTTATTGCCGCAACCTTTATCTGAGGATATTCACGCACAACATCAAGAGTCTGCGTACCGATCGAACCGGTCGAACCTAAAATTGAAATTTTCTTTACCATTTATTATATCTTCCTTTTTATGTTTATATTCCGGTTAGTTTATTAAAGAAACAAAATAGTATATCATCGGGGCGATAAACACAACGCTGTCAAATCGATCCATAAATCCGCCATGTCCGGGGAATACCGTTCCATAGTCCTTAACTTCACAATCACGCTTTATCGCCGAAGCAACAAGATCGCCAAGCTGCGATACGGCAGAGCCGATAATACCGATTGCACCAATTTTCACAAATCTGCTTGTTCCTGCAAGTTTTCCCATGTCAATACCACATGCCGTTGCAACAAAAAGCAGAATCTGACAGCACAGCATTGCTGCAATCATGCCGCCAACTGCACCCTCGACCGTCTTTTTTGGGCTGACATGCGGTATAAGCTTGTGCTTGCCTAAGAATGAGCCGGCAAAGTATGCACCTGTATCCGAACACCACGCTGTTACAAATACTATAAGCATCTGAATTAACCCGTATTCCGTTCTCAATAAGCCTATATATGACATGAATAACGAAATATATATACTCATAAATCCAACGGCAAACACCTCTTTATGGTCTGTTTTACCGTGAAGAAAAACAGTAGCTGCCATAAACAGCATAACTGCCGCAACCAAAAACAGAGCAACAGTTCCGGTTGCCATCCCCCACATAACCAATGCCGCACCGATATATGACGTTACTTTAACACAAAGCGATTTTGTCATAACATGATTGCATTCATAAAGCATTGCAAATACAACTATAGCCAATGCAAACTGCAGCACAAGCGGATCTGCCGCAACAACTACTGCAAATATTGCAATTGCTATCAAGGCCGTTATAATTCTTGTTAACATTTCAATTCACCTTTCAATTATACTCCACCGAAGCGCCTGCCACGATTCTGGAAATCAATTATAGCCCTATGTAAATCTTCAGGCTTAAAGTCCGGCCATAGCTTATCAGTAAACCACATTTCTGCATAGCTAAGCTGCCAAAGCATAAAGTTTGATATTCTTTGTTCGCCGCTTGTGCGGATCATTAAATCAACATCCGGCTGATTAGCTGTATAAAGGTGGTTATTTATGTCATCGGCACAAATATCCTCAATATCCTTTTCGCCGTTTTTAACCTGCTCGCAAATAGCCTTTGTTGCAGTTACAAGCTCTTCTCTGCCACCGTAATTCAAGGCAATATTCATTACTATTCCTGTGTTATCTTTTGTAAAGTTTTCTGTTTTTTCAATCTGACGGCACATTTCCTCAGAGAGTTCCTTGCGTGATCCTATTGCACGGACCACAACATTCTCGCCTGCAAGAGTTTTTTCCGCATTTATAAGATAATCCATAAGCAGGCTCATAAGATAATCAACCTCTGCCTGAGGTCTTGACCAGTTCTCGGTCGAAAATGCATACACTGTTGCATATTTAACTCCAAGCTTATTTGCCTCTGTTATAATCTTCTTTAGTGACTCGGCACCTGCCTTATGACCGGCACTTCTGGGCAAGCCACGCTTTTTTGCCCATCTGCCGTTTCCGTCCATTATAAAGCCTATATGCTGTGGCAGTCTTTCTAAGTCAATTTCATTATTTACTTTTTTATTTTTGCCGAATAATTTAAACATTATATTCCTCCATCAGAGTATTATGTAAGAAAAGAGGGCAGTATTTCCTCCGCCCTCCTTAAACCACCGAAATTAAACTTCGAGAATTTCCTTTTCCTTATCTGCACAGATTGAATCAATTTCCTTGATATACTTATCTGTAAGATCCTGGATATCCTTTTCGATGCCTTTAAGGTCATCCTCTGTAATCTCGTTATTCTTCTTCTGAGTTTTATACATATCCATTGCATCGCGTCTTACGTTACGGATTGCTACCTTTGCTTCCTCAGTATATTTCTTAACCTGCTTAACAAGCTCTTTTCTTCTTTCCTCTGTAAGCGGCGGGAATGTAAGACGAATTACCTTACCGTCATTCTGAGGTGTAATACCGATATCCGACTTATTGATAGCCTTCTCGATATCCTTTAAAATAGTAGCGTCCCAGGGCTGTACTACGAGCATTCTCGGCTCCGGTGATGAAATTGCACCAACCTGGTTAATCGGTGTCATTGTACCGTAATATTCAACTGCTACCTTATCAAGCACTGATGCACTCGCACGTCCTGCACGGATTGTCTTTAACTCCGATGCATAACCATTTATTCTTTTTTCCATTTTTGCTTCAACTTCAGGATATTTTCCCATTTTCTTTTCCTCCTTAAATATATACAGTTTCCGTTATTTTTTTATTTTCCGTCCTTATTTACTAAAGTACCAATCTTATCGCCCTTACATGCTCTTACAATATTTTCCGGATCGTTAAGACCAAAAACCAAAATCGGCATGTTATTATCACGGCAAAGTGATGCTGCTGTAGCATCCATAACACCGAGATTCTTTGAAAGAATATCACTGAATGAAAGCTTGTCAAACTTCTTTGCATCAGGATTGATATTCGGGTCGCTGTCATATACTGCATCAACCTTCTTCGCAAGAAGAATTGCGTCAACCTCCATCTCAACAGCTCTCAAAGCCGCTGCAGTATCTGTTGACATAAACGGATTACCCGTTCCGCAGCCGAATATTACAACTCTGCCCTTTTCCATATGTCTTTCAGCTCTACCCCTGATATACGGTTCAGCAACGGAACGCATTTCTATTGCTGTCTGCACTCTTGTGGGAACCCCCTGTGCTTCAAGACTTGAACAAAGACCCAATGAATTTATTGCTGTTGCAAGCATGCCCATATGGTCAGCTCTTGTTCTGTCCATATTTTCACTGCTTCTGCCTCTCCAGATATTGCCGCCGCCAACAACGATAGCTACCTGAACGCCCATATCAACAATCTTTTTGATGTTCTTTGAAATATCATCAATCGTCTTCTCGTCAAGACCGAAGCCTTTCGGTCCGGCAAGAGCTTCACCGCTCACCTTGAGAAGTACTCTTTTATACTTTGTTTTCATATAAAAAATCCTCCTGGTTGTGTTGTTACACATTTATAATTTACTATTTTATATTATACTATAATTTGTTAAGAATGTCAAGATATATTGTTCCAAAAAAAGAACTATTGCAGTTACAATAGTCCTTTTGTATTCTCAACTTATAAACATCGCATCACCAAACGAGAAGAAGCGGTAACGCTCCTTTACAGCCTCCTCGTATGCCGCCATTACGTTATCCTTGCCGGCTAATGCACTTACAAGCATTATAAGCGTCGATTCCGGCAGATGGAAATTTGTAATCAACGCATCAATTACATTGAACTGTTTTCCCGGATATATAAATATATCTGTCCATCCCGTTTTTTCTTTCAGCTCACCAGCGTCCATCCCGCATGTTTCAAGAGTTCTTGTAGCAGTGGTTCCTACACTTATTACACGCTTTCCCGCCGCCTTTGTGCGGTTAACCAAATCTGCCGTTTCCTGTGGAAGAACATAAAATTCAGAATGCATCTTATGCTCATTTACATCTTCTACCTTTACCGGTCGGAATGTCCCTAATCCCACATGAAGCGTTACATAACCTATATTTACGCCCTTTGCCTTTATTTTTTCCATAAGCTCAGGCGTAAAATGCAGTCCCGCTGTCGGTGCAGCTGCACTGCCCGGATTCTTTGCATATACTGTCTGGTATCTGTCCTTGTCCTCAAGCTTTTTTGTTATATACGGAGGCAGAGGCATTTCACCGAGTCTGTCTAACACCTCTTCAAAAACGCCCTCGTATTCAAAGCGTACAAGTCTGTTTCCCTCATTGACTACGTCAAGAATCTCAGCCTTTAATTCACCGTTTCCGAATACAAATCTCGCACCCGGCTTTGCTCGTCTTCCCGGCTTTAAGATCACCTCCCATGTATCCAGCGTATGCTTATGCAGCAGAAGAAACTCAATTGCTCCGCCTGTATCCTCTTTCACACCGTACAGACGCGCAGGAAGTACTTTTGTATCATTGAGAATCAGGCAGTCTCCCTCATTAAGCATATCCACTATATCATAGAAATGCTTATGAGAAATCTCACCGCTTTTCTTATCCAATGTCATTAATCTCGATGTGCTTCTGTCCTTTAACGGCTCCTGAGCTATCAGCTCTTCGGGAAGCTCATAGAAAAAATCTGATGTTTTCAATTATTATGTCTCCTTTATTATTTTACCCTTCGCGGCTTACCGTACCAATAATTCATATCAATGCCGTCATCTTCGATTCCATCCACCTGACCCGAATCGGTATATTGCCACATTGTATATTTTCCTGTATATGTACACTCTGTATTGTACTGAGCAACCCACTTATACCATGTAGGATTGTCAAACGCTTCGTCAGTCAGGTAATATTTCCACCAATTGGTACTTGCATAAATACCCACTTCATAGCCTGCCGCCTGAATTATATCACAGAAGGTCTGTGCAATCTCTCCCAGAACCTCCGGCTCCAGATTTTTCTGAGATGCGTCCTCTATGTCATAATATACCGGGAATGACAATTCACAATCCTCTATCACTCTTAACACATGCTCTGCCTCGCCTGCTGCTCTTTCCGGAGATGTTGCATACGAATAGATATATACTCCGTACGGTATTCCGTACTTTTCACATGCAGCTGCATTCCTTGCAAAGTATGCATCGTCCTGACTCTCTATATTCTGTCCGTAGCCCAGATTTAAAATCGCAAAGTCTATCTCATCCTTTGCCGTCTCCCAGTCAATTTCTTCCTGCCAGTGACTGACATCAACTCCCTGCATCACATATTCAGTCTCAAGAGTTGCTCCTGTTATACCCTCTTCCACACCAACTGCCGCAACCGGCTTTTTTGTCGGTTTAGGTGTTACTTTCGGTTTCTTTGTCGGCTTAGGTGTTACCTCAGCCTCCGGCTCTGCTGTCGGCTCCTCTGTCGGGACAGGTGTAGGTACCTGCGTAGGCTCAGGAGTTGCATTCACATTCGCCAGTGCCTCCGGTGACTCCACAAAAATCGTCCCGCTTTCATAATGAAATTCAACCGACAGTCCGATTGTTTCACTGATGAACCTGACCGGAACCATTGTTTTTGTTTCCTTGCCTTTCTCGGCAATGAGCTTAGGCACAACATTCCCCGGAATTGTTGTACGTTTTCCGTTTACATATGCCATATTATTATTAATATACATTCTTATATATGTTGTTCCGTGTTCAACCTCGACACAGCGTGTTTCGCCGTTATAGCTGACCGTTGCACCAAGCTCTTCAAAAATCTCACGAACCGGTACCAAAGCTCTGTCATTAAAAATAATCGGACTTAATGGAAGATTATCCATTGCACGGTTATTTACAACAAGCTTATATATTGAGCCTGTATATTCCACAGTACGTCCGTCATATTCAAGCTGCATACGCTGCGCATTAGCAGTTATTGAACACATAGCACACATGAGCATAATAAGTGCCGCAATGTACTTTTTCAGAAATTTCATTTTATTTCTCCTTTTATCCCTATACTTTTATTCAGTGTCCTTATTATAGCTTATTCCGAAATAATCATATGCTGTCTGAGTTGCAATTCTTCCTCTCGGTGTTCTTGCAATAAAACCAAGCTGCAACAGATACGGTTCATATACATCCTCAATCGTATTTGAATCCTCGCCTATCGTTGCCGCAAGCGTATCAAGCCCCACCGGTCCGCCGCCAAAGTTTTCAATCATTGCCATCATCATTCGTCTGTCAATGATATCAAGACCAAGCTCATCAACTTCCATCATCTTTAACGCTTCATCCGCAATTTTCCACGTTATATTTCCATCGTATTTCACCTGAGCATAGTCTCTTACACGCTTTAAAAATCTGTTTGCAATTCTCGGCGTTCCTCTCGAACGTGATGCGATTTCTGCCGCACCCTCTTCATCCATCGTAACCCCTAACAAGCCTGCACTTCTTACTACAATTTTCTGAAGCTCTTCCGGAGAATACAGCTCAAGCCTGCTTATAACGCCGAATCGGTCACGCAAGGGTGCTGTCAAAAGACCTGCTCTTGTAGTTGCACCAATAAGTGTGAATTTCGGCAAATCAATTCTTATTGATTTTGCAGATGGACCCTTGCCTATAATAATATCAAGAGCATAGTCCTCCATTGCAGGATATAAAATCTCCTCCACCGTTCTTGACATACGGTGGATTTCGTCTATGAATAAAATGTCATGCTCCGATAAATTAGTCAGTATCGCTGCCAGGTCTCCTGCCTTTTCAATTGCAGGACCTGATGTTATTCGTATGTTGACACCCATTTCATTGGCTATAATTCCGGCAAGTGTCGTTTTACCCAATCCCGGCGGTCCGTATAAAAGCACATGGTCAAGTGCTTCCTTACGTTCCTTTGCTGCCTGTATGTATATTTCAAGATTTGCCTTTGCACGTTCCTGTCCTACATATTCCTCCAACGAACGCGGTCTCAATCCGTATTCTATATCGCCGTCCTCGTCAATGAAGCCGCCGCTTACAATTCTTTCATCTTCATCAAATAAGCCCATCGGAAACACTCCTTTCCACTGTATATTTTAAAATAATCTGACAAGTGCTTTCTTGACATATTCCTCGACACTCATATCTCCATCTACGGCAAGCACTGCTTTTTTTGCTTCATCCGCACTATAACCAAGAACCACAAGCGCACTTACAGCTTCATTCCTTGCATCGCTTGCTACGGCAATCTCCTCCATACCGCTGTCGGCTGGCAAGTCAATATCTATATTCTTCATCTTGTCCCGAAGCTCCAATATTACTCTTTTTGCAAGCTTAGGTCCTACGCCCTGTGCCTTTGTGATTACTTTCACATTATCACAGATAACTGCTGCTGCAAATTCCGACGGTGTTGTAACCGACAAAATAGAAATTGCTGCCTTAGGTCCCACTCCCGATACAGAAATCAGACTTTCAAACATATTCTTTTCCTCAAGAGTAATAAAACCAAACAGTTCCTGAGCGTCCTCACGCACCACAAAATGCGTATATACGGTTATTTCCTTATCATTATCCCCGATTGCCGAAAGCGAATTTGCAGAGCTGTTAATCTTATAGCCCACACCGCCTGCTTCAACCACTACATAATTCAAGCCCTTTATAACAGGCTTTCCCTTTATATAATAATACATACGTTTCTCCGTTTTTTTCTTAGATAAAGAAAACACTGAATAATCATCAGTGTTTTCTCTCATTATATTATATTTTATCTGATTTGTCAAGCATCGACACATGCGTACAAAAATTTTACAGCTTGTTAATTACATATACTTCGCACTGCGGCTTGCTGCTTTCATCCCATACCATTACCTTGACAATCTCTTCTGACGGAATTTCATATTCATTCACATTCCATGCTTCAATGTCAGAAATCACAAGAGAAACAAGCTTTCCGTTTTCATAGCCTGCAATATAAACAGTACCATTTTTCTCTGCCTTTACTTTAACCTTACCGTTTTCCTCTGTAACAAAAGTCTGAGGTTCAGGTGTTGCTGTTTCTTCCGGCTTTGGGGTTGCTGTCGGCTCCGGTGTCGTTGTCTCTTCCGGCTTCGGGGTTGCTGTCGGCTCCGGTGTCGCCGTCTCTTCCGGCTTCGGGGTTGCTGTCGGCTCCGGTGTCGCCGTCTCTTCCGGCTTCAGGGTTGCTGTCGGCTCCGGTGTCGCCGTCTCTTCCGGCTTTGGCGTTGCGGTCGGCTTCGGCGTAGGTGTTGGAATTTCCACCGGTTCTCCTGTCGGAGTATAATATATGCCGAAAATATTGAGTCCACTGCCCTTTGAATAGATATATACACTGTTTCCGCCGCTTACATCGCAAGTCAGATATCCTGCTTCACCCGGCTCTACTCCCAAAACAGAAATTTCTTCTCCATTCTGCATCACTGCCATATATCTGGTATCACCCTTTGATGATGCATGCGTAAACGCAACATTTACAATACCATCTGCCGCAGGAAGTATTTCAACCGCACCCGATACCGGGATTCCATTCTCATCAAAGCTCGCGCCGCCGCCAAGCTTTAATCTTGATACATATGACACACCCTCGATTGTCTTGGCACTTCCGTCAACAGTCATCTTTGAATTGCCAAGAACACGCATATAATCTCCTACAAACGTTTCGCCTGCTATTGCACCGTAATAGTCATCAAATATCCAGCCCGTCTTTTCCTCTACAGCTCTCAAGCCGATTTCAACATCTGTTTCTCCGTTTACTGTAAGCTTCGAATATCCTGCCATAGTGAAATATTCTTTTACAGGTGTTCCCTGCACAGAATCCACCGCAATTCCTATATACATAGTTTCAGGAAGCTCACTGTATTCAATACTCATCGGCTGACGCGGATTATCTGTCCACACACTGCCGCTGTTTGAAACGGAGAATGTCAGGGTATTCCCCTCTCTCTGTATTCTCATGTACTGTGGCAGGATATATTCCGATGCACTTGAATCATATGATGAACCGTTACTAAGAGTTTTTCCGCTGCTGTCCTTAAAGTATGTTTCCTTTGTATTTTCACTCTCACTCATTCTGCTTACCACACGGACATTTTCTCCGTATTTAAGCCAACCGTCTGCCACCATACCCATAACCGCATTCGGCTCAAGAGAGGTTCTTGCCATAAGTCCGCTTATCTGACCATTTTCATACTTTGGTAAATCATCTATCTTTACAGTGATATCAAAATCTCCATCCACCGCTTTATACATAAAGCCACATGAATCTTCATACGCGGAAGTAATTTTTCCGGAGCCTGTTACTGTATATACTCCCGTTTTATAATCCAGCCATGCACTGCCCTTATCCTCAAATGCACCGTCGCCTATATTTACAAATTCAAAGCTACCTGCGTCACCCACTGATTTTACATATACAATCGATACTGTACTCTGTGTAGCCTCACCCTTTTCATTATAGGCACGGCACGAAAGATAATGCTCACCCGTTGCAAGCGATATACTGTCATTTATCTCTGCTCCGTCATAAGTTGCTATAAGCTTATTTGAATCATAAAGCTCCATCTTTGTTACTTCCACGCCGTTAACAGCATCCGCAACTGCATGATATGTAACCGTTTCATCCTCGTTTATTACTGCCCAGTTTCCGTTATCTACGCTATATCCGTTAATTTCATCATCCATTGCAGCCGTAGCCGGCGACAGAACCGTAATCATCGGATTTGACGGAGCCTCCTGCTGCTGTGTCCAGTCGTTTACATATGCTTCAATAAGCATATATCCTGCAAACTCACCGTCTGAAATCACACTTGTTTCCTTATATCCGTCAAATCCATGCTCACTAATCCATTCCTGAGGAATCTCAAAAACACGTTCTGTTTTTTCTGTTTCGATTATTCCGCCTGTTTCATTTGCATTATTGATAATTCTTCCTGTACGGTTTTTAACGTCATTTACAATTCTTGCATCAATTGCATCACGCTTAGGCAATGTTGCACCTGCATTTTCAAGCACATATTCATACGCTTCTTCAGCACTATTTTCTTCGTATGCATAATTCCCCATATCCACTTCTTCCGTAAGGAACTCTGCATAATCACTGTTATTAATGCCCCTTGTGTTATCCGCTGTTACTTCTGTATAGCCCTCTACATAATTACCGTTAAAGTAGAACTGCGAATACGGCTCCTGTCCGCTGTTGCTGACATCAAATATACGTCCCCGTATTCCGTATCCCGTTCCCGGTCCGTATTTATAATAATTATTCACCCAGTTTACCACTGACGGAGTCTGTGTTTTATTATTATATGAATACGGCTCCGCACCGTACGCCGAGTTTGTTTTTCCCCAGTTATATATTACATTATTTGAAAAATCAGTCTTTTTAAGCTCACGGTCAAGTCTGGGCGAACGGCTGTCATGATGTGCAAACAGATTATTTAACCAGCTTGAGCTTGTTGCTCCTACGATTCCGCCATATCCGTGTGCACCCTTGATATGATTGCTCATTCTAAGACTCTCAGCTGCAATACAGTTCTGAACGGTAAGATAGCTGCCCGGAGTCCTGCTCTCTGACGAGCCAGCATACAGTGTCATCATTTCATCAACTGACCATGACATTGAACAATGATCAAGAATGATATTCCTGTTCCATCTTCCGCCGATTGCATCCGGCTCACCGCCATTTTTGTCTGTCGGACGCACTCTGATATGCCTCATTATTACATTCGATACTCCATCCTTTATAAGGATATCACCGCCTGTAAAGGTTATACCATCTCCCGGTGCAGTCTGACCTAAAATAGTAAGATTGTTACTTCCTATTGTAAGAGTACCGTTAAGTTCAATCGTACCGCCGACATCAAATACTATAACTCGGCCTGTTTCTGATACCGCATCAGCAAAAGAACCGCTGCCCTTTGCATTAAGATTTGTAACATGATACACTGACGGCGAGCTTGATGCTCTTGCACCCTTTGTATATTTACCGCCGCCCTCTGCGCCCGGAAATGCAGGAACATCTGCCGCAAGAGCTGTTAGTGAACACATCATTGCTCCTGTCAGCGCCAATACCGCTAATTTCTTTTTCATAACTCTATCTCCATTTATTTTTAATAATGTATAAATAATATCATAAAATACATTCGTTTGCAAGAAAACACACCGCATAGGATAAAAAAAGACAATAATACCACTGTTTTTTGTGGTATTATTGTCCTTAACGTCACATATTATAAAGCCTTTGTTTCAGCTTCTTCACAGATAAGCTTGATAAACTCATCAACGCTCATGCTGCCCATATCGCCTTTCTTTCTTGAACGTACCGATACTGTACCGTTTTCGATGTCCTTGTCACCTACAACAATCATGTACGGCACCTTTTCAAGCTGTGCTTCACGAAGCTTATAACCAAGCTTTTCGCTTCTGTCATCAACCTCTGTTCTGATAATTCCCTTAGCCTCAAGAGCCTTCTTAACCTCATATACATAATCAAGGTGTCTGTCAGCAATCGGCAAGAACTTAGCCTGTACCGGAGCAAGCCATACCGGGAACGCACCTGCATACTTTTCAATAAGGAGTGCAAGCGTTCTTTCGTAGCAACCGATTGATGTTCTGTGAATGATATACGGATTCTTCTTCTTTCCGTCACGGTCTGTATATTCCATACCAAACTGCTCTGCAAGCATCTGGTCAACCTGGATTGTGATAAGTGTATCTTCCTTGCCGTGTACGTTCTTAATCTGGATATCAAGCTTCGGACCGTAGAACGCAGCCTCACCTATACCAATCTTATAGTCAAGACCAAGACCGTCAAGGATATCCTTCATTACGCCCTGAGCCTCTGCCCACTGCTCATCTGTACCGATATACTTCTCTCTGTTATCCGGATCCCACTGTGAGAAGCGGTATGATACATCTTCAAACAAGCCCAATGTCTGTAACATATAGTTTGTTAACTCAAGGCACTTCTTGAACTCATCTGCAAGCTGCTCAGGTGTACACATCAAGTGTCCCTCCGAGATTGTAAACTGACGCACACGAATAAGTCCGTGCATTTCGCCCGACGCTTCGTTTCTGAAAAGCGTTGATGTTTCAGCAAGACGCATCGGTAAATCTCTGTATGAACGGCCTCTGTTGAGATATGCCTGATACTGGAACGGACATGTCATAGGACGAAGTGCAAATACTTCATCATCAACCTCTTCATCACCCAACACAAACATACCGTCCTTATAGTGTCCCCAGTGACCCGAAATCTTGTATAAGTCGCTCTTTGCCATCAACGGTGTCTTTGTGAGCTGCCAACCACGCTTCTGCTCCTCATCCTCAACCCATCTCTGGAGTGTCTGGATAATTCTTGCACCCTTGGGAAGAAGAATCGGCAAGCCCTGTCCGATAACCTCTGAAGTTGTAAATAATTCCAATTCACGTCCAAGCTTATTGTGGTCACGCTTCTTTGCTTCCTCAAGCTGCTCTAAATGAGCCGCCAAATCATCCTTGTTTGTAAATGCTGTACCGTAAATTCTTGTGAGCATTGCGTTATGCTCGTCACCTCTCCAATATGCACCTGTCGCTGATAAGAGCTTATATGCCTTTACCTTTGATGTGTATTTTACATGCGGTCCTGCACAGAGGTCTGTGAACTCACCCTGCTTGTAGAATGAGATAACCTCGTCCTCCGGAAGCTCGTTAATAAGCTCCACCTTATACGGCTCATCTTTCATTAATTCAAGAGCCTCCGCTCTGGGAAGTTCAAAACGCTCTATCTTTAAATTTTCCTTTGCTATCTTCTTCATTTCTGCCTCAATAGCATCCAAATCCTCACGCGTAAAAGGCTTGTCTGTATCAAAATCATAGTAGAAGCCCGTATCAATCGCCGGACCTATCGCAAGCTTTACATTCGGGAACAAGCGTTTTACTGCCTGTGCCATAACATGTGCCGCACTGTGTCTGAGTACCTGTAATTCATTCATTTCTTCCATTGTTCATCTTCCTTTCTGTAATAAAAAAACTCCTAAGCATACAAATAGTACGCTCAGGAGTGCAATAATATACACGGTTCCATCCTGATTACAGCCTATCGGCTGTCACTCAATTAGTCATTTACGCAGAATCACGGCAATACATACTATAATTTTCCGCATTGCAGCTCGGAAGTGGTATTCACATCATACCATCGCAGGAATACTTACAGCCACGATATTCCCTCTCTTGGCGAATTATGTATAATGCTACTGTCTTCGTCATTGCTATTGTAGTAAATTATATCACTGAATTTCGTGGTTGTCAAGTGTTTTTTACGGATAAATATATTTTATTTTGTTATATACTGTACCCACTTTTGTATATCACTTACATTAGCTAATTCTGATGGATCACTATACGACTCTTTTGACTCTGTTTTGCTATAATAATAGGTATATACAGGCTCTTGATAGTACCATCTTGTTCCATAATTATTGGTTGTATATGTTCCATCCGGAATCCACATATTTTTTGCATTACATGTCGGACAAGTATATGTACCATAAAATGATATACCATATGCCACATATCCTGTTGCAGAAAGCGAATAGGTCAAATCGCAACTATGTCTAACCCATGCAGATGCTGAACTATCACTTCCCCATGTCCCTGAGCCATTCCATCTATGGTAATATTTATAATGTGTTGTAGTTGATTTCACATACTGCTCACTCCACACATTTCTGGCGCCATTGTTCGGGTCGGAATATACCGGTCCTTGCGTCGTACCCCATGAGGTGCGTTTCGCGTCATATCTTTCCCACCCGGATAAACTTGAGGAACCTGATGTTGTATATGATGTTAACATATATGTGTACTTAGTATTTGCAATTTCCACATCATCCGGTACTTCTTCTATTTTCGTCCATGCTGAAACATCATTCTTTATCCAATGTGCATAAATCGTAAAATCTGTTAACGAAGTCATTATAGTTTCAGCAGTAATTTCCTCTCCTCCCTCTGCCTTAGAATACCAGCCATCAAATGTATAATAATCCCTGCTCGGTATTGGCAATTCTCCGATTTCCATATTCAATGATGCCATCTTGCTTTCTTCCGAAACCACTCCGCCATTTGCATCAAAATATATAGTATGCGAAGTAAGGTAGTTTTCATATTCTTCATCTGTAATATAAATGATTTTACCGTTATCAAATGTTATATATTTTTCTTTATTTACCGTACCACATACAAGCATATTTCCTGTAATATTCATCTTTCCCACTATAGAACTGCTTAAATTAGAAAGACTGATATTTTTTGTTATAACAGCATTCTCGCTTGTCGATATAACATTTATGGTTCTGTTTAATTTCAGATCTGTGTTCTCTGCTTTAAGCACAATTGCATATCCGTCGCAGTCAACTGTTACTCTGTCAAGTGTTACCTTTTCTGATGAAAGTTCCATAGGAATTTTTGTATTTTCTGTGAAAGTAACTCCATTTATTACAGTTTCCGTTGCATCGGATTTTAGGCTTATACCTTTGTATTCTTTGTCCTTACCCTGCAATTCAAAATATGATACTTCACCTATTTCAAGCGTTATATTCATTGCTTCATCTTCAGGTATTTGTGAAATATCTAATACTATTTTATCTGCTGTTGATGCTACGGCATTCTGTGCTATTTCTGCATTTGAAGCTATAACCTTTATTTCCGGTACACCGTCAAAACTATTTTTTCCTAAACTTGTAATTTCCACCGGAATCGTAAAACTGTTTAATGATGTACAGCCGGCAAATGCTCTGTCCCCTATCTCCGTAACACCGGGACAAAGAATATATTCGAGATAAGAGCAGCCTTCAAACAACGAATCAGGAACTTTTTCTATAAATCTTCCTAATTGTACCGCTTTTATAGAAGTATTATTCTTAAATAATCCCGGTGATATACCGGTTACTTTCTCAGCACTATAGGTACCGTCATTATTATCTACAACAATATATGACGGAATTACAACTACATTGGCTGTAGAACCCGTTTCAGGAATATAGTCCACTATCATTCCCGTGTCCGGATCAAATAACAATCCATCAGTCTTTGCAATTCTACTACTAACATATTCATTTACAAAAAACGGAACTTCAAACGGAATAACTGTGGTTTCATAATCTTTAAATGTACCATCAAACGAATAATCAAGATACTCATATGTACCATCATCCTTTGTTCCGTCTCCCAGAACATTATATGTATATACAAAATATTCTCTATTCGCTATGTCATAGCCTACAACAGCAAATACATGAACCGTACCTGCAACAACCATTCTGTAATCACCAATTGTATTTCCTGTGCTTGAAAAAGAAGTTGTTGTTGTCTCTATTTCCGAAGTATAATAAGTCATTGTCGAACTATATTCATCGCTTTGACTATTAGTTGATGCCAACGCCTGTGACTCACTGTTGGAGCCACCCTCAGAATATGATTCACCATATCCTTTCTGCTTACTGATGACTTGAGATATAACATTAGAAATCGTTTTACTTTGGCTTGTTGTTTTGCTACTTTCATAACCCGATGTTGTATTCCAAGTGCTGGATTCAGTTTTTGTTGTTGAATGTTCAGTTCCGTTATCTTCTGTATCTGCCCATCCATTTGTACCGCTTAGATTTCCAGTTATTTCTCGGCTCTTTTCGCCTTCAATTCCTACTGATATTCCTGCATTACCCGAAGAAGATGTTCCCGATGATTCATTTGATCTTCCTGAACCTATACCAAAACTTCCTCCAACATTAGCACTCAAGGATGTAGTTTCTTTAATTCCCAAATCCGTCGTTGTTGAACCCGATACATTTCCTGATTGCTTGTACGTTGTACCATCTACCGTAACAGTATCTGATGAACCACCACTGTTTGAATTAAGGAAATATTTATTACTGTCACTTTTCGCTATAGTTTCTGCCTCTTCCCTTGTTATTCCATTTTCTTCCAAATAACTTTCACTTACTTCTGTTGTCTTATTCCAATCATTTGATAAAGTCCAAGAAGAAGAATTTGTTGTAGCGTTAGAAATTGAACGTGCTATTGTTGATGCTTGTGTATCACTGATTTCATTTACATGTGTGACTTCGGTTGTTGAAATTATACCGTTTACACAATTAAGCTTCAGTGTTGTAAATAACGGTACATTCTGTATTTCACCAATTTCATATGTAAACAGAATTAACCCATTATCAACATCTTCAAATATCATCGGAGCATCGAGCTTATCTTTTGCCACTGCTTTATTTCGATTGCTTGCCCAGTTAGCATATAAATTTATATTTCCAGTTGTTCCTTCCGGCACAGATGTCCACAATTTCCCCGATTTATCTGTCCAACCGACAAATGTATATTTATCCATTGTAGGTTTCGGTAATACATATTCTTTATCAACTGTGTATGTTATATCTCCTATTTCACCTCCCGGGAGTACCATATCACATGCAAAACTTATTGTATATTCAACCTTTTCCCAATGAGCATAAAGCGTCTTATTTCCTGTTTCTCCTTGTGTAATCGATGTTACACGTTCTCCTCCTGTTTGGGCAGTATGCCAACCGACAAAATTATATCCATCTACAATTAAATCCTGCAAAACCAATCCATTTTCCGAGAAATAATATTCAGGATTCAGATTTTCTATATCAATTGATTTCAAGTAATTATCATTACTGTCAACATAATATGTTATCTGATACTGCTCCTTCAACTCTATTTTCTTCGCTTCACAGTTTGGCTCGGAGTTCTTTAACCACATAACTTTTGCATATGCAGCATTTTCATCGGTATCTACCTTTATATTACTATCATCCGGTGAGTATTTTTTCAGTGAACACAATTCTCCCTTGCCTTTATAAAAAGCAACATATAAATCCCCATCGGTAAACTGATTTGCAGTAAGTGTAACGCTTTGACCTGCAATATCTACAACAACTTGCTTATCAGTAGTCTCCATCAGTTCAGCAGCTCCATTGTCATTACAATTACTATTTACAAATCCACTGACTTGCAAATCAGCAAATACCGGCTCATTATTACTATTTTCTGCCCAAACAAGACTATTGAACGAAAACGAAGCTGTAAGCATACTCGTGAGCATAGCTATCTTTAGCATTTTTCTTTTCATCCTCAATACCTCCTAAATTTATGTAACAAAAAAATGCGCCAACCGAAGCTGACGCATAAAAAACGCAAGCTCCGATTGTCGCCAAACAAAATTCCCATTACCAATCATTTCTAGTATGTGAAATAGAGCATCTGCATTTTTATCAAAAAATAAAAATACACACACTAAAAATGTTGGCATCATTAAAATTTTGTTTGGCATGTATTATTTTATTATAAATTCTATTATTTGTCAATATTTTTCACAAAAAAATGCCGTAACAATTCCTTGTTACAGCAATTTCAAAGTATCTTTAAAATTCCACACCTTTTCGTGCCTGTATCCCCTTATCAAACGGATGCTTTATTTTTTTCATTTCTGTAATATAATCGCATATTTCAAGCATTGCATCCGAGACTGTTCCGCCTGTCATTACAACTTCAGCATTACAGTTTTTTAACAGTCCAATCAGATATTCTTCATCTATCAGTCCGCATCCGACAGCTACCGCAACCTCGTCCAACACAAGCATATCATATCCGGCAGCTTTTTCAAAAAACCTCCCCAGCTGCTCCGTACAATACTGTGAGGTTTGTTTTTTCTCATTTTCATTCATTGCAAATACAAATTTTTCACAATCCCGTCCATCGACTACATCAATATTTGATATACCCTCAAGGATTTTTCTTTCTGAAGATGAGTTATCCTTTAAAAACTGTATTACAAGTACTTTTTTTCCTGCACCTGCACATCTTATCGCCAACCCCATTGCTGCTGTGGTCTTGCCTTTACCGTTTCCGCAGTATAAATGAATCAATCCCACGCTTTGATTACCTCCATTGCCTTTTGATATTTTTTTAGTCTCTCATAATCCCTTTCAGTCGGATTTTCCAATCTTGACATATCCATATTATGCATAAGATCCGCTGCTTTTACATACCTTGCATTCGGATCGTCACGCATGGCATCTAAATAATCAAAATAATCCACCCCATCTGCATGTGTGAGACAAAGAACCGAACGCACTATCCTGTCCGTAAAACCAAGCTCGGTAAGCTTTTGCGGCGTTATGTCCGTATCCTCTATTGTATCGTGGAGTAATGCAATGATTTTATGCTCCGTATCCTGCAAAAATGATGCCACCGTTCTCGGATGGGTAATATAGGGCTTTCCCGATTTATCAAATTGACCTGCATGTGCATTTTCTGCAACCGAGTCCGCCAGCGCAAGAAGTGCATTATAACCCTCACGGTTTATTTCAATTTGCCTCTTCGCCGTTTCTTCCCCCGTCTTACGCAGTTCTTTCGGTTTTATGGTATCTACCCATTTCTCTATACCGTAACGATAGAGACAAAAGCGTTCCCCCTCTTCCTTATATACGTCATTTGCATTAAATTTTCCGCAACCGATATAGTAAGTTTCCATCTGCACCACACCTTTCTTTATCTTACTTTCTATTATATCACATCCGCCCTACAAATGCAAGTATCATATATCTATATGATACTTGCGTTAAAAAATCAATAAATTATATCTGATTTTTTATCATTTTTATAATTTGTATTGCAATAAATGACAAACTTTGTTATAATAGTATCAGAGTAATTTGCCGTATGGCATAAAATAAGGAGGAAAATAAAATGATCAATATTCCCAAGATTAAAATCGGTATTGTGGCTGTAAGCCGTGACTGCTTCCCGGAGTCATTATCGGTTAACAGAAGAAAGGCACTTGTTGAGGCTTACAAGGCTAAGTATGATGCAGAGGATATCTACGAATGCCCGGTATGTATCGTAGAGAGCGAAATCCACATGGAGCAGGCTTTAGCTGACATCAAGGCTAACGGCTGTAACGCTTTATGCGTTTATTTAGGTAACTTCGGTCCGGAAATCTCTGAGACAATGCTTGCACAGAAGTTTGACGGTCCTAAGATGTTCGTTGCAGCAGCCGAGGAAAACATTGGTTGTCTTTCAGATGACAGAGGCGATGCTTACTGCGGTATGTTAAACGCAAGCTATAACTTAGCTTTAAGAGGCACAAAGGCTTATATTCCGGAGTATCCGGTCGGCAATGCTGAGGAATGTGCTGATATGATTAACGAGTTCGTTCCGATTGCCCGTGCAGTTGCAGGTTTAAGCGATTTAAAGATTATTTCATTCGGTCCGAGACCGCTTAACTTCCTTGCTTGTAACGCTCCGATTGCTCAGCTTTACAAGTTAGGCATTGAAATCGAGGAAAATTCAGAGCTTGATTTATTTGAGGCATTTAACAACCACGCAAACGATCCGAGAATCCCGGAGGTTGTTGCTGATATGGAGAAAGAGCTTGCAGGCGGCAACATGAAGCCGGAGGTTCTTCCCAAGCTCGCACAGTATGAGCTTACATTACTTGACTGGGTTGAGGCTCACAAGGGTTCAAGAAAGTACGTTGCAATCGCAGGTAAGTGCTGGCCGGCATTCCAGACACAGTTCGGTTTCGTTCCCTGCTATGTAAACAGCCGTCTTACAGGCAGAGGTATCCCGGTATCATGCGAGGTTGATATCTACGGTTGTTTAAGTGAGTATATCGGTACTTGCGTAAGTAACGACGCTGTTACATTACTTGACATTAACAACTCAGTTCCGGCTGATATGTACAAGGAAAGCATTGAGGGTAAGTTTGACTACACTCACAAGGATACATTCATGGGCTTCCACTGCGGTAATACATGCTCATCAAAGCTTGCTGCATGCTCAATGAAGTATCAGAAGATTATGGCAAGAAGCTTACCGGTTGAGGTTACAAATGGTACTTTAGAGGGCGACATCATCCCGGGCGATATCACATTCTTCCGTCTCCAGTCAACAGCTGACTGCAAGTTAAGAGGATATATCGCAAACGGTGAGGTTCTTCCGGTTGCTACACAGTCATTCGGCGGAATCGGCGTATTTGCTATTCCGGAGATGGGACGTTTCTACCGTCACGTTCTTATCGAGAAGAACTATCCGCATCACGGTGCAGTAGCATTCGGTCATCACGGCAAGGCTTTATATGAGGTATTTAAGTACATCGGTGTTCCGGTTGATGAAATCGGTTACAACCAGCCGAAGCACGCAAAGTACCCGACAGAAAATCCTTGGGGTTAATTGGTACATAAAAGCGGTGTCGCTCATGCGACACCGCTTATTTTTTATTCCAGTTCCTCTGCAATAGCTGCTAAATGGTCTGTAATTGCAATATGCTGCGGACATACCTTTTCGCACTTTCCGCACTTTATACAATCCGACGGCTTGCCGTTCTCTCTTGCAGTATCATTCATATGCCATTTCGCATGATCGAGACGCGGAAAACGCTTGTAATCATTATAAATTCTGAAATACCTCGGAATTGCAATCTTCTTCGGACAACCCTCTATACAGTAATTACAGCCTGTACACGGTACAGCAATACTGTCTTTTATTATCTGTGTTGCCTGTGCAACTATTGTCACTTCTTCTTCACTAAGCGGCTTAAAGTCTTTCATATAGCTCATGTTATCCTCAAGTTGCTCCATTGTACTCATTCCCGAAAGCACAGTTAACACCTGCGGCATTGATGCTACATATCTTACTGCCCATGATGCGGTTGATGCATCGTTGCTGTACTCCTTAAACAGCTTATCCGCCGCCTCCGGAATATTCGCAAGTGCTCCACCCTTTACCGGCTCCATAACAATAATGGGCTTATTATGCTTGACCGCTACATCGTAGCATTTTCTTCCCTCTACATTTTCATCTTCCCAATCGATATAGTTTAACTGAAGCTGCACATATTCCATCTCAGGATGCTTTGTCAAAATCTCATCAAGAACTATCGCCTTATCGTGGAATGAGAAGCCGAGATTTCTTATTTTACCCTCTTCCTTTTTCTTCATTACAAACTCAAAAGCACCAACATTTTCCGCAACCTCTAAAAGCTGCTTATTCATTGCATGAAGCCAATAATAATCAAAATACTCAACTCCACAGCGTTCTAACTGCTCATTAAAGATTTCCTCTAACTGCTTTGCTTCCTTTATCAATGCCATCGGCATTTTATCTGTAATTGTAAAGCTGTCGCGCGGATAACGCTTAACAAGCGCCTCACGCAATGCCACCTCGCTCATACCTCCGTGATAGAAGTATGCCGTATCATAATATGTAAATCCCTCTTCCATAAAACGGTCAACCATTTTCTCAAATAACGGCTGATCTATACTCTTACCGTCCTCCGAATTTGTCAGCGGCAGTCTCATAACTCCAAAACCTAATTTTCTCATTTTATTTTCCTCCTTTTATACTCCAAGCCTAAAATTGTCTATATCCAGATACTTTCCGAATTTCATTCCCACTTCACGGATTGTTCCGCAAAACTCAAAGCCGAATTTTTTATGCAGCTTTACACTCGCTTCATTACCGGAAGTAATAACCGAAACAACCGTATGAATTGTCTCATCATCTCTTGCCATGCGGATTATTTTATCCATAAGTGCTGTTGCCACTCCCTGCTTTCTGTAAGAGGGCGAAACATATACCGACAATTCTGTTGTGGTTTTATATGCTTCCTTTTCACGGTACTGTGACAGACTTGCATAACCTGCACATTCACCGCCTATTTCGGCTACAATCAAAGGATGATTTTCTATATTATGGTTGTCAAACCACCCTCTCCACTGTGCTTCTGTTTTTGGCACTAAATCAAGAGTTGCAACTCCGTTTTCAACCTCATAATTATATATTTCAAGCAAGCTGTAAAAATCCTGCTCGCAAGCCTTTCTTATTTTCATCATTACAGCTCCTTACACATCAACACATGCGGATAGTCCTCTTCCATATACACATCACCAATGCATATATAGCCAACCCGTTCATAAAAGCCCTTTGCTCTGAGCTGTGCCGACAGCCACACCTCTGCCGCACCGTCATTTTTTAGTTCCTTATGAGCTTCCTCCATAATTAGTCTTCCCGTACCTTTACCACGTTCCTCTTTTATCACCGCCATTCTTCCGAGCTTATATCTGCAATTTTCCTTATCGTAGAAATATCTGCATGTAGCAACAGGAATATCGCCCTTGTATGCAATAATATGGACAGCTTCGCTGTCTGTCGTGTCAAATTCCTCTTTAAATCCCTGTTCCACAACAAATACTTTCTCGCGAATCCTCACAGATTCCTCAGGCAACACTTTGTCGAATCTTTTGAACTCCATTATATTCCTCCCGAATATTCTTATATTGTAAGTATATCATATTTACTTTGGTTCGTCAATGAAATTAGTAAATACTTTATCAAATTTCAGATTGCATATTTGACTCAAACATGCTATAATATTATATAGAATCATTTCGGAGGGTGTTATGTTCAATTACAGAATATTTGATGCACATTGCGATACGTTGTCATATCTGCTGGATAAAAACGAAAGCTTTGCTGACAGCAGTGCAATGCTTGACGGAAGCCGCATGAAGCTATATGGCGAATACAATCAGATTTTTGCCTGCTTTATTTCTCCGGAATACCGGAGCTGTGCGTTAGAGAGATGTCTTAATATGATTGATCTCTTTCACAGCCAAAATATAAACGGTATTTTAAGTATTGAGGGTGCGGAAATGATAACCTCCGTTCCGATACTTCATACCCTATGCAGGCTCGGTATCAGAATTATTGCTCTTACATGGAATCATTCAAACCATCTTGCCGGAGGTGCTGACGATGGCGACCCGACTCACGGACTTAGTACATTCGGAAAAGTGATTCTCCGTGAAATGAACAGGCTGAATGTGTTTATTGATGTATCACACCTCAATGACCGTTCTTTCTATGATATCGCCAACCTTTCATCAATGCCGATAATTGCCACACATTCCAACTCACGCACTGTATGCAATCACCGACGAAATCTCACTGATGATATGTTTGAACGGATTAAAAACAGCGACGGTTGCGTGGGAATAAACTTTTATCCGCCGTTTTTGTCCGAACAGAGCACGGTCGGAATTGATGATATCGTACGCCATATTGAGCATTTTATGTCACTTGGCGGCGAAAATCATATAGGTATAGGTGCTGATTTTGACGGCACGGACGGACTTATGCCCGACGGAATACAGGGCTGTCAGGATACATACAAGCTTTTTGACCGACTTGCACAGCTTAATTACAGTGAATTACAAATAGAAAAGATAAGCCATAAAAATTTCAAAAGATTATTTATTGCGGAAAGGAAATAAAATGCCTAAGTTTTTTGTACCCAAGGAAAATATTAACGGTGAAAATATAATTATCAACAGCGAGGACGTTTCGCACATAACCCGTGTACTTCGCATGAGCGAGGGCGATTCTCTTTTGCTGTGCGATGGCAGAGGCTATGATTATGATGCCACTATAGTAAGCACATCACCAAAAGAAATCTTATGCCATATTACCAACACTCGAAAAAGCGATACTGAGCCTAATATAGAGGTTATACTTTTTCAGGGACTCCCGAAGGCTTCTAAAATGGAGTATATCATCCAGAAAACCACCGAGCTTGGAATTTCCAAAATTGTTCCCTGTACCTTATCACGCTGTGTTGTAAAGCTCGAAAACGCCAAGGCGGAAGCAAAGAAAATTGAAAGATGGCAAAAAATTTCAGAGTCTGCCGCAAAGCAATCGGGACGCGGCATCGTCCCCGAAATCGCACCTGCCGCAACACTTGACGAGGCAATCAATCAGCTTTTGGAATGCGACATTGCTTTTGCTCCATACGAGTGTGAAGACATGCAAACTCTCAAGACTGTACTCAATTCCGTTGCGCAGCCGAAAAAAATCGGATTTATCATAGGTCCTGAGGGCGGCTTTGACATAAACGAGATTGAAAAGCTCAGAAATGCCGGCATCCGCACTGTAACACTCGGAAAAAGAATTCTTCGTACCGAGACAGCAGGCGAAGCAGTACTTGCAATGACAATGTATGAGAAAGGCGATATCAACTGATGAAAGGGATTTTCGTAATAGATTTAAGAAATATAAACCCTGACGACGCTGCTATTTGGGATATTTTATCACCCGAACGAAAAGAAAAGATACAGAAATTAAAAATGTCTCATTCAAAGCTTGAATCAATCGGTGCAGAGCTTGCCCTAATTAAAGCAGTGAAGCATTTTTATCCTGATACTCCTCTCCCACTGCGATATTACAGGAACTCTCACGGAAAACCTTATCTGTCAGATTTTCCAAATCTGCATATAAGCATTTCACATTCCGGCGATTATGCAGTATGTGCAGTATCTGACACAGAAGTCGGTATTGATATCCAGAAAATAAAAGAAGCAAATTTCAGGATTGCGGACAGATATTTTACAATTGAAGAGCGTGAATATATCGGTGAAGATACACGACTATTCTTTGATTTATGGTCAAGGAAAGAAAGCTATGTAAAAGCTACCGGCACGGGGCTTACCGTACCGCTTAATTCTTTTTCAACTCTTCACGATACAGCTGCGTACCGCTTTCTTACTCCCGACGCTCCGACAGACGAATACATCATGCGAATATGCGAATTTAATGAATAACATCACCTCAACAGGATATAATACCTTTTGAGGTGATTTTTTTATGTTAGCTTCAATTACTGCCATATCTCAGTTATTTTTTACTTTTGTAATAGGAATATATTTTTTCAGTCGGCTCCGGAACGAAAGTGCTGATATAAACAGCACAAAGGCTGAAAGTAAGCGTGAAGCAGAGCATCTGAATAAGTTGCGGAAAATACAGCTTACAAGTCCCTTAACAGAGCAGACCCGTCCCGAATCATTTGATGAAATCATCGGTCAGGAGCAAGGTCTGCGTGCTTTAAAGGCTTCTCTTTACGGGAGCAATCCACAACATATTATAATTTACGGTCCACCGGGGGTCGGCAAAACCGCAGCAGCACGGATTGCATTGGAAGCCGCAAAGCAATCGGTAGGCACACCCTTTACCAAGAATGCTCCTTTCATAGAGCTTGATGCCACTACCGTCCGATTTGATGAGCGTTCCATAGCGGATCCCCTTATCGGCTCAGTTCATGACCCGATATACCAGGGCGCAGGAGATTTCGGCAACCTTGGAATCCCCGTACCAAAAGAGGGTGCCGTTTCAAAGGCTCATGGCGGCGTACTTTTTCTCGATGAAATCGGCGAGCTTCATTCTGTTCAGATAAACCGCCTTTTAAAGGTTTTAGAGGACCGTAGGGTATTTTTTGAAAGTGCTTATTACTCTGACTCTAACAAAAAAATACCGACATATATCCATGACATCTTCAAAAACGGATTTCCGGCGGATTTCAGGCTGATTGGTGCAACCACACGTCAGCCTCATGAAATTCCGGAAGCAATACGCTCACGCTGTGTTGAGATTTTCTTTAATCCTCTTCACCGTTCAGACATTGAAGCCATACTTGACAATGCACTTATGCGTATAAATATGCGTACAGAAAACGGAGCATTAAAGCCTATTCCTCTTTATATCTCAAACGGACGCGATGCAATAAAAATTCTTCAGACCGCCGCAAATATTGCACGCCTTGAAAACAGAGATATCATAACCGCATCCGATGTTGAATGGACAATAAATGCCGGGCGTTACACCAAGTTTGAAAAAATAATATCAGTTGCAAACTGATAAAACGAGGATGTTGGCAGACATCCTCGTTTTGAATTATTTTATTCTGAATACGCATACTGATTCCGGCGGAATATTATACTCTATAATATTCCCCTTTACTGTAGCCGTTGCCTCTGAAATTGTTACCTTTTCAGGCTCATCAAATGAATTTTCCGCATCCATTGCATATCCGCTCATATAGTAAACCCTTGCTTCGCTCATTTCACAATCAAGGATAATCTGTGCGTCATAGCCTTTGTCACGCAGATTTACCGCCTTTACGATAATCTCATCATTTTCCTTTGATGCAACACAGTATATCGGCTCAATTACAAGCTCTGTTTTCTTTGCTCTGTTAGTGATTTCACTCTTGTTGCCATGAGTAATATATGCTGTCATATTCCTGTTTGCACAATCAAGCATAAGCTCATATTCTTCGTTCTTGACAACACTGTATCCAAACTGGTCAAGACATGTATTTCTTCCGCTTATATCTTCACATATTGCACAGTCCATATTCTGCCATCCGCCGATTCCCCACGAACGCTTATTACCCTTGTCGGCATAATCAAACCAAATCAGAAATCCACGAATGCCGCTTGTCATTTTCGCTTTCATGCAAAGTCTGTATGTATTGGTTTTTACCTCGCCGATTTTAACCGGCTCATCACAGCTCTTCAATACAGTATCAGGATATGTGATAATATCATCACCGTCATATATTTTAATATCTCTGTATTCCACGTCTGTATTGGGCTGCGGAACAAGATAAATTTCGTTTCCTGTCTTATAATCACGGATTTCATTTACAACATCCGTCTCAACTCTCGACTCAACTCCGCACTCACCCTGATTATTCATGAACAGCTTCTGTACATAATAGTTCGGAGTTGCATATGCA
This sequence comes from Clostridia bacterium, assembly GCA_045542415.1. Lineage (GTDB taxonomy): Bacteria > Bacillota > Clostridia > UBA1381 > UBA1381 > UMGS1958. The sequence goes on from JAZQKZ010000018.1 coordinate 66,563, forward strand.
CGATGATTGTCAAACCATATCATATCGGGTGTCCAGTTTTTATAATCTACATTACAGAAAAGAGGAGCATAGCACGCAAGTGCTACATTCTTGGCATTTCTCTCCATACCAACCATGTAGCTTGCTTCTGCAAGTGCATTATACCATGTATTTCCCCACGTTGCATACTCTCCTAAAAATACCTTTGTCTTAGTCCAGGGCGGAAGCCTGTCATAATGGTGATGGTTTGCAATAAACCATTCAGGAGATAAATAATAATGCTCATCAATGAGGTCCGAGCCATTTTCTCTCGCACTTGCCCATCCTCTTCTGTATTCACCGCCTGCCACAAACGGACCTGCACTGTTTATCAGCTTGATATCAGGATATTTTTCTTTTATTGCCTTATGGAAATACGGATAACGCTCGAAAAATCCCTCTCCCACCTCTTCATTTCCTATTCCGAGATATTCAAGATTGAATGGTTTTTCGTGTCCCATTTCACATCTAAGGTGTCCCCATTTTGTTGTCTTATCTCCATTTGCAAATTCAATTAAATCCAATGCATCCTGAATCCACTCATCAAGCTGCTCAATCGGAACAAGTCTCTGATGATGCGGATCATAACCGCCCGGAACTACCGGAAGAGGCTTTGCCCCTATATCCTCGCACAGCTGAAAATATTCATAATATCCCAAACCAAGCGTCTGATTATAGACCCAGTTATTTCTTTTTGAGGCTCTGTCTTTTACATCACCTACTGTATTCTTCCAACGGTACATACTATCATGGTCATCCGCATTTATCGAACCGTCATGCACAAGACATCCGCCCGGAAAACGCATGAACTTCGGCTTTAAATCCTTCAGAAGTTCTGCTAAATCCTTACGCATTCCGTTTTCACGCCCCATAAACGTGTCTTTCGGGAAAAGAGATATATTATCAAGATACACTCTTCCCGATGAAATAAGACGCACTGTAAGTCTTGATGAATAATCGGTTTTGCCGACAGCAAACAAAAGCTCATGCTTCTTCCATTCTTTTGAATTTATTGTTATTGTCTGCGAGCAGTATTCCTCTCCGTTCGCCGACTCCAGAGCCACCTTAATCTCCGCATCTCTGCCGTCACAAGCTGCATACATCGAAAATCTGTATTCGTGTCCCTCTTCAAGCGGAATACCGCTGTTATATCCAAGATTTCTAACACCGATTCCGTCCATCGGATCCATCGCATCAATAACAAGGTAGTGCGGATTTTTTGTACTGCACGGATGATCGGTCTGTATGCTTATTCTTCCTCTGCAGTCCGTAGGCATAATCCTTTCCCATGCAGTAAAGTGATCATATGACGGATTATCTGTATCGCAGAACTCAAAGCCTCTGTTCCTTACCAATTCACCATATAAACCTCCGTCTGCCGCATGGTTTATATCCTCAAAGAATATTCCGTATAAATCGCCTAATGATTCAAGCTGTTTTTTCGTATTTACATGAATTTTCATAGTAATCTCCATTCCGTCTTGCGGTACAAATTTTAACGTGAAGAAAAGCGAACCGTAAGATGTGAAGCTTATTTTTCACGTTAATACCTCTTATTTTAATCTCTTTAATACTTCCTTTATCAGCTCCCATGTTCTCTGAACCGAGGATATGCTCATTCTTTCCCTTGAGGTATGGATATCGTAAAGATTCGGTCCAAAGGATACACAGTCAAGCCCCGGAAGCTTGCCTGCAAATATTCCGCATTCCACACCTGCATGTATTGCTTCAATTTTTGCTTCCTTACCGTTCTGCTCACGATATACTTCAAGCATTAAATCTCTTAACGGTGAATCCTTTCTGTATTCCCACTCTGCATATTCACCGTTTATGTCAAGCTCACCGCCAACACGCTCCATAACTGCTCTGAGCATATTATTGAGCCACTTCATTTGTGAGCCTACCGAGCTTCTTACCGAATACAATGCACTCATTCTGTTCTCATCAAGTGCAAGCACTCCCATATTAAGAGAAGTCTGTACAAGTCCCTCTATCTCGGCACTGTAGGCATATATCCCGTTCGGTGCCATTGATAAAAAGTCAACTATATCGGCTGTATTTTCTACCGCCATAGCACTTCCTTTCCCCTTATTTACACATATAATTTCAACACCGGAATCAGTTGTGCGAAGTTCATTTTTAAATATCTTATCATATTCCTCAATAATTGAAGTTACATCCTCAAACGCAACAACCTCCGCAACTGTATTCATCGGAATTGCATTTCCCTTTGCTCCGCCGCTGAGATTTATAACCTTTATTTTATCACCAAGCGCTGCAAGCAATCTGCCCATAAGTATGTTTGAGTTTCCTCTTCCCTTATGAATTTCAATTCCGCTGTGACCGCCCTGTAGCCCGTCTATAATGAGTTCAAGAATTGTTCCCTCTGTTTCAGCACGATTTACATCTATAGTGCATACTGCATTACTTCCGCCGGCACAGCTCACTGTAAATATGCCCTCCTGCTCACTGTCAATGTTGAGCATTGTTCTACCCTTGAGCATTGATACATCAAGTCCTGAAGCTCCGAACATTCCGATTTCTTCATCAACCGTGAACACAGCTTCAATCGGCGGATGAGGTATGTCCTTTGAGGTCATCACTGCCATTGCATATGCTATTGCAATTCCGTCATCACCGCCCAATGTAGTTCCGTCTGCTTTTATAAAATCTCCGTCTATTTTTATTGTAAGTCCGTCATTTTCAAAGTCAATCGTCGAATCCGGATCCTTATCACACACCATATCCATGTGTCCCTGTATAATTACCGGTGCCGAGTCTTCATATCCCTCAGAGCCCGGTGAAAAAATAATAACATTATTAAGCTCATCCTGAATATAGTTGAATCCGTTTTCCTTTGCAAAGCTTACAAGATAATCCGAAATAATTTTTGTATTTCCCGAACCATGAGGCATTGCGCATATTTCCTCGAAATATTTCATTACTGCCTTTGGCTCTGTATTAGTTAAAATCATTGTTAGTCTCCTTTATATTATATTGATATAATTATAACATATTAAATGTACATATGTCAACAATAAAAGAGCGTTTCTGTTACCAAGAAACGCCCTGTTATAATTATTCCTCAACAGCCTTTTTTAATGCATCAACCATATCTGTTTTTTCCCATGAAACTCCAAGATCCTCACGTCCCATATGTCCGTAGGCTGCCAGCTTCTTATATATCGGCTTTCTTAAATCAAGCTTTTCAATAATTGCATAGGGTCTCAAATCAAATACCTTTGCAATTGCCTGCTCAATTTTTTCCTCAGCCACTTTAGCTGTGCCGAAAGTATCTACCATAATCGATACCGGGCGTGCCACACCAATAGCATACGCAAGCTGTACCTCACACTTTGAGGCAAGTCCTGCTGCTACTACATTCTTTGCAACCCATCTTGATGCATATGCCGCACTTCTGTCAACCTTTGTCGGATCCTTTCCCGAAAAAGCACCGCCGCCATGTCTCGCATAGCCACCATAAGTATCAACAATAATCTTTCTGCCTGTAAGACCGCTGTCGCCGTTCGGTCCGCCTACTACAAAACGTCCCGTCGGGTTAATGTAAATCTTTGTATTCTCGTCAATAAGCTCTTTGGGAACTGTTGTTAAGATTACCTCACGCTTGATATCCTCACGAAGCTTTTCAATTGCAACCTCCGGGCTATGCTGACTTGATACTACAACAGTATCAACACGCAAGGGCTTGTCATCAACATATTCAACAGTAACCTGCGTCTTGCCGTCCGGACGTAAGTAATCCAGAACTCCGTCCTTTCTTACCTGTGTAAGCTTCTTTGCCATTTTATGTGCCAAAGAAACCGGCATCGGCATCAATTCCGGTGTCTCATCACAAGCGTAACCGAACATCATTCCCTGGTCTCCCGCACCTGTTGAGTTCTCGTCATCGCTTCCGCCCTGCTCACGATTCTCGTAGCCTGAGTTTACGCCCTGAGCGATATCCGGTGACTGTTCATCAATTGAGCTTACCACAGCACAGGTTGTTCCGTCAAAGCCGTACTTCGCACGGTCATATCCGATTTCCAGAACAGTTTCTCTTGCAATTTTCGGAAAATCCACATATGCACTTGTTGTTATTTCGCCCATGATGGAAATTATACCTGTTGTACATGTAGTTTCACACGCAACTCTTGCCATCGGGTCTTCTTTTAAAATCGCATCCAATACAGCATCTGAAATCTGGTCACAAATTTTATCGGGATGTCCCTCTGTAACCGACTCAGAAGTAAAAAGTCTTCTTGCCATTTATCTAAGTCTCCTTATTTTACTTTATATCAAGCTATATTTTACCACATAATATGACTTAATGCAAGTAATTTTTTATAATTTTCTAAAAACACCTACAACCTTGCCTAAAATTGATACCTGATCAACTATAATCGGCTCCATTGTGTCATTTTCAGGCTGTAATCTGAAATGTCCCTTTTCCTTATAGAACGTCTTTACCGTCGCCTCATCATCATTTACCATTGCAACAACAATATCACCGTTATTTGCGTTGGGCTGTTGCTGTACTATAATCAAATCACCATCAAGTATCGCTGCATTTATCATTGACTCGCCCGAAACTCTCAGCATAAATAAATCCTTGTTTTTTGCAAATTCCATCGGTAGCGGAAATTTTTCACATTCTGTTTCCTGTATTGCCGTTATCGGATTTCCGGCAGTTACCTTTCCCAACAAAGGTACCTGAAGATATTCCTCATTATCCGATACACCGTTCTTTAATCCCGTATTCTTCGGCGAATAATTTTTAACCGTTGTCGAACGGTTTTTCGAGCCTTCCTTTTCAATATATCCCAGCTTTTCAAGCTTCTTTAACCTTGCATGCACCGTAGCTGTAGATGTAAGTCCTACTGCATCGCAAATCTCTCTTACCGTCGGAGGATATCCCTTTTCCCCTATCTGACAGCAGATGAAATCCAGAATTTGAAAATCCTTTTCATTAAGCTTTGCCATAATGTACCACCTTTCAAATTTTATACCAACTAAAGCTTTCCTATTAATAAGTATAACACATAAAAATACATTTGTCAAACATATTTTCGTGTTTTTGTAATTTTTCTTTATTTTTTGTTTAAGTTATTGATTTTTTTGCAAAAACAGTATATACTATAAGCATAAAACTGTAATTTCTAAAAGGAAACAGAAAAATGAACAAAAAATTACGAATATTAAGAAACACCGCTCTTCTGGGCTCTGCACTTTTTGTATTCAGAGGGCTTGATACAAGACTTGAGGTTACTCATTTTACACTCAAATCTTCAAAGCTCCCTCCCGAATTTGACGGCTTTACAATAGTGCATATTTCAGATTACCACTGCGATACCGTTCCCGGACTGCTTGAAGCGATCCGCTGCGAGGCTCCGGATGTTATTTTTACAACCGGAGACATGGCAGATGACGAGGGCAGCTATTCCCCGTCAGTACGTCTTTTTAAGCATCTTGTAAAATTAGCTCCCACGTTTGCAATCACCGGCAATCACGATTTATGGAGAGTTGACTACGATTCATATGAACGTGAGCTTGATGCACTTGATGTCCATACACTCCATGACGAAACCGTTCATCTTGAAAAGGACGGTGCAAGAATTGCCGTTTCAGGAATTGATGATCCTTTCACACGCGAAGGACTGAATATGCAGACAAAGGTAGTAAATTCTTTAAATAAGCTGACTGTGGATACTGAAATGTTTAATATTTTGCTTTTCCACCGCGCAAACATGCTTGATCTGCTTAAGGACAAGGGATTTGACCTCATTCTTTCGGGACATATGCATGGAGGGCAGTTCAGATTACCTGTAAGCGGACAGGGCATGCTCGCCCCCAAATCAGGCTGGGGGGCAAATTCGCCTATGTTCTTTCCAAAATATTTCGGCGGTCAATACAGACATAAAACCACTACAATGATTGTAAACAGAGGACTTGGAAATCCTATGATTATCCCTCGTCTTTTTAACCGCCCTGAGGTTACTGTAATTAAATTAACAAAGGAGATATAAAAATGAGACTCAAACACATCTATACCTGCTTTCCCGGCGGAAAGCACAAGGTTCTTACTTTAAGCTATGATGACGGAAAGAATGCCGATCGCCGACTTGTTGCAATGTTTAACAAATACGGTTTAAAAGGTACTTTCCATATTAACGGCGGAAGCCCGGAATGGGATCCGGACAGAATCCCGTTAAGCGAGGCAAAGGAGCTTTACAAGGGACACGAGGTTAGCTGTCATACTTTCTCACACCCGACAATCGAAAGATGTCCGTTAAGCGAGGTTGTTAAGCAGGTTTTACTTGATCGCGTCCTCTTGGAGGAGGCTTGCGGATACCCGGTAAGAGGCATGAGCTATCCCAACGGCTCATACTCTGAAGATATCAAAAAGCTGCTCCCTGCATGCGGAATTGAGTACAGCCGTATTGTCGGAAATACCGATGATTTTGCAATGCCTACGGATTATCTTGAATGGAAGTCAACCTGCCACCATAACCATAACCTGATGGAAAATGCATGCCGCTTTGCCGACCTTCACAAAAAGCAGTATCTTTATATGATGTATGTATGGGGACACAGCTATGAATTTGACCTTGCCGATAACTGGGAGCATATGGAGGAGTTCTGTTCATTTATCGGCGGCAGAGATGATATCTGGTACGCTACAAACATTGAAATTGTTGACTACATGAATGCAGCCAAGAACCTTAAATTTGCCGCAAACGGCAACAGCGTTTACAATCCCTCAGCAATGAGCGTATGGTTAAGCGTTGATAACGAAATTGTGGAAATTCTTCCGGGAGAAACATGTGAAATCTGAAAGTGAATTATTTTTACCTGTAAAGCAATTATTTGAAAATCAGGGCTACATAGTAAATGCGGAGGTCAAGGGCTGTGATGTTACGGCGGTTAATGATGATGAGCTTATTATAATTGAGCTGAAAAAGAATTTATCCGTAACTTTGCTTGCACAGGGTTTGGTGCGGCAAAAAACAGGTGCGATTACTTATGTAGCTGTTCCTAAGCCTAAAAACTACAGTCCGAAAACGTATCGCGACACGCTTTATGTATTAAAGAAGCTTGAATTAGGGCTGATATTCGTCAGCCTGCGCGGTGATTATTCATATGCCGAAATTATACTTGAACCAAAGCCCTTTAAGGCAGTGAAAGTGAATACTCGAAAACGCAAGGCTATTATTTCGGAGATTGACGGACGAACCATTGACACTAATACAGGCGGTGTCAACTGTACCAGGATTGCAACGGCATACACCGAAAAGTGTATAAAAATCGCCTGCATACTTGATATGTACGGTCCTTTGTCACCAAAAGAAATACGCTCCTACGGCGGCGACAAGAATTGTGCGGCGATTATGCGGTATAACGTTTACGGATGGTTTAATCATCCCGAAAAAGGGATTTATGAAATTAGCGACAAAGGACGTGCCGGGATATTGGACTATCCGGAGCTTGAACAGTATTATACTCATATTCTTATGGAAGATAAAAATAATAGTGATTGACCGAAACCAAAAGACCGATGCCAAACGCATCGGTCTTTTGCTTATCATGATTCCTGCACTAATTTACCGCAAATATGCTCCGGAGTCAATTCGAGCAATAATGTTCTGTGTGCATGATTTCTGATCTCTTCTTTGATATACTCTTCATCCTGAGTAAATTTATGACTAAGCTTTGTTGTGATATCAACAATTCTGTCTAAATCATCCACAATCCTCATTGTGCCAAACACAATTACACTTTTAATATTAAGCGCCCATTCACCGGGATTACAAAAGCCTGTATCATACACACAAAAAGACACCTTACCGTCTCTTTTTAATGCATCTAATCTATGACCCACATTTCCGCAATGAAAATAAATTTTCCCGTCCTCCTCGTTATAATAGTGATTCATGGGCATTCCGTACGGATAACCGTTATCACCGTTTACCGAAAGAACTCCTCTTTTTTCTGTTTTGAGAACCCGGACGCATTCTTCCATTGATATTTTTTTGTTTTTTCTGATTAGTTCTCTGAACATTTTTATATCCTCTTAATAGCCCAGTTCTTCTGCAACAAGTACTACCGTAATTCTGTGCGGGAATTTATAGCAGCCGTTAATTATGCTTATTACATTGCATACCCGTCCCTGTGCCTCGCAATCCGAGCAGGTACAGCAGTCATCTGTTGAACACGGGGTTTTGTGTCCCAGACGTCTTGCATTCATCGGGGCAATGGCTTTTGAACGCTTTATACCCTCTTCGATATTTTCGACAATCTTATTTACACCGGCAACTATAATAACATGCTTAGGGCCGAATGCAATCTGACTTGTACGGTTTCCTGTACAGTCTATGTTCACAAGCTGTCCACCCATTGTAACCGCATTTGTACTTGATACAAGAAAATCTGCAAAAAAGCCTTCTCTGTAACGGTCAAGTGCCTCGTCAAAATCCTTTACATTGTAGCGGTCAATAAAATTATATCTTGGATTTCTTATCTCATTTAAAATCCCTGTTTCATCGAGTGTAACACTTCCGCCGACAGCTATTTTTGAACCGTCGGGAATCATGTCCATTACAATTTTTCTTGCTTCATCCTTGTCCTTTGCATATGCAACGCCGAATTTACGAGCCTCAAGCACTTTCATCAGTTCCTTGATTTTTAAGTCGTTATGCCATTCAAATACCGGATTTGACATTGTTTTTACTCCTTTCTTTCATCTTCGTCGAGAGAATTTTTCGCACATCACTGCTTCAAGGAACGAATGCGTATGTTTATACGTCAAGTTCCGCAAAGTAATGAGATACGAAAATTTATCCGACGAGACATAAGGCTTGCGTTTCCGCAAGCCTTATATATTAATCATGTAATTTTCTGTTATCAATAACTCTCTTCGCCTTACCCTCACTTCTCGGAATTGACTTCGGACGTAATAAGTGTACCTTTACACCAATTCCTAAAGTTGAACGGAGCTGTGCTTCAAGACTTCTCTTTTCAGCTTCAACATCACCCTTGAACTGCGGGCTGAGCTCTACGTTTACATCAAATGTATCTGTATTGTTTACTCTATCTACGATAATCTGATAGTTCGGCGATACCTCAATACTGTTCTTTAACAGAACCTCCTCAATCTGTGACGGGAATACATTTACGCCACGAATAATGAGCATATCGTCTGATCTGCCTGCCGGCTTCTTCATTCTTACATGTGTTCTTCCGCACTTACACGGTGTATAGTCAAGCACACAAAGGTCTCTTGTTCTGTATCTTAACAGCGGCTGACCCTCCTTTGTGATTGTTGAGAATACCAACTCACCGAATGAACCCTCCGGTAACACCTCACCTGTCTCCGGGTCAATAATCTCAGCAATGAACATATCCTCACAAATATGCATGCCTGCCTGCTCGCTACATTCGTACGAAACACCCGGTCCCATAATTTCAGTAAGACCATATACGTCATATGCCTTTAAGCCCAAGCCCTCTTCAATTTGCTTACGCATTTCCTCTGTCCAGGGCTCTGCACCAAAGATACCTGCCTCTAACTTGAGCTGGTTCTTTACACCCATTTCCTTAACAGTTTCTGCTAAGTACATTGCATATGACGGAGTACAGCAAAGATGTGTGCTTCCGAGATCGCACATAAAACGAATCTGTCTTTCAGTATTTCCCGATGACGTCGGAATTACCATTGCTCCAACCTTTTCGGCACCCTGATGCGCACCAAGACCACCCGTAAATAAGCCGTAGCCGTATGATACCTGTACTCTTGACTTCTCGTTTGCACCCGTTGCAACAAGCTGACGTGCGAAGCCGTTTGACCACTGTTCGAGGTCGTTTCTTGTATATCCCGCAACAATCTGCTTACCCGTTGTACCTGATGAAGCGTGGATTCTTACGATCTCTCGCTTGGGTACTGCAAAAAGCTGGAACGGATAATAATCTCTTAAATCCTGCTTTGTTGTAAACGGTAACTTTGCAATATCCTCAAGAGTCTGAATATCCTCCGGCTTAACGCCTGCTTCGTCCATTCTCTCACGGTACATTGCAACGTTTTCATACATTCTCTTTACCTGCCACTGAAGCTTTTCGAGCTGATGTGCTCTGATTTCTTCACGGCTCATACATTCAATGTCCTGCTGAAAATACTTTTCCATATGCTTATACTCCTTTTAATATTTATATTTCTTATTTAATTTACACATCACTATGAACGGAACAACCTGCATTATAAGCTGTGATATGTATTCTACAGTTCCAAGTATATCTCTAAAATCAAATAGTTCAATAATGATGCCACGGCGAGATATGCTTCGCCAAATATTCAAAAATACTCCTGCACCATCCCAACTCCAAGATTTTCTCCACAAAGAGAAATATAAACAGTGAATACCAATCATTGCAAACATACTTGTTATACATCCTATACTTAAAAACAGAAGTGCTTTCATCGAAAATTCAGCATCAAGCCTTTTCCATATTAAGCTTGCCAATACTGCATATAGAATAAATGCTAAAATACGAATTATATTATCACTTAATCCAATAAATTGAGCACACGCAATAAATGTATAGTAACTTGGATATAACGCCGACACCACTGCTCCGCTAATCAGTCCGAACAATAAATACTTTTTCATTTTATATTGTAACCCAGCTCAAACGCCTTTAAGTTCATTTCGAGGAACTTTGCCGGAACATATTCCTTTATAACCTCAAGCCAAATTTCCTTGTCAATATCCATGCTCTTTGCAAGGAATCCGATAAGTACTACGTTTACTGCCTTGATTGTTCCTGCTTCCTTAGCTAACGGAAGTGCGTCAATTACCTCAAGATTCACCTTATCCGAAAGCTTTTTCTCAATATCAGCCGGATATTCCATTGCACCTGTTATAACCGGCATCGGGTTCATCTGCTGACGGTTTGCTAAAATCTTACCGCCTTTCTTTACGAACGGTAATGCTCTGTATGCCTCAAGCATTTCAAATGCAAGTATTAAATCCGCCTCGCCCTTATCTATAATCGGTGAATATACCTTATCACCAAACTTTACATATGTAACAACGCTTCCGCCACGCTGGCTCATTCCGTGAACCTCGCTGACCTTAACGTCATATCCCATTTTTATGGCTACACCGCCTAAGATTCGGCTTGCAAGGAGTGTTCCCTGTCCGCCTACACCTACTATCATTATATTCATTACGGTAATCTCCTTTAATCAATCTTCTCTATAGCGTGGAACGGACATACGTTTACGCAAAGTCCACATCCGTTACACTGTGTTGTATCAATCTTGATATTTCCGTCCTCAACTGAAATAGCCGGACATCCGAGCTTCATACAAACCTTACACTTCTTACAGTTCTCTGTAATCTCGCAGTGGCCTGTGTAGTTTACTGTCTTTAACAATGCACACGGTCTCTGTGCGATAATTACCGACGGCTCTTCACGCTCTACCTCTGTCTTTACTACCTTTTCAAAGTTCTTTACATCAAACGGGTCTGCAACTACGATATTTTCAACTCCAATCGCCTTACAAAGTGCAATTAAGTTAACCTGCTTAGTTTCCTCTTTGCGGATTGTGTAGCCTGTTGTCGGGTTGTCCTGATGACCTGTCATACCTGTGATTGAGTTGTCAAGGATAATTACCGTGTTGTTGCCCTTGTTATATACTATATCAACAAGTCCTGTGATACCTGAGTGCATAAATGTCGAGTCACCGATTACACTTACTAACTTCTTATTGAACTCTGCACCTCTTGCCTTTGCCATACCGTGAGCTGCACTTACCGACGCACCCATACAGATTGTTGTATCAAGGCTCTGAAGCGGTGCCGCCGCACCCAATGTATAACAGCCGATATCTCCTGAAACAGTGAGACCGAGCTTCTTTAATACATAATATGTAGCTCTGTGCGGACATCCTGCACACATTACCGGCGGTCTTACAGGAATCTCTTCCTCAATCGCCTCGAACGGAGCTGCATCCTCACCTAAAACTGCTTTCTTAATCATTGACGGTGTGTATTCGCCCAGAAGTGTGAACACATCCTTGCCAATCACGTCAAGTCCTAATGCCTTGCAGTGCTGCTCAATAACCGGATCCAACTCCTCAATTACAAATACCTTGTCATACTTTGCCGCAAATTCCTTTAAGCGTGCATCCGGTAACGGATATACTACGCCGAGCTTTAAGAAGTCAACCTTGTCGCCCAAAGCTTCCTTTGCATATACATACGCAATACCACCTGCTATAACACCTATCTTTGAACCGTTGTTCTCAATCGGGTTAAGCTCGTCTGACTCTTCCGCCATCTTTCTTAATGCATTTATTCTGTCCTCTACTACAACATGACGTTTGATAGCATTACCCGGAAGCATTATAAACTTTGCCGGGTTCTTCTCGTACGGCTTTAACTCGTAATTAACCGGCTCCTCCTCTTCAACAAGGCTCTGTGAATGCGAAACTCTTGTCGAAAGACGGATAAACACCGGAGTATCAAACTCCTCTGAAAGCTCATATGCTTTCTTCACAAAGTTCTTACATTCGCCGCTGTCTGACGGCTCAAGCATCAGTATCTTTGATGCCTTTGCATAGTGACGTGAATCCTGCTCGTTCTGTGATGAGTGCATTCCCTGGTCATCTGCAACGCATAAAACCATACCACCGTTTATACCTGTGTAGCTCATTGTAAATACCGGGTCTGCCATTACGTTAAGACCAACGTGCTTCATACATGTCATTGAGCGTGCACCTGCAATTGCTGCACCTGCCGCCACCTCACAAGCAACCTTTTCATTCGGTGCCCATTCTACGAATATATTATCGTACTTTACTATATTCTCTGTGATTTCGGTACTGGGTGTACCCGGATATGAGGAAACAACGCTGACACCTGCTTCATAAGCACCGCGTGCTACAGCTTCATTTCCAAGCATTAATTTTTTCATTATGTATAATTTCCTTTCTGTTTTTTACATTACAGTATATTATATCAAATTTTTGGCTATTAGTCAATTACTTTCGTGAAATTTATCCCGTTTTTTTGAATATTATACAAAACAAGCGGAGCAAATGCTCCGCTTGTAAATTACTTCTTAACGGCATCCATTCTTGCCTTTAAGTTTTTAACTAAATTCTCGTTAAGTCTCAAACCATCACGCTCCATATCCATAGCTACCGCTGCCGCCTGACGTAATAAATCAGCAGCCTTTTCTTTATTATGAAGCTTATCCATATAGATTGACGCACAAGCTACAAGATTTCCTGTATATGCCTCGGACGGAAGTACAATATCAATTACATTAAGCTCCTTTAAAGCATTTAATGCACTCTCGATCTTCAATGCACCGCCTCTGAAATCATTCTTCTTTATAAGCTCATCAGCTGACTGAAGACTCGCAATCTCTGCCTTTGCTTTCTCTATAAGCTGTGAATCATACATCTGTAATGCGTCCTTATCCTTTGCAATTGCATACATCTTTCTGATTCTTCTTCTCATCAGCATAAGTCCGGGCTGTGTAAGCTTCTTGCCTTCTACAATATCCGCTGCTTTTTTGATTGATTCAAGAGCCTCTTCTGTATTGCCTGACTTTCCTATTGCCACTGATCTGTTCATATACGCCGATGCAAGCTCGCCGTAAAGCTTTTCATTTTCATTTATACCGTCAATTCCCTCAAGAATTGCAATTGCCTCATCATAACCGGCTCTCGCCTCATCCAGCCTGCCAAGCTCTGTACATGCAGATGACCTTCTTGCATTGTCCGCTGCAATCACAAGTCTCTTGCTCCATTCCGGACTTTCCTTGTATGAAGTACGCAACTCCACAACCTTGTCATAATTAGCAAGTGCCTCCTCATGCTTGCCGGTTGTAAAGAAAAGATTTGCCTGAAGCGTAAGCATTGAGCAGACTATATCAACTACCTTTTCATCATCACCTGCAACCTCCATGAGATTGAGTCCCTTATCGACAAGAAGCTTCATCATCGCTTCATTTCTTTCACGCAGGAACAGCTGTGCTACCTCATGTATCATATTAAGGTAGAGATGCATATTTTCCTTATTATTCTGACTGTATATCTGATGCTCGCAGACTCCTATGCTGAAGTTAACATAGTTAATCATTGCCGCATTATCGCCCATTTTTGAAAGCTGTAATGACTGCTGCTGACAGAACTTAAGCCACTTCTTCGCACACGCTCCTGTATTATCATTTATACATATTGTATGTGCAAGCTGTGCCGCCGAACGGTATCTCTGCGGAAAATCCTCCGGTGCCTTAAACGCCTTGTTGTGAACAAGACCGTCATACAGTGACATAGTAGCCGCCATTGCATCGATTGCTCCCTCTGCCTCACCTGCATTTGCAAGTGCTGCACCCATGAGCGTCCATACATTTGTTAAATCTATAATAGTCTGTATTTTATTGTATTTCTGCAGATACTTTGATAACGATTCTACAGACTGCTGTGCCCACGCTGCGGCACCCTCAAAGTTCTTGCCGTTGAACTCAATTCTTGCGAATGCAAAGTATGTTATACCCATATCTCTTACACATTCATCAGCTATAAGCACGGCCTGCTTTTCTTCAAGCTCTTCATTAAACTTTCCGCCCTCTGCTATATCTTTTTGAATACGACGGAATATTTCCATAGCCTCGTCATAGAGGTCACCTGCTTCTTCAGGATTTGTCTGTTCCAATGCAACTGCATTTTTTGATATTGCAATTGCTTCGTCACGAAGCTTTTCGGGATTGTATTTTTCTCCGTTCTTTACAGCCTCCCACACCGGAGTTTCTGCCTTAGTTACATTTACCGGAGCCTGCACCGGCACCTTAATATCCTCCTCCGGCTCCTCAACGCTCTCCGGCTCAACCGGCTGTGCATTTGCCTTTTGCATATCGGCAGCTATAACAAGCTTTAAATCCTCCGCTATTCTGTTTGCAAGTCTGTTTGCACTCTCTGCTGTCGGATAGCCGTTTTCTGTTTCAAGGGCATAGCTGTGTATTTCTATTCCCTCTGCCGCCTTTAAAATGCTCTTGAGCTTTTTAACCTTTCTGCCCTCACCGAAGCCGCTGAGATAATTTTTGTAGATATCCCCTGCAAGCTGCTTTTTCGCAAACGGCTCACGGAAGTAAAATAATGACTTGCTCTTGTCCGCAAGAGCTGCATATAATATTTCAATCTCAGCTACACTTTTGCCGGTAACGTTATCGTCAACATGCAGACCTACCTTTTCAAGGAAGCCATCTGTTACATCAGACGGCGGTATATCTCCGTACTTTTCTCCCAAAAGAGATACAAAGTAGGTATCTCCCTTTTTCAACTCACGGAAACAGCTTTTAAGCTCCTTTCGGCAGCCCTCATCATCAGAAGTATCCGTAAAGCCCGCCAAAACAGCCTCTTCATCATACTCCTTTAAAAATTCATTAACAGCGGGGATTGTGATATTCTTAATTGCCTCATACTCCGTCTGCATATCAATTACAGTTCCCGTCAAATAAATTGTTTTCATCCTTTTTACCATTCCTTTGTTTATATATTTTACTCATCACAAATCATGACGGCTCAAGCGTAAACGTAAATTTGGTATAGCGTACGTCCGCACCCTCTTTTGCTTTTACACTCTCTACCCATATACTTTGTTTATGAAGTGTGAGTATATTCTTAACCAACGACAGTCCCAAACCTGCACCGCTTCGATCCTTTCCTCTGGAGCTGTCGGTCTTATAGAAGCGGTTAAATACATTTGATAAATCCTCGCCGGCAATTCCCACTCCGAAATTACCTATGCTAACATATACCTTTTTATCCGCTTTCCATGTTTTTATCCCTATTGTAGTATTTGGATAACTAAATTTTATTGCATTATCTATGATATTAATGAGTACACGCTTGATAGAATCCTTATCTGCAATTACCATCAGCTTTTCTTCTTCGTATTCCTCATCAAAATCCTCTTCGCCGTCATCATTAAAGCTTATTTCAAGATTATGCTCCTCTACCTTACCGTAAAGTCCTATAATTGCAACTCTTACCAGCTCATTAAGGTCAAACTCCTCCATTGTTAGCTGATATTCGCTCGATGACATTCTCGACATATCAAGCATATCACTGACAAGCTTTTTAAGCCTGAGCGTTTCATCAAGCACAATCTTAAGATATTTATCACGCTTTTCCTCCGGCACTGTACCGTCAAGGATACTCTGAACAAATCCGGCAATACTTGTCATCGGAGTTCTCAGCTCATGAGATACATCTGAAACAAAGCTTGAACGCTGATTTTCCAGATCCTCTATGCTGTCAGCCATAAAGTTAAAGCTCGATGCAAGCTGTCCTATTTCATCACGGCTTGTAACCTTAACACGTTCATTAAAGTTTCCTGCCGCTATATCCCTTGCGGCAGTATTTATTGCATTAATTGACCTTGAGAGACTTCTTGACTGAATATATACCAATATACACGCAAGAACTACCGATATAACACATGACATAAAGAACTGCCAGAATAAGTCCCAAAAGGTTCCATACATTCTCGGAAGCATTGAATTAAAGAACATTGCACCCACTATATTTCCGTTATAACTCATCGGGATGCCCACAGTAAGCACACGTCCGTCATATGCGACTCCGAATCGGCTGATTTTTTCGATTATATTTCCCTTTAAAACCTCATTAAGAAGCTCGTCCGGTACTGATGAGATAAAATCAACGCTTGATTCTGTTATTTCGCCGGAATTATTGACCATCACTATATCGGCATGCACCATTCTTGACCACAAATCAAGCTGATGACGGAATACTCGCCTGTCTCTGATATCATTATCTTCTATCTGCATTGATACCGTCATCATCTCAACAGTTTCGGAAAGCTCCATAATGGCATCCACATGATGATTTACAGTGTAATTATACATGAAGATACTGAAGGTTCCGCTTACTGTTGTCAGTACTGCAAGAACAATTGCCACATATGTTACAAACAGTCTTGAAAATATGCTTTTAAAAAACATCAGCGTACCTCAAATTTATAGCCGATACGGTGCACTGTTTTAATCTTCCAGTTAACATCAAGTCCCTCAATCTTTTGTCTTAATCTTTTGATATGAACATCTACAGTTCTTGAATCTCCGCTGAAATCAAAATTCCACACTTCACTTAAAAGCTGTTCTCTTGTAAACACCTTATTCGGATGCGATGCAAGGAAATAAAGCAATTCAAGCTCTTTTGGCGGCACCTCAACCGGCTGACCGTCCAGATAAAGCTCATAGTTTGAAATATTGATGTTGAGCTTCGGAAATACTACTTCCATTTCCGCACTTGTTTCCTTTGCTTCGCTTCTTCTAAGCACCGCTTTTACTCTTGCTATAAGCTCCTTTACATCAAACGGCTTTACCATATAATCGTCTGCTCCGAGCTCAAGACCCAAAACCTTATCAAAGGTCTCACCCTTAGCCGTAAGCATAATTATCGGAATATTACTTACACGTCTTATCTCACGGCAAACCTGCCATCCGTCCATTTTGGGCATCATTACATCAAGAATAACAATGGACGGAGCTTCGCTTTTAAACAGCTCTACTGCCTTTTCTCCGTCATTTGCACTACAGGTCATAAAACCGTCTTTTACCAGATTAATTCTTATAAGCTCTACGATATTTTCATCATCATCGACTATCAAAACCTTGTTATTAAGCATTTTATCCTCTCTCCTTCCGAAATCCCAATCTGACTATGTTACTAATTTCTTTTGTATGCAAAACAAAATGCCTATTACTATGCATTATAATTATAGCAGAATTGTGCAAAAATTTCAAGAGCTTTTTTATAGATATATCCAAAGCCAATTATTTTTTTCATTTTGTTCATATCTTTTTAACTGTATCTTTATAAATTTCACAATAAAATCCACATCCAACGAGAAGTTGATACAAAAAAACTCCGATTTTGCATACGCTTCATCGGAGTTTCATTATTATTTACCATTAAACAAAAAGCTGTTTTATTTTGCTATACTATAGCAATTTGCCACCAATGCAATTGCTTCTTTCCGCGAAAGACCTACGTCAGGTCCGAAAGTATTCTTAAATATACCTTCCATCACGCCTATTGCCTTTATCCTGTATATATAATCCTGTGCCCAGTGCCCACTGTCAGCTCCCAAATCATCAAACACCTCCACAAATGAATAATCATCCGGAATTTCAACTCCAAGCTCAGTCATTGTTTTATAAATCACATATGCTGCCTCGCCTCTTGTAACATTCCCCTCCGGTCTGAATCTTGCATCATCATAACCGCTGATAACACCCAACGACACTGCTTTTAAAACATCTTCATCATCTGTATCCAGAAATACAATATCTTCCACCTGAATCGGCTCATTCTTTATCTTTTCATATATCCTTACAACCAACGAACACAGTTCGCCGCGTGTAATCTCCTCCGATATTACCTTACCTTTAAATTTCTCCGGTATAAGTCCGCTTTCATTCATATTCCTGACCAACAGACTCATTTCGTCAAAAGCTATTACTTTATTACCAATTTTACCGGTCTCACATCCGAACAGTCCGGCAATCATTCTAAACGATACTATTACAGTACCGTTTTCTATAGTGGGAAACGCGTCCATTTCCTGCCACTCACCGTCATAAAAGCCTGTGATATTATCTATAACTCCACCGTAAAAATGCTCGTCAGAGTAAATGAGCAACGTCTGTGCTTCTGCGTCCCATTCAACGCTCAATTCAAGTATTTCTGAAATATCGCGTGCCGATAAATAAATTTCGCCATCAATTTCATATATCGGATGATACAGCGTATGCTCTGCCCCGTTTTTATATGCACTGCTATTTTCGGATGACAGCAATATATATGCTATTTCTTCATCCGTAAATGCCCTGATTATCTTTTCACCCTTTAAATATATTTCTTCTGCCTGCGGCTCTGTCTCTTGCCATGCAAGCACCTTTACCGTATTTGCATATACAAAATCCATACTTGAAAGCGCAACTGCAAACTGTGCCGTTTCTCCTTTATCTATATCCGCTTCACCATACTTTTTCACCTTTTCTAATCTGCCGCTACTATCATAAAAACACACACGCAGTGAAACACCTGACGTATTCTCATCACTTACATTTTCAAGGGATATTGTCCAGCTGTCACCGCTACCGCGTTCTGCACTCATTTCCAAAGGCATTTGAGCTGATACAGGTGCTATTGACAATATGCCCGTCAACATCACCAATATCAAAATCATCAACATTCTTTTTTTCATTACCCTTTCCCTCCTCGATTTATCCCGTATTCACTAAAAGGTACGTCAATGCGTACCTTTTACTCTACATTATATACGGTTCTGTTACCGGTTTTGCTTCGCTCCCCAGACTCTTAAGTAATTTAAGTCCTGCATGCTTTGCTTCAACTACACTTCTCTTCACTGCCGAGCTTGTACCCGTAAAAACAACAATCACCTCATTTGAGTGGCTTGTTCCGTCTGACGGACGCAGGGTTTTTATCAGCCTTATATCCGCCGCTTTCATTGCAATATCTGCAATCACCATTCCTATAGGTGCAGGAGACGCACATACAAATCCAAACGCCTCGCCGTCAGGTATATCAAAAAAACTGCTGATTGCTTCACCGCTTCTTGCACTGTACTGAAATTCCAGATGCCCTGCTTCACTTATCCATATTTCTCCGCAGTTTTTATCTATAAGCTCTACTGCAAGCTCAGTTGCACGGCGTACATCGGAGGTATCCTCGCTGCCGATTATTATAAAGTTGCCGTGTCCTCCCCACCCCTTTGTATCTCTCGGTATTTCAATTGACACAAGCTCTGCCGAGGTTGCCTTTAACGCATCATCAACAGCCTTTATCTGTGCCGCCGCTCCCGTTCTTGAACCGATAAGACCTACCGAATGAAAGCGTTCGGGAATATTCATTTGTCTCCTCAACTCGTCATCCACATTTGAAATGACAAGTCCTATCGTATCACACGGTGCAGTTCCGACAAACTGCTCCATGCCGGGATTATATGTATTATCCATTGTTTTTTTCCTTTTTCATATTATATATTGATTATAACCCATATTCTTCACTTTGTCAAGACTTCTGCTTCTCTCCCGAAAATCCGCTCTGCATTTTCCGACATTTTTCTGCCTGCTGTTTTAGTTGGCTTTCTCTTACTTTTTACTAACTTTTTTCCTGCCGTCATGCTTTATTTTTCTTATTCACAACCCGAATTTATTGTCTGTTAATAAGTAAATTTAGCTCATTTTAATCTTTTTTGTATAACACTTTTACACATTCGACAATCATTTTTGACAGTTTTTTTAAATTTGAAATAGTATAATTATATCTGTCAAAACAACCTCCGGAGGAGAGACAATGACAATTTATGCTGATGAGCTTTTTGTGATAAATTTTATCGCATGCTTTGCTTTACTGTATATTTTTGCAGCCGCAAGAGAGCTTGAACGAAATCCGGTCAGATTATCCCTTGCCGCCGCAATCGGAGCATTTGCGGCAGTAATACGTTTTTGCTGCTTTAATTGTACTCTGTTTATTTTTGGAGACATAGTAATAGCTCTGATTGCTTTTAAGAGAATAAAGGCTGTTAATATATTTACTTTTATTATCACAAAATATCTTTTATCGGGAATTGCCGTATTTATTTTATCTCTGTACGGCAAATCAGATGCCATCATAAAAAACGGTATCATTTACGCCGATATAAACGCTGTAGTTTTCGCAGTTATATTCGCAGTCATATATCCCATTTTTACGCTTGTTGCAAGGCTTTTTAAGGCAAAACGGAAAATATATACCGTACAGATAAGAGTCAACGGAGCAGATACCGTTGTGAGGGCTTTGTATGACAGCGGAAATCTGCTCAAAAATCCATATGACGGCAGCAGCGTTATAATTGCGGATAAAGACAGTATTCCGTTTGACGAAGCAGGCGGATATATGCTGATTCCGTTCCGCACATTAGGTAACAGCGGAATGCTAAGAGCATTTCGTGCAGATGAGATTATCTGCTTTGAGAAGAATATCAGCTTAAAAAACATTACAATAGGAATAAGTGATACGACATTATCAAAAACAGGCGAATACAGGGCATTAATCGGTCCCGGAATATTTAAGGAGTGAATAGAATGGAATGGTTCGGAAGGCTTACAAAACGATTTTTTAACCATAGTCTTGATGAATATGAGGTTTATTACATAGGTGGCAGCGACACTCTCCCCTCTCCGCTCACCAAAGAGGAAGAGCAGCAGCTACTGATAAAGCTGGAAGCTGGAGATATGAGTGTAAAATCAACGCTTATTGAACGCAATCTCAGACTTGTTGTATATATCGCACGAAAATTCGAAAATACAGGAATTTATGTAGAGGATCTGATTTCAATCGGTACTATCGGACTTATAAAAGCGATAAACACTTTTAAGCCGTCTAAGAATATCAAGCTTGCAACGTATGCTTCACGCTGTATTGAGAATGAAATTCTTATGTATTTAAGAAAAAACACCAACACAAGATTTGAGGTTTCGATAGATGAGCCACTAAACGTCGATTGGGATGGTAACGAGCTGCTTCTTTCCGATATTTTAGGTACAGATAATGACATCATTTATAAAGGTATCGAGGACGAAGTCGATAAAATACTTTTAAACGATGCTCTTCAAAAGCTCTCATCAAGAGAACGTACTATAATGGAGCTGCGTTTCGGTCTTAAAAACGGCGGAATCGAAATGACGCAAAAGGAGGTTGCCGATTTTTTAGGCATATCACAATCTTACATATCACGCCTTGAAAAGCGTATTATAGGCAGACTCAAAAAGGAGATTCTGCAAATGAGTTAAGTTACTCTTCTTACATAGGGACAATATAATATTTTATGTTCCTTGTAAGGAGGTCTTTTTTATGATAAACAAGGTTGAAATATGCGGAGTAAACACATCAAAGCTTCCGGTTTTAACAAGAGAGGAAAAAAATGAATTATTTGTAAAAATCAAAAACGGCGATTCTCTTGCCAGAGAGACATTTATAAAAGGCAATTTACGTCTGGTATTAAGCGTTATTCAGCGTTTTAATAACCGGGGTGAAAATGTAGATGACCTGTTCCAGGTCGGCTGTATAGGTCTTATAAAGGCAATTGACAACTTTGATACTACACTTAATGTACAGTTTTCCACATATGCCGTACCTATGATTATCGGTGAAATACGCCGATATCTGCGTGACAATAATACAATACGGGTCAGCCGTTCACTTAAAGATATTGCTTATAAGGCATTGCATATAAAAGAGAAGCTTACCAACAAAAACTCTTCCGAGCCTACAATCAGTGAAATAGCCAAGGAGCTTGACCTACCGCTTGAAGACGTAGTTTTTGCCCTTGATGCAATAGCCGAGCCGATGTCACTGTTTGAGCCGGTATATCACGATGGAGGCGAAGCGATTTTTGTTATGGATCAGGTAAAAGACACAAAAAACACAGATGAAAACTGGCTTGAAAACATTGCTTTAAACGAGGCAATGAAGCATTTAGGCAAGCGCGAAAAGCATATACTCAATTTACGGTTCTTTAAAGCAAAAACGCAAATGGAGGTAGCTGAGGAAATCGGTATTTCACAGGCTCAGGTATCAAGACTTGAAAAATCAGCATTAAAGCAATTACGGAAATATATATGAGCAACAGGGTGCCTTTGGCACCCTGTTAAAATTTATCAATTATTTTCACAAAATCTATTGAAATTAAACGCAAAATATGGTATAATAAATAAAAATATATTATGAAAGGAAGTTTTTACAATGGTATCAGGTATTGAACATTTAGCTATTGCTTCATATGATACAGCTGCTTTAAAGGACTGGTATATTAAGGTCTTTGGCGGTAAGGTTGTATATGACAACGGCAAGGGTACATATTTTCTTCAGTTTGCTGACGGAAGCATGATTGAATTTGTTACTGCTTCAGCGGACAAGATAGAGGATGTAGAGAGAACTGCCGGAATCAGACACATCGCTTTCTCAGTAACACCGAAAGCATTTGATGAAATCGTTCCGATGCTCAAGGCTGACGAGCGTGTTGAAGAAGTGCACGATGTAACAGAGAGTGCAACAGGCATTAAGACATACTGGTTCAGAGATATCGAGGGCAACTTTGCTCACCTCATCTATCGTCCGGACCCGCTTATTTAAGTTTATAACAAGATTTTTCTTGTTACATATTACAAAGTAAATTATTAAGGGAGGATTTTCCAATGGATTATTTAAAGAGTTTCCGTCTTGACGGTAAGGTTGCACTCGTAACAGGTGCTTCATACGGTATTGGCTATGGTATTGCTAAGGCAATGGCAGGTGCAGGTGCTACTATCACATTCTGCGATATTAAGCAGGAGTTTGTTGACAAAGGCTTAGAGGCTTATAAGGCAGACGGCATCGAGGCTCATGGCTATGTTTGTGACGTTACTAACGAGGACATGGTAAATGAGATGATCGCAAAAATCGAGGCTGAGGTTGGTGTTGTTGATATCTTAGTAAACAATGCAGGTATCATCAAGAGAATTCCGATGCACGAGATGAGCGCTGACGAGTTCAGACAGGTTATCGACGTTGACTTAAACGCTCCGTTTATCGTATCAAAGGCAGTTATTCCGTCAATGATCAAGAAGGGCCACGGTAAGATTATCAACATCTGTTCAATGATGTCAGAGTTAGGTCGTGAGACAGTTTCAGCTTACGCTGCAGCTAAGGGCGGCTTAAAGATGCTTACAAGAAACATCTGTTCAGAGTACGGCGAGTATAACATTCAGTGTAACGGTATCGGACCGGGTTACATCGCTACTCCGCAGACAGCTCCGTTAAGAGAGACACAGCCGGATGGTTCAAGACACCCGTTCGACCAGTTTATCTGTGCTAAGACACCGGCAGGCAGATGGCTTGATCCGGACGAGCTTGGCGGCCCGGCAGTATTCCTTGCATCAGATGCATCAAATGCTGTAAACGGTCACATTCTCTATGTTGACGGCGGTATTCTCGCTTACATCGGCAGACAGCCTAAGTAATTGAAGAAACGACAAAACGGCGGATTTTCCGCCGTCTTTTATACATCTGCTATCAATCGCCCTGCCCTGTATATCTTACCACACAAATATTTTCCGTCTTCTGTTGGCTCAACAATAAAATCATATTCAGACAATCGTCTTTTATCTATCTCTTCGTAAATAACAGGTGTACAATATTTCGAACTTCCACCATATGCAATAAGGTACAGAAAAAAATTCAAAATATAGCTCCAATTATCATCCTCAACTTCATTAAATACAGAAAATGCTACATAATCAAATAATGATTCATCATCACCAACAATATTGGGATTTGCACCGCTTTCTAAAAGCATTTGTGTGATATACAGCAATTCTGACTGATTCGTTTCAAAAAAGTTGTAATACTGTAAATTCCACAACGCCGGGAGATCATCTTCCGGAAAGAAATTCGGGTCTGCACCGTTTTTCAATAACAGCTTAATCATATCAGTATTTTCGTATTCCACTGCCGTAATTAAGAATGTTGTATGCTCATCCAAAATAATGCTGTTCAAATCTACATTTTTGATTAACTCTTTTGCTATTTCAGTATTAAATTCTTTTTCTTTGCATAATTCAAACAATCTCTTAGAATAATTCACAGTATTACCACCTTTATTTTCTAACTCTGAAATAATTATACTTCTATGGTATAATCCAGATACAAATATTTTTTGCGATAACATGTGTCATGTTAGTACAAAAAATTATTTGTATGTCCAATAATTATTACTACAAGGTTTATGTTCATCACAAACATCAAATAATGTCCTATGTCGTTTTTCTAATTCTTCTCCATCTTCCATTATAGGAAGTAGATCCTCTTTACATTTCAGCTCAAAATCATTGACGCAAAAGATTTCATTATCTTGGTCACCATAAGGACAAAAGTTTCCATATCTACAAGTGTAGCATGAATATATTTCGTATCTATCAGATAATACTTTGGAGAGTTTTCTAAAAACACTTTCTGCACAGTCGCCAGATACTTCAATTATGTTTTCATCCATAATCAATTTGACTTTTGCTAAATCATTATCTTCATCGAATTGGTATTCAACATCAACAGCTACAATTTCATCTGACGATTTTAGGTATAATGAATATTTTTCTGTTTTCAATACACTTATATCTCCTTTCTCCAAATTTCGACACTATTTACTATGTGGGACAGACTGTTTAGATGCAATCCCTCTTTCAATGAAAGTTCATATTAAGTTAAGACCAAAAAGTATCATTTGAAAAAATATAATTATTTTCTTTCCTTGTTTTCTATATACTTAATACGACTTTCAATACCCGTCAAAATTGCTATGTAAATAACTTCAACTATCATTTCTAATTGCACGACAGCTTCTCCCATACTATCCCAATATACATACTTAAAATATAACTGTCCACAAATATATATTCCAATAGTGGCAAATATTGTTAAACACACATTATACCATATTAGTTGTCTTATATTTGGGGCAAATTTAGTATTTATCATTGTCATAACAAGCCAAATAGGCAGCATAAATATTGCAACATTACCGCCTTTTCTAAACAAAACCAAAAAAGGTATAATTAATAAAGCATTCAGTATAGTTAAAATTATTTTCTTCATTTCAGCACATCCTTTCAAAGCCTCCCTTTAGGCAAGGGAGACGTTTCTCCTTTCGCCAAAATTCGACATCCTTTATATAAAGACTGTATAATCTGGATGCCAATGTTTTTACAAGGTAGCTCACATCAAGTTAGTGTCAAAAAACTATCGCTTACAATTATCTTATATACGGCCAAATAAACCCATCTGCATTTCCTGTTTTTGAATATACAGCATCATAATAATCAAAAATCCAATTACCATCATCATTTTTTGTAAAGTAATAAAGTAAACCAACTTCATTCAAGTCATTTTCAAAAACAGCATATACTTTAGCATAATTATTGTTATACTTTAAAACTTTTATATTGCAATCATCTAAATATCTTTCGCCACCAATATCGTGTATTTTTGTATTCTTGAAAATTTCACCGTATTTATGAGTATTATATTCGCACATATCAATTGAACAAATCCAAAATAGCACAAACGCTGATATTATGATCAAAACAACTATTTTAAGTTTCTTCATGTTCATGCTTCCTTTCGTCAAATTTCGACAATCTTACTAGACTCACGTCAAATCAGAGTAAAAAAATATTTACTGTATATTTCCCAACAAATCCCGAACAGACTCATCCGGTTTTGCAATCAGTGAACAAATCAGATGTAAGTTATTTTAACATATGATTCATTACGAATACAAAACTCAACCTACAAATTCACGAAATTCAAAAGTTGCAACATCTAAATCAACCGGTTTACCTTTATACATCATCGGAAACTTTGTCTTAGCTTCTTCTTCGGTACA
The DNA here is from genome assembly GCA_045542415.1 of Clostridia bacterium. Taxonomy (GTDB): domain Bacteria; phylum Bacillota; class Clostridia; order UBA1381; family UBA1381; genus UMGS1958. Next base: position 93,100 of record JAZQKZ010000018.1, read on the forward strand.
TTCTCCGATACGAACTAATATTTCATTATTCCGGTCAAGGGTCTGAGAAAAGGTGTGCAGCATTTGGGTAATAATTTTTTTTGAGAAAGCATACAACTCGTCTATCTCATTTTCATTTTCTGCGTAACAATACATTTTACTGAAAAGGAATAAAATTTCTTTTGGGACTGTATCTTTCACCCCATATTCCTTGAATAGTTCATAAGTTAATTTTGTAACCTCGCAAAAGCCGTCATAATCAAACGTCCCTGTTGTACATTCTTCGCATAAATCTTCCCAACATTTTTCTAACGCTTTAACATCAAACTTATCTTTCGGTATATAATACTTATCCATCTCTTAAGCTCCTTTTCTTTTTATTTACACATATATTATACTCTTCATTATGTACCTTTTTCTGTACATCTGTTGTATAATTCACACATACTTTCACACCTTGCTTGAATTCATTATACCATACCAAACCATCCTTTTTCAACACATATTTTAACAATTCTTAAACTTTTTGTATTATCCGTTGCTATAATTATACTTCTATGGTATAATTTAGATTACAGATAAGAGATAATAACGAATAGATAACAACTATCAGAAAGGAGGCGGTAAAATGGATATTGAACGCTATTCACCATCTGCGGATTGCGGGCTTACCGATTTGCAGGTACAATCACGCATTGATGCTGATTTGACAAATGCGGTAAGTAATTTTAATTCGCACACAATCGGCGAGATTATTTTAAAAAATCTTTTTACCTATTTTAATCTCATTTTTGCCATACTTGCCGCCCTTTTGATACTTGTCGGCAATTACAAGGGGCTAACCTTTATGCCTATAATTATTGCAAATACATTAATCGGTATCATTCAGCAAATCCGTTCAAAACGCACGCTTGACAAGCTGAATATGCTTCATGCACCGCAGGCTCATGTTATCCGCAACGGCACTCTTTCTACTCTTGCAGTTCACGAAACAGTGCTTGATGATGTGGCAGTATTCTCTGCCGGAAACCAGATTTATGCTGATGCAATCATACTTGATGGCGAAGTGCTTGTCAACGAATCCCTGCTTACGGGTGAAGCTGATGAAATTTTAAAGCATTCAGGCGATATGCTTATGTCTGGCAGCTTTATAATATCCGGCGAATGCCGAGCAAGACTTGATAAGGTCGGTGACAACTCATATATCTCAAAACTCTCCGCACAGGCAAAGCAGCTTGATGAACGTGAGCATTCAAAAATGCTCTATGAGCTTAACCGACTTATAAAATTTGTCGGAATCGTAATTATTCCTATCGGTATAATAATGTTTTGTGAGCAGTTTTTTTATGCTCATCTGCCGTTACAGGACTGCATCAGTGCAATGGTTGCGGCACTGCTGGGAATGATTCCCGAAGGACTGTATCTGCTTACTACTGTCGCACTTACACTAAGCGTAATGCGACTTGCACGCAAAAAAGTTCTTGTGCATGATATGTCGTGCGTTGAAACACTTGCCAGAGTTGATGTACTGTGTCTGGATAAAACCGGAACCATTACAGAAAACACAATGAAGTTAAGCAAGCTTATACCACTAAACGGTACTGATGAAAATGAATTCAGCACTCTTATAGGTTGTTTTGCCACTTCAATGAACGACGATTCAACAACAATTACGGCAATAAAAAATCATTTCGGAAATAACTATAAAAAGGCAGAAAAAATCTTTCCTTTTTCGTCAAGCAATAAATTTTCTGCTGCAATAATAGACTCTAATGCCTATATTTTAGGTGCGGCAGAGTTTGTTCTCGGTGATGATTTTCCCCTTTACCGTAACGTTATTGACGCCCAATCCGGAAAAGGCAGGCGTGTTATTGTATTTGCCCGATATTGCGGAAACAATTTTAACGGCAGGCTCACTGATAAAGTTCAGTTACTTGGACTAATAATTCTTCAGAATAAAATACGCAAAAACTGTTCTGAAATTTTTAAATATTTCTATTCTCAAGGCATTGATATAAAGGTAATTTCGGGCGATAATCCGATTACGGTTTCTGAAATTGCGAAAAAGGCAAATATAAAGAATTGGGACAAGTATGTAGATGCATCTACACTCGATGACGATGAAATTGCAGACGCAGTAAAGAATTACACCATTTTCGGACGAGTTACCCCGCAAATGAAACGAAAGCTTGTGCATGCACTTCAGAATAACGGCAATACCGTTGCCATGACCGGCGACGGAGTAAATGATGTGCTTGCCTTAAAGGATGCTGATTGTTCAATTGCAATAGCAACAGGCTCGGAAGCGGCACAGCAGGTTTCACAGCTTGTACTGCTTGATTCAGATTTCTCACATATGCCGCAAATACTGCATGAGGGCAGGCGGGTTGTAAACAACATTGAACGCAGTGCCGGACTGTTTCTTATAAAAAACATATTCTCTTTCCTGCTTGCACTGTTTGCTATGCTTACGCTGTCACAATATCCGCTTGAGCCGTCACAGGTGTCGCTGATAAATGCGTTTACAATCGGAATACCTGCATTTTTACTGGCACTGGAGAAAAACAATTCGCTTATCAAGGGTAGCTTTATAAAAAATATCGTTATAAAAGCATTGCCTGCGGCACTTACTAATTTCTTTACAATTTCTGCACTTATAATAGCAGGAAGATTTTTGAAAATGAGCGATGAAGCAATTTCAACCGTTACAACGCTCACACTTGCAGCAGTCGGGTTTATGGTATTGTTTAAGATAAGCAGACCGTTTAACCGTTACAAGGCGATATTGGTGCTGTTGATGCCGATTGGCTTGTATTTTTCTGCTCATTATTTCAGAGGAATATTTGAGCTTCAAAAGATGGACTCAGGGATTTTAATTCCGTTTGCAATCTTTAGTGTACTTGCATTTTTGCTTTACACCTCGCTTACTTTTACTTTGAATATGATTGAGATAAGATTTTCAAAAAAATAGCAGGCAGTACTCTGCCTGTTATTTTTCGTATTACTCGGAATAGCCTATAATACCCTCATATAATATCACAGCCTGTTCATCGCTCAGCGATTCTGTGTTATTATTTATATAGATAACACCTCTGCTGTCCCACGCAACCTTTTTGCCAAGCGCTTCTACAACTGCACGAAGCGGAATATACGTCCGGTCTGAAATTATCGCCGCAGGCACATCAAGCATCATTTCCTTGTCATTTATCGTATAGCTTGCCGAATCAATAACGAGCTTTATAATATTATCGTCCTGCTTTATTGTAACCTCACGCTTAGTACCATCCCAGTTTACCTCTGCACCAAAGGCTTCGGCAATAAATCTGAGCGGCACCAAGGTTCTGTCATCACGGATAAGCGGAGTAGCGTCACTGTTTTTATCAATCCGCATCATAGCACCGTTTACCATTGAAAACGGACTTCCTATAACCATTGAAACGCTTTCGTCTGCACCAAGGCTTTCAATCGGGTAATACTTTATTCCCTTTTCAAGGTCAGGATTTGTGTATTCAGTACCGTTATATGTTACCCTCGCTCTCGATACAGGTATTTCCTTTGTGTCAAAGCCGAGATAATATCCTAAGTGCGGCGGCTGATTATAGCCTACATTCTGGGTTGTGATATATGTTCTGTACTGCAAATCGTGCATAAGAGTATAAATCTTATAATCTGTAGGCGTAGTTGTTGTAAATACAGCCATTGCTGAGCTGTCTGTTTTAAAGTAGATTGTTTCCTCTCTCCAGTCGCCGAGCATATCGCACGTTATACCCGGATATGCCTTTGTACCGCCGTTCGATACATAATTATAAGGCGTAAAAATTACCTGTGACAGCTTACTTACAGGCAACCATTTATATATATTATTGCCGTCCTGAAGCTCACGTCCGAAATCACCATCCCAGTAAATAAAGAAGTTTCTGATATCAACATTATTTGTACCAATAACCGTTCCGTCAGATGACATCATCTTATCAGACATCCAGCTTTCTGCACCGCTGTAATCCGGGTCAATATCTGCACTTGCCATTCGGTTTAAGCTTCTGCCCTCAAACGAGCCCCAAAGAATTTCACCCGTGCGTGCATCACGCATTTCCATACCAAATTCGGCATCGTCACTTTCGTGTCCCGAAAAAATCTCAAGTCCCGGTCTGTCAGGAATAAGGTCGCTTGTGTGCTGTGCATTTCCATGACCGAGACCTGTTGAATACAATCCCTTGCCGTCATCGTCTATCACTGCCGAGCCATATATAATTTCATCCTTGCCGTCAAAATCAACGTCAGCAACCGCTATGCTATGATTTCCCTGTCCGTAATATTCATAGCCTGCCTTATTCGAGTCAAATGTCCACAGCTTTTTGAGCTTTCCGTCAACAAAATTGTATGCTACAAGGTACATCCGTGTATAGTAACCCCGACACATAATAACACTGGGAGTCATACCGTCAAGATATGCCACACACGCAAGGAAACGGTCACAACGATTTCCGTAATCATCGCCCCACTCCTCTATCTTTCCTCTTCCCGGCTCGTATTTTATTGTGTTAATAATTTCGCCCGTTTCACCGTTAAATACTGTGAGATATTCATCACCACGCAGAATACGTCCGTTTTCGTCACGCCACACTACATTTTTATGACCGATCACCTTACCCTTGGCGTCAGTCGTACCGTCGGCTGTTTTGCACACAACCTCCGCCTTGCCGTCTCCGTCGAGGTCATAAACCATAAACTGCGTATAATGTTCACCTGCACGAATATTGTATCCGAGATTAATTCTCCACATATGCGTTCCGTCGAGCTTGTAGCCGTCAAGTATCACAGGTGATGTGATGCCGTTCTCTGAATTGTCCTTTGAATTATCGGGATCCCATTTGAGTACAATATCAAGCTGACCGTCACCGTCAAGGTCGGCAATACTTGTTTCGGCCGGTCTGTATTCAACTACCTTGTTACTGTTTTCATCTGCATACATCGGCTCACCGTCAGGCTCCACTGCCTGCGGTCTGTCAAGCAATGGAATTTCAAGCATATTGCTTTCCCATACTGTTACAGCATTACACTTCTCCTGTTCAACCCCGTCAACAACAGCCTCAACCTGATATTTGCTTTCTACCGTTCCGCTTTCATCGGTGAAATTTGTTATATTGAGCGGAAATGCGTTGAGCTTCTTACCGTCACGGTAGATATTATATTTCGTAGTATTTGATTCCGTTCCGAGCCATCTCCACGAAAGGAAAATTCCTTTATTTGTTTTTACTGCAACAAGTCCCCGGTCAAGGTATTCCATCTGACGTGTAATAAATTCCCGATTTTCTACCAATTGTTGAGTTTCGGCAAGCTTCGCTTCATCCGTTTTAAAAACCTCAACAACTCCTACCTCTGCCGCCCAGGCTGTTGTGCTTGCACATATGCTCGTTGCAAGTAAAATTGAAATTATTTGTTTTCTTAATGACATAGCCTTTCACCTCATTTTATCAAGTTTGCTCTATACCCAAATTATACCACACATCAAATGATTTGTAAAGCAAGACAGGGCATCGCAACCGATACCCTGTCAAACATTACTTATTATTCTTTACAAATTCAATTACGTCCTTAACGGCAGTTGCGATATCCTTATCCTCGCTTACACCTGTTGCACGCTCCTTGTACTCAACAATTCCCTCGCTGATCATCTTGCCGACTACGATTCTTACCGGAATACCGATAAGGTCTGCGTCCTTGAACTTAACTCCGGCACGCTCGCTTCTGTCGTCTAAGAGAACGTCAATTCCTGCTGCCTTTAAGTCCTCGTAAATCTTCTCAGCCGCTTCCATCTGTTCCGCAACCTTATGATTTGCAGGCACAACAATTGCCTCGAACGGTGCACATGATACCGGCCACTTGATACCGTTTTCGTCATAGTTCTGCTCAATTACCGCAGCTATACAACGTGTTACACCGATACCGTAGCAGCCCATGATTACTGTCTGGCTCTTGCCGTTTTCGTCAAGATACTTTAAGCCTAATGCATCCGAGTACTTTGTGCCGAGCTTGAAGATATGACCAACCTCGATACCCTGTGCAGTCTTAATCGGCTTGCCGCACTTCGGACAAACATCGCCCTCTTCAACTACTCTGATGTCAGCAACCACACCTGCCTCAAAGTCCTTGCCGATATTTACATTCTTATAGTGCATATCTGTTTCGTTTGCACCGATAACGAAGTTCTTCATTAATGCAACTTCCTTATCAACGTATAACTCAATGTCAAGTCCTACAGGACCTGCAAAGCCTACCTCTGCATTTGTAATCTCACGAACCTTAAACGGCTCTGCAAGCTCCAAATCATCAACACAGCCGACTAAGTTCTTGAGCTTAACCTCGTTGATTTCTCTGTCGCCTCTTACCATTGCGGCAATGTACTTATCATCTGCTTTGTAGATGATTGTCTTTGCGAAATTATGAGCTTCCATTCCTAAGAATGATACTAATTCATCAATTGTATGAGCATTCGGAGTGTGTACCTTTTCCATATCGAAGTCGCCCTCAATCTGCGGCTTCTCACATACAATACACTCACACTTTTCATAATTTGCCGCATAACCGCATGCGTCGCAGTATGCAATGCCGTCCTCACCTACCGGTGACTTAACCATGAACTCCTGGCTGCCGCTGCCGCCCATTGCACCACTGTCTGCGTCAACTATTGTGAAGTCAAGTCCAAGACGTGTGAAGATTCTGCAATATGCATCATACATAGCCTGATATGACTTATCAAGTCCCTCCTGAGTTGTATCAAAGCTGTATGCGTCTTTCATGATGAACTCTCTTCCACGCATCACACCGAATCTCGGACGGCCCTCGTCACGGTACTTGGTCTGAATCTGATATAAAGTCATCGGATATTCCTTATATGACTTTACATTATCAATTACAGTCTGTGTAAAAAGCTCCTCGTGTGTAGGTCCTAAGCAGAAATCGCGATTGTTTCTGTCCTTTAACTTGAACATTGACGGTCCGAATACCTCCCAACGTCCTGAAGCCTGGTATGCTTCTGCCGGAAGAAGTGCCGCCATTAACAGCTCCTGTGCATCTGCTCTGTTCATTTCTTCTCTTACAATCTGCTCAATCTTCTGTAATGAGCGTAAGCCTAACGGAAGATATGAATAAATTCCTGCTGCAAGCTTTCTTATCATACCTGCTCTTAACATTAATCTATGGCTTGTTATCTCTGCCTCTGAGGGCACCTCACGCAACGTAGGCATGAGAAGTTTTGACATTTTCATTGTTTTTTGTTCCTTTCAGCCAATAATAATCAAAAATTTTTGCCTGCAAAAATTTCAACAACTATTATCTATTCTTTATTATCTATTATCTCAGATTGCTCTGCAATCACTTAATAACGTTCACTCTTGATAAGTGTACCAATACCTGTCTTTGTAAATATTTCAAGCAGTAAGCAATGCGGAACACGTCCGTCTATGATATGTACGCCTGTTACACCTGCATCAATTGCATCAAGGCATCCGAGGACTTTCGGAATCATGCCGCCGCTTATTGTGCCATCGCTTATCATATCATGTATCTCATGCTTATGTGCCTCATAAATTACGTTGCCATCCTTATCCTTAACACCCTCAACGTCTGTTAAAAGAATAAGCTTTTCAGCCTTAACGGCTGATGCAACCGCACCTGCAACACTGTCAGCATTTACGTTATAGCTGTTACCCTCGTCATCTGTACCGATCGGTGCGATTACCGGAATCCACTGGTCGTTACAGAGCAAGTCCATAAGCTCGTTATTTACCTCAACCACGTCACCCACATAGCCTAAATCCATCTGCTTGCCGTCAACCTCGGTGTATTGCTTCTTACACTTCATCATTGCACCGTCAATACCGCTTATACCGACAGCACGGCCGCCCTTAGTATTTAAAAGTGCAACAATTTCCTTATTTGTTTTACCGATAAGCACCTGCTGAGCTACACTCATTGTTTCCTTATCTGTTACTCGCAAGCCGTTTATAAACTCGCTCTTTAAGCCTCTGTCATTTAATGCCTTCGAAATATCCGGACCTCCACCGTGAACTACAATCGGGTTTAAGCCGATAAACTTCAGAAGAGTTATATCCTCCATAACAGAGTTCTTTAACTCTTCATTTATCATAGCGTTGCCGCCGTATTTAACTACAACCGTCTTACCCGCAAACTTCTGGATATACGGAAGTGCGTCAATTAAGATTTGTGCTTTTTTAATAAGATGTTCCATTTTTATCTCCTTGATTATAAGTAGAAGCCCGCATTTGAAAGTGCTGTTTTCTCATCCAGACCAAACAGAATATTCATGTTCTGCACAGCCTGTCCTGCCGCACCCTTTACTATGTTGTCAATACTTGAAACTACAACTGCACGCTGTAGGCGTTCATCTGCGATTACGCCAATGTCAACGAAATTTGAGCCTGCAATATTCTTAATTTCCGGTAACACTCCCGGCTCCATTACTCTTACAAAAAACTCGTCCTTGTAGTAATCCGCATAAATCTTCTGTAACTCCTCTGTTGTGTAAGGCTTATTAAGATTTACATATATTGTAGCTAATATACCACGCTTTACCGGTATAAGATGCGGTGTGAATGAAAGCATTACCTCTTCATTTGCAATATGTGAAAGCTCCTGCTCAATTTCTGAGGTGTGGCGATGTGTTGCAATCTTGTATGCCTTTGCAGTTTCTGCACATTCACAGAAATGTACCTGATGCGAAAGACCGCGTCCTGCACCGGTTACACCTGACTTTGCATCTACGATTATATTCTTTGTGCTGCCTGCACCTGATGCTAAAAGCGGTGCCGCACCAAGAATAGAGCATGTTGTATAGCAACCCGGATTTCCGATAAGTCTTGCTGACTTAATCTTATCTCTGTGCAGCTCCGGAAGTCCGTAAACCGATTCCTTTAACAGCTCCGGTGATGAATGCTCCTGACCGTACCACTCTTCATATACCTTGACATCATCATAACGGAAGTCACCGCTTAAATCTATTACCTTTACTCCTGTTTCCAAAAGTGCAGGAATAACGTCCTTTGATGCTCCGTGCGGAAGTGCCGTAAAAGCCACGTCACACTTTGATACTGCATCCATATCAACTACAGTACATTCCTTTTCAAGTACACCCTTGAAATTCGGATATACCTCGCTTATCTTCTTTCCCGCAAAGCTCTGTGAGCCTAAAACCTCAATGCTTACCTCCGGGTGGTTTGAAAGCAAACGTACAAGCTCAATACCTGCATAGCCTGTTGCACCAAGTACTGCTGCTTTTATCATAATATATCAATTGCCCCTTTCTCAAAGACAAGGCTGAAAGAAATTTTCGCAGATTGCTGTTTTGAAAGGCGACGGCGTACAGTGGTACTCCGAGTCTTGAAAAATAGTAAGATGCGGAAATTTATTCAGACTTAACATCTCCTAAGTAATCTATTTTAACTATTCTATTATACCGCACTTTATTCCTTTTGTAAAGGTTTATTTTTATTTTTGTGCAAATTATAATCTATAATTATTCATATTTATGAATAATATAACACATCCTATAATGCTTCAATTAAAAATTCTCTTTTGTATCCAAATATACTGTAACAGGACCGTCATTTACAAGGCTTACTTTCATATCTGCACCGAACTCGCCTGTTTCGCAGTGTATGCCTGTTTCACGCATTGTTTTGACAAACTGCTCATACATTTCCTCTGCCTCTTTGGGCGGCATAGCATTATCAAATGACGGACGTGTTCCCTTTTTACAGCTCCAATAAAGTGTAAACTGCGAAACTATAAGTATTTCACCGTTTATATCCGTTATACTCTTATTGATTTTTCCGTCCTCGTCATCGAAAATTCTAAGCTTTATAAGCTTATTCACAAGCTTATTTATATCCTCGGCTGTGTCCTCCTTGCCTACTCCAAGAAGAATTAACATTCCTTTTCCCGACTTTCCGGCAACTTTTTCGTCAATCTCCACCGATGAATTTAATACTCTCTGTATTACTGCTCTCATCCTTTATTCCTCCATAATTTTTACAATAGTGTGAAAAAGAAGCAAGCAGATTGCCTCTCATAGAGGCACCGGCATGTGCTGATACTCCAAACAGAAGCGAACGATGAGATGTGAAGCTTATTTTTTACACTAAACCTCGTATCCGTTCTCTTCTATCTCTATCTGAAGCTCTTCCCATTCTGCGAGCAACTCTTCGAGCTTTTCATTTATTGCGTCAATTTCCTTCTGCAAATCTGCCGCAAGTACAAAGTCCGTTGCTACCTTAGGATCCTCAAAGCCCTTACTCTTTTCTTCTATTTCTGCCTCGGCTTCACCGATAAGCTCCTCCACCTTTTTAAAGCGGTTTATCGTCTTACGCTTCTGTGCTTCAAGACGTTTTTGCTCCTTGTAGTCAAGGTTTTTGGGTTGCTCCTTTGCAACCTCTTCTTCAACTGCCGCCTTGCGGTGCTCAAGGAAATAGTCATAGCCACCGCTATAGCTGACAAGTCCGTCTTCATTCATATATATGATTCTGTCAGCAAGCTTATTTATAAAGTATCGGTCATGCGATACCATAAGCATTGTACCGTCATAATCTGTCAGTGCCGCTTCAAGTGCTTCTCTTGATTCAATATCAAGATGGTTGGTAGGCTCGTCCATGATGAGGAAATTTACACTTTTAAGCATCAGCTTTGCAAGCTCTACTCTTGCACGCTCTCCGCCCGATAATTTCTTTATTTCTTTAAATACATCCTCACCCTTAAAGAGAAATGCCGCAAGTGCATTTCTTATCTGCGTAACTGTAAGTGTCGGATATTCATCATATACCTCGTCAAAGACAGTATTTTCCATATTCAGATTTTCCTGTATCTGGTCATAGTATCCGGTGAAAATATTCGCACCCAGCTTGTACTCGCCCATTGTCGGTTTATACATCCCCATTATGATTTTTATGAGTGTTGTCTTACCGCAACCGTTCGGACCTAATAAAAACACCTTTTCGCCTTTTCTTATATGAAGATTTGCGTCAGAAAAAATCTTTTTGTCCTCAAATTTCATTGCAAGCTTTTCGGCAATCAGTACGTCCTGACCACCACCGGCACATGCTTTAAACGAAAACTCTATTTCATCAGGTGACTGCATGGGCTTTACCAGGCTTTCCTCAAGCTTCTCTATGACTTTCATCTTGGATTCAGCTGTCTTTATATTTCTTTCTCTGTTCCAACGTCTTTGCTGCTCGACAATCCCCTCCAAACGTTCAATCTCTGCCATTGTATTGGCATAGTTGCGCTCCTCGGTTTTTCTGTCAATTTCACGCTGTGCCATATATGCACTGTAGTTTCCGTTATAGCTTCTGAATCGTCCGTTTTCAAGCTCAAAGGTCTTGTTTGTGACCCTGTCAAGGAAATATCGGTCATGCGAAATTACAATAAATGCTGCTTTGCAGGTATTTAAAAATCCCTCAAGCCATTCTACCGATTCAATGTCAAGATGGTTTGTAGGCTCATCAAGCAAAAGTAAATTTGCATCAGATAATAAAATCTTACCCAACGCAACTCTTGTTTTCTGTCCGCCCGAAAGCTTATTTACATGAAGTAAAAAATCATCCTCACTGAATCCTAATCCTATTAGTGTACTTTTTATTTTATTTTTATAAAAAAATCCGTCAAGCTCCGCAAACCTCTCCTGCAGTCTCGTCTGTCGCTTTACAAGCTCGTCAAGGTCGCCGTTACCGTTTTCTATATCATAACGGATGTCATCGAGCTGATGCTCAATTTCTGTAACCTCACTAAACGAAGTCAGCATTTCCTGCATTATCGTGTTATCGCTCTCCGAGCAGGCATACTGGTCAAGATATCCGATTTTGGTGAATTTATTCTTGAATATTTCACCGCTGTCATAATCCATCTGACCTGTTATAATCTTTGCAAGCGTGGATTTTCCGGCTCCGTTTACACCGACAAAGCCGATTTTATCGGCACTGTCTATATTAAAAGATACGTTGTCAAAAAGAGTTTCATCCAGAAACATCTTTTTGAGTCCGTTTCCGTTCATTAATATCATAGCTGTATCCTTTCGCTATATTTCGTGTCCCGTTTATTTGGTGTCCCCATTTTTACTGATTAAGGACTTCAATCGCTTTTTGAAGCTGTGTATCATCTTCAATCGGAACCGCCGAAGCATAATAATATTCATATTCCTCCGGCAAATCAACTTCTATATCAGGTGCTATTCCCGTACCGTGAATACATGTACCGCTCGGCGAGAAATAGTTTGCAATAGTCATTGACATTCCGCTACCGTCCGGAAACGGGAATACTGTCTGCACCACACCCTTACCGTAGCTGGTCTTACCTATAACAGTCGCTTTTTTATAATCCTTAAGACAACCCGTAAGAACCTCTGATGCACTTGCACTGTTCTCATTTATAAGCACTGCAATTGGAATATTCATTTCATTTGCATCAGATGTGTAATCCTCACGCTCACCGTCTTTATACTGCATATATGTTATTGTGCCCTCCGGAACAATCATATCTGCAATATTGCATACAACATCCAATGCACCGCCCGGATTATCACGAAGATCTATTATCATCTTCTTCATACCCGACTTTGTCAGTCCATTAACTTTTTCCTTGAATTCAGTATAGGTATCTTGCTTTGAGCCTGCCTCATGCGTGTTAAAAGAGGATATTCTGACATATCCGATTCCGTTATCCAGCATTTCGGTAGTTACCGACTCTGCCGATATACTTCCTCTTTCAACCGTAAATGTCATTTTATTTCCGTCTCTTATGACAACAAGCTCTACCGTTGTACCTGCCTCACCGCCGCGTATAACTGATACTGCCGCATCCATTTCGTCTGCACTGTATTCCACACCGTTCACACTTATAATAAAATCACCGGGCAAAATTCCCGCAGCATACGCCGGACTTCCCTCAAACGGGGCTACAACCTCAATGAATCCGTTATCATTAGCTGAAATAACCACACCTATACCGACATAGGTATCTTCAAGCTCTGATGTGTAGGATTCAAAATCCTCTTTATTGTAATAATGTGTATATGGTTCGTCCAGCCCCTCAACATATGCGGCAACTGCATTCTCCATCATCTCATTTTCATCTATATCGTAAAAATAAAATTCATCAAGAAGCTCATCTATCTGTGAAAGCTTTCTTTCAAATATACCTATTTTATCGTCCGTTTCCGAGAAATCGGTACTAAAAATAGAATACGCAGTAAATGCCGAGCTTGCAACACTTGCTATAACAACTGCTATTACAATACTCAGAAAAAATCCGCAGCAACCAACGGAAAATCTTTTTCTTTTCTTCTTTTCTTCAGCAAAAAAACCGTTTGTGTTCTCTGTGTTCAACTCATTCATATTAATCTCCTACATAAATATATAGGGATGTCGGCGACATCCCTATATTATACTATTTCATAATTATATCTTCATCGGATTTGATGCCAGATACTTGTGTACCATCATCGCTACCTTGAATACTATCGCCTGATCAAACTTTCTTAAATCAAGACCCGTAAGCTTCATAATCTTCTCTAAACGATACACGAGTGTGTTTCTGTGAACGAAGAGCTGTCTTGATGTTTCACTTACGTTGAGGTCGTTCTCGAAGAACTTATTAATTGTAAGGATTGTTTCATCATCAAGTGATGCAATATCACCCTTCTTAAATACCTCCTGTAAGAATAACTCACAAAGCTTAATCGGAAGCTGATAAATAAGTCTTCCTATACCTAAGCTGTCATAGTTTAAGATATTCTTTTCTTCCTCGAATACCTTACCAACCTCTAAGGCAATCTGTGCTTCCTTATATGAATTATTGAGTTCATCTATATTAACAGCTACAGTACTTAATCCGATAAGCACACGCATCATTGTCTCTGAATTTACAGTAGCAAGAATCTGCTCAGCCATTGTTTCAAGCTCTGCTGAACCGATAACCTCTTTAAGCTCCTTGATAAGAACTATATTGTTTGAATCAATATTGATTACAAAATCCTTTTCCTTATCCGGGAACATATTGCGGATAACCTCATATATACCCGTATCACCGTTTTCCTGACGCTTGATATAGAATACTGCTCTGGGAACATCGATATCTACATGAAGCTCTCTTGCTTTCTGGTGAAGGTCAAATGAAAGAAGATTATCAAATATTATGTTCTGCATGAAGTTTGTCTTATCATACTTCTCATCATAATAATGACGAACATTATTTGCAGCAACCGCTATAGCATTACAGCAATACTTACTAACCTCGTCTGTTCCCTCTACATATACTACATATTCAGCATACGGCTTATTTGACATTACACGGACTGTATAACCGTCCTTATATAAAATCTTGTCATTATTCGTAGCTGCATATACCAGATCATCCATAATTTCCTTTGGCGGTTCACTTCCCGTATATGCCAGAACCAGACCCTGTGCATCTGCTATACCGAACTTTTTCGGGAACACATCTGCCATCTGTGTAATTATATTCTGAAATGCCTTGCTAATCATTGTAAATTCCTCCATACATATTATATATATCTATTATACACCAATTTATTCTATTTTTCAAGTGCTTTTTTATATTTTTTTTAGTTTTTTTGTTTTTTTTCGTGCTTCTACGGCAATTTCGCAATTATTTTCCGATATACTTATCCCAAATTTAACACTTCACCAATTATAGGTATATAATTCCTTTTTAAACTGCTGATTTGCACAAAAAATAAAAAAAGTGTTGCTATCTGAATTTCATTGAGGTATAATGTGCGTACCATAAAAACCACGCTAATTTATTTTGTACAAGGAGGCGTTATTTATGAAAGCAAAAACAATTTCAATGACCGAGGGAAATCCTATTTCTCTTATTCTGTCTTTTGCTGCTCCGATGCTTATCGGAAACATTTTTCAGCAGTTTTACAATCTTGTGGATTCCACGATTGTAGGAAAGTTTGTCGGTGCGCAGGCGCTTGCAGCTGTCGGCTCAACCGGTACACTCCAAATGCTCACCTTCTGTCTTTGCATGGGTATGACAAGCGGTGCCGGAATTATAATTTCGCAAACCTTCGGTGCAAGAAACTTTGCATTGCTCCGCCGAACAGTCGGAACTCTTATATGTGTACTTTCGGTTATTTCCGTTGTTATGGTTTCACTCGGAATTATCTTCAGTGCACCGGTATTGAAATTTTTACAGACTCCCGATGAAATTCTTGCAGATTCGCTGACATATTTCAGAATAGTACTTCTTGGCATGCCTTTTGTAATGGCATATAATGCCTGCTCTGCTATATTAAGAAGCATGGGAAATTCGCGTACTCCCTTATATATGCTGATACTTTCGACATTTTTAAATATAGTACTTGACCTTTTATTTGTAATAGTATTTAACGGCGGTGTTGCCGGCGTAGCTTATGCAACAGTCGTTGCACAGGCACTCTCAGCCGCTGCATGTCTTACTTACATATTGCGAAACCGTTATGATTTCAATCTCAACGGTACAAGAATCAAGCCTGACAGAAGAGCAGCCGAGAATATATTCCGTACAGGCATTCCCGCCGCACTCCAAAGCAGCATGATATGTCTGGGAACAATGAGCGTTCAGCGGCTTATCAACAGCTTCGGAACAATGGCTATTGCTGCATACACTGCTTCAACCAAAATAGACTCGCTTGCTATAATGGTTGTTGTCACAATGGGCATGTCTTTATCCGTATTCTGCGGACAAAATGCCGGAGCAAAAAAGCTTGAAAGAGTAAAGCTCGGTCTTTATCGCACGCTTGCCATAGTATTGGGCTACTGTGCCCTGATTGCCGCCATAATGCTCTTTTTCGGAAACAGACTTCTTCTCATTTTCCTTGACCCCTCAGAAGCAGCACAGGCTCTTGATATAGGTACACAGTATTTAAAAATTATAGGCATTGCATACTTTATGGCAGGCATCATGCGTTGTTATCTGAATGTGGTTCACGGTGCAGGTGATGTTAATGTATCACTGATAACCGGACTTGTTGAGCTTGCCGTGCGAATTATTGCTTCATATATTCTCGTGCGTCCGTTCGGGCTTACCGGATTATGGATCGCAATTCCGATTTCCTGGGGAATTGCCGCAATGATTCCCGTTATTCGCTATTACAGCGGAAAATGGAAAAATAAAATATTGATATAAAACGAGGCATCCGTATCGCATGATACGGATGCCTCAGCTTGTAGACAAACCTGTCTGCAAGCTATCAGACTGCGAGAAATTAGGGCAGATTTTGCGAAAAGGAACTCGTAGGCGTACATGGGTACGTTAGAGTTTCTTTTCGTAAAAAACGCATAACGGCGGGCGTTCCTCGATGGGACGCCCGCCGTTCGCAAAAGAAAATAAA
>JAZQKZ010000019.1:0-8899 GCA_045542415.1 Clostridia bacterium
TCGATGGCGTAGCGTTGTAGAGCAAGCTTCGCGACTTTATATCAGGATAATTACTGTATTTGTGACAGGATGAAAAGCGATACCATATACATTGTGATTTTATTTGTTGTCTGTTTGCTACATTTCAAATTCACACCAAACTCTCTAACAAGCTTACACCAAGCCATTCCCTGCGGCTATGTGCCGCAACCACAAAATCTGTTAAAGGGGGATTTTAAAGGGGGAAAGCCTTTAACAGCATTCTTTTGGTTCGTTTTCTGTTGCTGCGGACAGAAAATGAACTGGGGTATAGCAAAATAAGCAGTTATATAAAAGCATCGAGGGGCAAAGCCCCATAGCGTTGTTTGAATAAGTGCTAACAAATCGTATAAACCATAATTTAACAGAATCCCATTATTCTCCGCTTTTGATGATTTCCATCATTCTTTTAACAAATCGTGAATATTTTCCCTTTGTTTTTTCTTTAAATTCCACACCAAGACCGTTAAGCTCCGTCATAAGCGCCGGCGGAAAATCACCGGTATATTCAACCTCGATTTCATAATCGATACGGTCAAAATACTCACTTTTGTCCAGGCAGATTTCCACTCCGTCTGCCCACATAAGAGAATGGCGGCAGGTTATGAGATTTCCAAGCAAGGAAAGCCCTCCTGTATGCACTCCGATGTATTCGTATGCGTCCTCTGCACTTATGGTTTCGGGCAGAGAATCAAGTGCAAACTCACTCTCCTCTGATATCTGTAACGCCTCCCCCGGATTTTTGTGTGCTTTAATCTGTAAAAAATACTTATCATCAATTTCGCGTACACGGACAGTGATATGCCTTTTTGAAAGTTCCCCGGTGTTGTCAAAATAATAGTAATTTGTCTGAGTTTTTATATGGTCCCAATTGTAGTGTGACCGGATTTTATCAAATATTTCTTTTGTCAGCAGTGATTTATACTCAACTTCAAGCATGGTAGTAAAACAACCTTTCTTTAAACAAATTGATTTCTTTCCGGCTTATATTCATAGCCGATAAGTGCAAGCTTTGAACGTATTTCCGATTCGCCTACCGACAGTGCGGAGCAAAGCTCGGCAAGTGACGGATAGAAGTCTCGTAGCTGTGTGTTTATATAGCTTAAAAGAATAGCCGGATCGTTTGGTATTGACATTACTCAATCCTCCTTATCATATCCATATCATCTGCATAAACCAATACATTGCAGGAAGCGTGGCAAGGCTTAAAAGTGTTGATAAAAATACACCCTCAGCACCATATACGGTATCGCAATTGTAGTCGGTTGTCAGAATTACCACAACAGTTGAAGTGGGGATTGCCGCTTGTAAAATCAGTACTGATTTTACTGTGATATCTATCGGAATGAATTTAAGCACTAATACAAGCAATGCAGGAATAATGAGCATTTTTACGGCGATAAGTGCATAAAGACTCACACGCTTAAATATATTCCTGAAATCGACGATTGCAAGTGTCATTCCGATAAAAAGCATTGACAGATAGGTTGTGAGAGAACCTACATTTGTAAGAACCTCTTTTATTATGCCGGTAAACCTGAATCCTGTTACAAGCATAACAAGAGATATCATAAAGCCTATGGTTGACGGTGTTATAAGTCTGCGTAGGTTCTTCCATACAGATGCGGTTTTATCTGTACCGCCTGACATGGTATATACCCCGGCACTCCAAAGCCAGCAATCATTGGCAAATGCAAACAAAGCGGCATATAAAAGCCCCTCATCCCCAAAAAGTGCCTGAATGAGCGGATAGGCAATAAACACTACATTGCCGAAGCAGCTCATGCATATATGTGTCCTTCTTCTGGTAGCGTCAAGCTTCATAAAATGCGAGGTTATTTTTCCCGAAAAGAAAAGAATCCCGATAATAAGAAGCGAGGCTATAACTGTTATTATACTGTTGGTTACTTTGCTTTGGTCGAGTGTAAGCTTTGTGAGTGAGGTTATCATAAGAAGCGGAAGAGTTATGCGCATAATAACTCTTGATATAGCATCCTTTATTTTTATGTCAAGATAACCTGTCTTTACACTTATAAATCCGATGAGTACAGCAAGACCGAGCGTAAGAATGCTGCTTACTATTGTTGAAAAACCTTGCATATAACTTAGATTTTTGCGTAAACTCTCGGATTGAGAATGCCGATATAGGGGAGATGACGGTAACGCTCATCAAAGTCAAGTCCGTATCCTACAACAAATTCGTCGGGAATATCAATTCCCATGTAATCAACATCAACATGAGTTACACGTCTCTCCGGCTTGTTAAGAAGAGTACAGATTTTAACGCTTGCGGGATTTCTTGCAAGAAGCTCATTCTTAAGTGCTGCAAGTGTGTTTCCGCTGTCTATAATATCCTCGATAATGAGTATGTGCTTTCCGTCGGCTCTGTTTTCAAGGTCTTTCTTTATTTTTATTAAACCGGAGGATTCGGTGCCACTGCCATAGCTTGATGCCTGCATGAAATCTACTCTCATCGGCACGTTGATTTTTCTCATAAGGTCAGCCGCAAATACAAGTGAACCCTTTAAAATAACGACAAAAAGAATTTCCTTGCCCTCATAGTCCTTGTTGATTTTATCAGCAATTTTCTGCACAGATGCAGCAATTTCTTCCTCGGAAATAAGTATTTGTTTGATGTCATTGTGTATCATCATAAGTGATTCCACCTTTCGTATAATATGTATAGAAGTATTATAACACATAATTAAGAAAAAAGCGACAAAAATTTCAAAATAATCTGAATTTTATAAATTTTTAAGAACATACTAACCGATGTGAGGTGTAAAGAGAATGAAAAAATGGATTTTTCTGCTTATATTTACGCTTATTCCGGTAAATGCAAAAGCGTTTACTACGGTGCTTTCTGAGACAATTAAAAATGACAAGGGGTTGTTCTTTGCATATGTTGCCGGCTTTGAAGAGGGAGAGTATCTTATTACGGCATCTCTGAAGGATAGTGGCGTGGTATTGAGTGCCTTTAATGAGGCGGACGGTGCGGAGATTACAGATAAGCTGACTGTAATAAATGACGGCGTGGTTTCGGTTGTAAGTGATGGCAGGTATGAATATATATCACATAAGATTGGGAATGAAAATATAGTATATACTCTGGAGGAGGATTCATTCAGGGTATGCAATAACAAAAAGTCTGCAACGGTTATAAGGATAGCAACAATTGAAAACGGCAGAGTGGATACGCATAAAAATACGGTAGGTGCGGCGTATAATTTGCTTAATAATATGAAGCTTGAAATGATTAGTGGTTACAGCTTTATTGACAGACGTAACAGCATGGATGAGGCGGATTTGATGAGACTGCGGATTGCGCTGGTGTCGGCGGCGGATATAATGAGCTTTGATGTAAAAAACTGCGATGCCGACAGGCTGATGAAATATGTGCTTAATACTCATCGCAATTTCCTCGGTGCTGTGCCGTTTTCGCCCGATATATCGGCTGAGAGTGACGGTATCAATATCGTGAGTGCCGGGTATATTGACTACATTATAACAGAAATATTTAATCAAAAGCCCCTGCGACCTCCTATTAATGAGCTGGCGGAGAGGGGATATTGTTATAATGGGAGCAACTATCATTATACTGATGCTTTCAATGTCACGTTTTCAACGGAGTTTGACGGAATTGAAGCTGTTTTTGATGTGGGTAACGGAGTGTATTATGTGATTTTTGGGGATATCTATACAGAAAACGGTACAAGTATTCCGGAATACAGCTATATGATATTAAAGGAAAAGGAACACGGATATGAGATTCTTCGCCTTGAAATGGGTGGAGAACTGCTGCCGGAGCATAAAGTTTTGGAATATGCTGAAGTGGAAAAGCCTAAAAAGTACATGTGGGAAAATACGGATACAGAGAAAAGTGAAAAAACATATGAATGGGCATGGTATGCAATTGGTGTATTTTTGCTGTCAATTGCAATAATTTGTGTGTTATATAGAAAAATACGGAATAAAAAATAGATTAAAATGGGTTAAAGTATCTCTTGAAAAAAAAGTCGAAACATGTTATTATATTAAAGTATAATATCGTAACGAAAGAGGTACAGAAATGATAGTAGGAATAAATAAGGCGATACTTCACATACTCGATGGTATGTCGGGGGTGACCGTGTTCTCAGATGATGAGCTGGATGTATCGGATGCATCGGTGAATAATTTCATAACAACCCATATAGAAAAGTGTTATGAGGATCCGGCGCTCAGAACGGGAGAGTTTAACGAGAGCAGTGGAGTGAAGTATCATATAAATCAGTATATTGCAGGTGAAGAGGATATGGTTGCTCTTTCAAATGCTATAGCCCAAAGATTATACGAAGGCATCGGAGCGTCGGAGAATCCCGATTCGTGTGATGTTATAGTATGTGATTGTGTTGCATCTGAGAAACCTGTGCTTGCGATATTGAAATGTGATAACAAAATCGGATATACACACCGTGTAGAGCAGGGTGAGGGTGAAATAAAAAATTCAATAATCAATCACTATGCAATTCTTCCGGCGCTTTCACAGAAAATTTCAGAGTGTGCATTTATAGGGCTTGACGATATGTCAATACGCTATAAGGGAAAGAAACGTAAGATAGACGGCGAAAGTATGGATCTTATTGCAGATATTCTGCTTGAATGTGTATATGATATTTCCTCTAAAGAGAGCATAAATGCGGTCACCAAAATTGCAAAGAATGTAACCCGTGACAACGGCGGAGATACAATGGAAATTGCTGCCAGAATGAAAGAATATATTACGGAAAATATAGAGGAAATAGATTGCATTGAGGTTCAAAAGGTTGCGGACAGTGTATTTGACGGCCGACCGGCGATGAAGGATGAATTTGTTGCAAAGGTTGCCGAGGCAGAGGTTCCGGAGAAAATAGAGCTTAATAGATATGTAGAGAAGAAGCTTAGTTCAAATATAAAAATAAAAACTGATATCGGTGTTGAGATAATATTTCCGGCGGAGTTTTATCGTGATGAGGAGCATGTTGAAATTATTAACAATGAGGACGGTACAATATCTGTAAAAATCAACAATATCGGCGAGATAATAAATAAGTGATAGAAAAGTGTACAAATAATCAAATAATTTTTGTAAAAAAAATATAGCAAATATACTTGAAAAAAAAGCTGAATTGTGATATATTTGTAATGTAAGTGTAAACTAACATAAACAATGTGTAAAAACAAGGAGAAACTTCGATCATGAACAACTTTTTAGGCGACTCAATGCCGATTGTCGGCAAGCTCAGTATCATCAGTATGAAAGGCTGTGAGGAGATTACAGCACAGATTGATGACTATCTCAAAAGATTCAGAGATTTTGAGGACATTGAAACCTATGTAACTCATGTGAACTGTCCGCGTTTCGGAACAGGTGAGGGTAAGTGTGTTATTGATGAAACAGTAAGAGGTCATGATGTATATATCATCTGTGACTGTTTCAACTATGGCGTAACATATAAGATGTACGGCAAGGAAAACCATATGAGCCCGGATGATCACTATCAGGATCTTAAGAGAATTATTGCTGCTATGGGCGGTAAAGCAAGACGTGTTACTGTAGTAATGCCGATGCTTTATGAGGGCAGACAGCACAGACGTTCGGGACGTGAGTCACTTGATGCGGCACTTATGCTGCAGGAGCTTGTGAACATGGGTGTAACCAATATTGTTACATTTGATGCGCATGACCCGAGAATTTCAAATTCAATTCCGTTATCAGGCTTTGACAATGTACAGCCTACATATCAGATGATAAAGGCTCTTATCAAGGCGGTACCGGATATTTCGCTCAACAAGTTTGACACGATTGTTATTTCGCCGGATGAAGGCGGTATGTCGAGATGTATGTACTACAGCTCGGTATTGGAGCTTGATCTTGGTATGTTCTATAAGCGTCGTGACTATTCAAAGATTGTAAACGGCAAGAATCCGATTGTGGCACACGAATATCTCGGAAGAGATGTTGAGGGCAAGGACGTAATTATCGTTGATGATATGATTTCATCGGGTGAGTCGATTATTGATGTCGGCAGAGCGTTGAAGAAACAGGGTGCAAAGAGAATATTTGCATTCTCATCATTCGGTCTTTTTGTAAACGGTCTTGATGTTATAGACAAGGCGTATGAAGAGGGTGTAATAGACAAGATTTTCACCACAAATCTTATATACAGACAGCCGGGATTAAAGGACAGAGAATGGTACTGTGAAGTTAATATGGCGAAGTATGTATCACTCCTTATTGATACATTGAATCATGATGAGACAATATCGAGACTTCTTGATCCGGCAGCAAAGATTCACAACTTGGTAAGAAGCCTTGAGGAGAAAAATGCGTAAGCAAAAGCTTAGCTGAAAGGGATTTTTATGCAGTGTATTTTATTAGCGGCAGGATATGCAACAAGATTGTATCCGCTGACAGAGAATATGCCCAAGGCATTGCTTAAATTGGGAGATAAAACCATACTTGACATGGTTGTTGACAAAATAAGTGAAGTGGAAGATGTAGAGAATATCTATATTGTAACAAATGATAAATTCTACACTCATTTTTGTGAGTGGGCAGCTACATATAAGGGCGGTAAGGGTATAAAGGTTTTGAATGACCATACAACATCTAATGATAACCGTCTTGGTGCGATAGGTGACTTGAAGTATGTAATTGAGCAGGAGAATATCGATGATGAAATACTTGTAATGGCAAGCGATAACATTTTCGGTTTTTCATTGAATAGCTTTGTTGATGTGTATAAGGAAAAGAAAGCTGACATGATTTGCGCTCATACAATAGAAAACAAGGAAGAATTGCATTCGATGGGTGTTGTTGAGTTGGATGAGTCAGGTAAAGTACTAAGCTTTGAGGAAAAGCCGGCACATCCGAAGTCGGATCTCGGAGTTCCACCGTTCTATCTTTACAAGAAAGAAACTTTGCCGATGATTAATAAGTATCTTGCAGAGGGTAACAATCCGGACGCTCCCGGACATTTTGTTCCGTGGCTGATTTCGCAGACTGATGTATATGCATATGTGTTTGATGCAACAAGAATCGATATCGGTACAGTTGCGGCATATGAAGAGGCTTGCGATTTATTGGCAAAGGGTATTTTATTTGAAAAGAGAATATGAGATTAAAAACACCGCTTCGGCGGTGTTTTTTGTGAAATACGATTTTTGGGCTTATACAACAAAAAAAGGCATCCCTTGCGGAATGCCGTATAATAGCGGTAATTGGATTTGAACCAATGACACTGCGGGTATGAACCGCATGCTCTAGCCAACTGAGCTATACCGCCGTATTAGTAGCGGTAATTGGATTTGAACCAATGACACTGCGGGTATGAACCGCATGCTCTAGCCAACTGAGCTATACCGCCATATATAAGTTGCATCAACAACAGAAATTATTATACACTAACAATTGGATTTTGTCAAGTGTTTTTTTGAAAAAAATTACGTTGGATTTTTTTATGTGATATGATATAATATATAATAAGTAAAGAAAACAGGGGAGAATGTGTATGGATTACAGAAAAGCAAGAAAAAAGACAAAAGAGAATGCCGAGAGAAGTATAGTATCGCCTGTAAGGATTGACTATGTTCAAAGGCGAAAAATAATTCTTCTTGTTATATTGATTGGTGTTGCAATTGTGCTTGGGGTTGTGGTTTCGCAATATTAGTTGTAGCACAAAAATGGGTGACGCATATTATAATGTAAGAATAATATGCGGGGTGTTGATATGGATTCAATATTGTACGCACTGATGTTGACTCTGATAGCCGGGTCAGCAACAGGTCTGGGTGCGTTGATGGTGATTTTTGTAAAGAGGAATAATACAAAGCTTATGTCGGGGGCACTTGGGTTTTCGGCTGGGGTTATGGTGTATGTGTCGATGGTTGAGATATATGCCCAAGGCAAAAGTTATCTGGAGAATGTTGTGGGCGAGGGGGTGGGAGGAGTATATATTACAATAGCTTTTTTTGTTGGTTTAATTGTAATATGTATAATAGATTGGTTTCTTCCATCCGACGAGGGAGATATAGGAAGTCTTAGAGAAAACAGGAACAGCAATCTTAACCGGATGGGGATGATGACAGCTTTGGCAATAGCAATACACAATTTTCCTGAGGGTATGGTAACTTTTATAACCTCGGTAAAAAGTCCTGTAGTTGGAGTTGCAATCTGCGCAGCAATAGCAATACATAATATTCCCGAGGGAATGGCAACTGCAATGCCGATTTACTATTCCGGTGCGGATAGAAGAAAGGCTTTTCTGATATCCTGTCTTTCGGGTATGACGGAGCCTTTAGGGGCATTGGTGGGATATCTGCTTTTAAAACCTTTTTTGAATGACTTTGTGTTTGGAGTTGTGTTTGGAGTTGTTTCCGGTATAATGGTTTTTATTTCGATTGAAGAGCTGCTGCCTATGGCTAGAGAATATGATAAAGGCAAACGTACGGTAGTAGGTTTTATATCGGGTATGGGAATTATGGCATTGAGTATGATTATGTTCTCATAAATAGCTTTATATAAACAAACAAAAACAAAGGAGAAAAATACAAAATAGTTTGTTAAATATTTTGTCATAAAACTTGTTGACATTTTTATCAATGTGTGGTATTATTAAATAGTTGTCGATGAGACAACGTCACATTAAAAAAGTTTAAAAAACTTTAAAAAAGTACTTGACAAACAGTTTTTGATGTGATATACTAAATAAGCTGTCGCAATGAGGACAGCGAAAAACAATGCGTTAGCTTAGTGCTAATTGTAAAATTGAAAAATGGACGTCCATATGTCTTGCGACATATTCCCGTCGTTTTCAATGTACAAGATTGCACAGGCTAAGCAATCTTGTACATTGAAAAA
>JAZQKZ010000020.1:0-89615 GCA_045542415.1 Clostridia bacterium
GCCTCGTTTTAATTGATTGAATCTTTTGGTAAAGCGCAGCGGGAGATTTTAAAGAGGGAGGGGCGTCCCCTCTTTAACGGCACTCTTTTGCTGACTTTTCTGCTGC
This sequence comes from Clostridia bacterium, assembly GCA_045542415.1. Classification (GTDB taxonomy): domain Bacteria; phylum Bacillota; class Clostridia; order UBA1381; family UBA1381; genus UMGS1958. Next base: position 107 of record JAZQKZ010000020.1, read on the forward strand.
TGTAGGCAGAAAAGCCAGTAGGGGTTATAGCAAAAAATCAAATCATGCCAAAGTCTGCAAGGGGACAAAGTCCCCTCCAATGTCGCAAGGATAAGTGCTAACTACTACACCGCTAAATCATAATTTAAACCCCCTCAAAACCAAAAATCCATATTATGGTACAATTATTTCAGAAAATGAGAGGAGGGGTATGCCGTGAAATATTATTGCAAAAAATGCCGATTAATTGCAGGTGCGGATGAACCGGCTTGTGATTGCGGAAAAGACCGTACGCAGATTGACGACGGTATGGCGGAGCTTTATCTGAAAAGAGGCTATATCCTTACGCCAAAAGAAGCTCAAAGACGTGATGCTGAAGTAGCAAGGGCGGCGGAAGAGGAAGCGAGACGGCAAGAAGCGGCGAGAGCGGCGGAAGAGGAAGCGAGACGGCAAGAAGCGGCGAGAGCGGCGGAAGAAGCAAGACAGCGAGAAGCGGCGAGAGCGGCGGAAGAAGCAAGACAGCGAGAAGCGGCGAGGGCGGCGGAAGAAGCAAGACAGCGAGAAGTGGCGAGAGCGGCGGAAGAGGAAGCAAGACGGCAAGAAGCGGCGAGAGCGGCGGAAGAGGAAGCAAGACAGCGAGAAGCGGCAAGAATAGCCGCAGAGGAAGAGAGAAGACGGCAAAGAGAAATGCCTCCGATATATCCTCCATCGCAGGACGGTGAGGAGCCGCAGAGGGGGATAAGCCCCGTACCGACACACGGCGACGAAAGACTTCCGTTTGAATTCGGAACGGACGAGCCTTTAAGGGACGAAAAGAAAATAAAAAACAGAAAAAATAATCGGATATCACTGCCGGAAAATATACCCTGGAAAGGAGTTGGAATTACCGTTTTAATTCTGTCGGTGATACTGTTAATATATATATTCAGGTATGAGATAATGAACCTTTTTGTTATGCTCATGCAGACAGTTATAAATATACTGGTAACAGGTGCAATAGTTTTAATAATCATTGCAGCGTTTATAGGATGGATCAGAAGAGCATTCAGACGCTGGTAAAAAATTTAAAAGGAGAATTAAAAATGAAGATAGGTATTGATTTGGGCACTACAAACACGGTTGTATGCGAGCTCAGGGGCGGCAACTATAACTATATTGATATAGAGGGTAACGGAAGCAACGTTATGCCCTCCGTTATCCGTTACAATGCAGGTAATGAAGCGATAACGGTAGGCTCCAGAGCCAAAAATGTAATGGAGGTATATCCGGAGGAGTGCATTTCGGGAAGCAAGGTGTTTCTTGGTACGGATAAGACATGGGTAATTGGCGGACGCAGCTTCAGGGCGGAGGATGTTGCACAGCTTATTTTAAAGGAAATATATTCGGTACTCACAGCCTCATGTGAGCCGGGCAAGGAAATTATTGCTACAATCAGCGTGCCTGCCTGCTTTTCACAGACGCAGGTAAGGCTTACCATGCAGGCGGCGGAAAATTGCGGATTCAAGGTGCGGAACATGGTTCAGGAGCCTATTGCCGCAGCAAAAGCAGAGGGTATAAGCCTCGGCAGAAACGGAAATCTTTTTGTCGTTGATATCGGCGGCGGCACGCTCGATATTACAGCAGTGTCAAACAGTACAAATACATTCGGAAATAATGTAACAGAAGTAATTGCAGTGGGCGGCGACAGCAAGCTGGGCGGCAATGATTTTGATGCCCACATTCTCAGCAATATCATTTTGACAAGGGTTTATGCGGCTTGCGGAAATGATGTAGAGAGAAGCTATGACAGACGCACGGTTATGCGTACAAGACAGTATCTTGCAAGGACAGCGGAGGAAATAAAATGCCATTTCCAGAGAGAAGAGAGAAATTATTGCGAAGAGCTTTTTGATATTTACGGACAGGATATTCAGCTGGATATTTCGTATGCCGAGTACAAGATGGCAGTAGCGGCTGTTATTGCAAGGGCAGAGAAAGCAATAAAGGAGGTAATTGACGATCTCGACAGCAGATGCAATATTAAACCCAACGCTTTTACAAAGGTTATTCTTGCAGGCGGAATGTGTAAGGAGCGTCAGATAAGGGATATTCTTAAAAAGTATTTCGACGATGACAGAATTCATGTGACAGGAACACCAATGACCTCTATTGCAGAGGGTGCGGCAAGATACGTCAATGAGAGAAATATTAATATTCCTGCGATGCTTTCGGTTGATATCGGTGTTATGGTCGGTACTGATAACGGTCAGGAGTTTCATCCGATCTTTAATAAGAATACACCGATTAACGGTAAAGTTTCAAAGACGGAACACTTTGGCAACCGTTCGGCAGATGCAACGGTGCTGCGTATTGAAGTAAGAGAAAGAAAGGACAGCTCGGACAGCGGAACAATATGTGACGCATTTGACATTGAGGTTGAAGCAGCTCCGCCGAGAGAAAGTAAAATAGAGATTCAGTTCGAGCTTACATCAAGCAGAGAGCTGCAGATGGTAGCAAAATATCTGGGACACGATTTGGTTGTAAACAGATGTGCAGAAATCAGCAACAATTAACGGGAGGAATTTGGGACATGAGAATAAATGAATTTTTAAACACATCAACCCTTGCCTCAAAGACGGCATTGGGGGCATGGATTGCATATACCGTATGCAGTAGGCTTGTAAATACAAAAACGGCTCCGGGCTTTATAACCCCGGACAGCTTCGATATAGTACAGAGCGGAGCTTATGATATTGATATTTCGATAAATGCGGCACAAAACAATATGTGCTATATTCCTCCGGAAATGTTTTCGGGAGGAGAATATGACTACAGAAGTGCATTGTTCGGAGTTGGTCTGACAATATTCGAGGCAATCACGGGAAAGAGCTTTACGGAAGCACAGGGTATAAGTGCGGAGGACTTTCCGTTCTACATAGGCGAGCTTGACAGAGCTACACTTGTAAGAGCCGATGATGAAGCATTGGGTGTATTTGCACCGCTAACGGCACTTCTCACCTCAACCGATCCGGACAAGCGTATAGAGGGTGCAGAGGCGGCGGCTGCTCTTATTGAGGAATATAACTGTGATATCGAGGTTGAGTTTATCAGAAACGGAGAAGAGGCATCAAAGGGCTATCTTATGCTTGAGAGTGCAGGAGAAACAGCAAGAATTTCAGACGCTTTGCCCGACGGTGCGGAGCTTGAGGGCGAGGATGCGGAAATTGAGTACCGTCCCTGGAAAATAGCAGTCAAGGCAGTGCTTAAAAATACCGAGCCGCTGAACTACGATCCGCTGCCGCCGACGGAGGAGGGTGAAGAGGTTGTGGAATTCGGTATTCTTGTATGCCCGGAGGATTCATCAATTCCCGAAATGTTTTACAGGCTCGGCAGCAGTGCAAATACTGACAGTGACCACCGTATAAATGTGAAGCTATATGACGATACATTTTTCGAGGTGCATGTGTATGTGCGTGATGCAAGACATCCTGAGGCGGATTCATGCTACAGATTTCCCAAGCTCCTCATCCGCAAGGACGTTGTTACACTCGGACCTACCAACAGCGACGAGGATGCGGTATTGGTTGTAAAAACAAAGGCGGCAGAGGATAACAAGGTAGAGCTGTTTTTAGGAGTTGAGGGACATTACGGATTATCGGGAAGTACAGTAATTGATTTTGAGCTGGGAAAGGATTAAACGGTTAAAGCCATGAAGATAGAAGTTGTATCATTTAAAGAGCCGTTTAAGGCATTTGATATATTAAACAGGCTGAAAAGCCGCTTTAAGCAGTATGCGATAATTCAGCCTGTGCCTCCCCGCACGGACGAGACAGCCGTTGCGGAGATAACAGAGGAAAAGCCGCTGTCACTTGTGCAGATGTGCGTGTTGCAAAAGCAGAGTGCAGTTGCTTCACCGGAGGCGTTTGAACGGCTTCGGGAAGCAATACAGACATACCGCAAAGAGATGTCAGAGCTCAGAGATGAATATTGTAAGGTGCAAGGGGTTATAAAGTGGATAAAAAAATACTCCACAATAACCGACAGCTTTGTAGCAGGTCTTGAGGAGGCTGCTTGTGAAAATGAAAATCCGCTGCTTGAAAAATATATAGAAAACGAGTTTAAAAATACGGCGAATGCGGTTGCGGAATATATCCGTGCAGCGGATGGTGAACGTGACGTTCATAACCGCAATGCATTTTACAGAGCAATCGGAATTATAAACAGCGTGCTTGCGGCGGCAGGTATATACTCACCCGGCGCAGATGGTGAAATGGTTGATGCACAGTTTTACAGAGTCTTTTCCTTAACTGAAAACAGTGATGAAAGTTTAAGAGGACGCATATCGCAATATTACAGATTGGCGTATGTAAGCAGTCTCGGTAAAATTCTTTCAACAGGTGAGGTTTCAATATACGAATAAAAGAGGGGGTAAAAATTATGAAGAACTTTTATGCTAATATGAAATGGTCAAGAATGAGCGAGAAAAAGAAGTATGTCTCGCTGTCGGAGGCTGACGAGCTGATAGAGCAGGCAATAGATTATCTGAATCAGTCTGCACAGCTCTTAGGCTCGATGGCGAAGGAGTATGTAAAGATAAAGGAAGAGAAAGGTTAATTAGAAATGAAAGCTCTTAACATTCACCATTTTGTAAAAGAGACAGAGGTGCTTGGCCCGGGTAAGAGAAGTGTTATCTGGGTCAGCGGCTGCGATAAGCACTGCGAGGGATGCCTTGCAGTGCATTTTGAGAATGAGTCGGAGAAAATAAGCGTTGAGGAACTATCGCAAATGCTTTTATCGGTAGAAAATACTGAGGGTGTGACAATCAGCGGCGGCGAGCCGTTTTTACAGGCGGAGGTACTTGCGGAGGTTATGGACAGAGTGAAAGCTGTTCGTCCCGACTGTACTGCGGTAATTTACACAGGCTATACAATTGAACAGCTTCAGGAAAAAGCACGAGCAGACGTGGGTATAAAGAGGCTTATGGAGCATAGCGATATTATTATTGACGGACCGTACATAAAGGAGCTTGATGACGGCAAGCCGTACAGAGGTTCATCAAATCAGCGGATTATTTTTACAAGCGAACGCTACAGAGACTGCGATTATTACAGCTCCGTTCAGACACGCCGCATGGAAATAATTATAGACCAAAGCGGAATAAAAATGGTGGGTGTTCCTAACGCTTCACAGCTTGAAGCGTGGAATAATATAAAAAACAAGTTTAGAAATAAATAGGGAGGATAAGGATATGAAGCAGATTTACAGAAGTGAACAGCCGGGTTCATTGGTAATGGATATAAGGAATGCATTGGGTGCAGTGACAGTATTCAGGGAGAACGGAGCATATAAGCTTTCGGCAGCGGGAATACCGGTTCCCGGAATGCCTATGGCACAGGTGACGGAGGACGCAAAGCTTATTATTTCTATGCCGATGAAACAGGCGTTTTCAACAGCAGGCGAAACACGGATTGTAATTGACCGACAGAAGTTCAGAGAGCCGCTTTTTCTTGTGGTTAAGGAAAGAACCGAGGAAAAGGAAACAATAGAAATCGCTCCTGATGAGGAGACAATTGTACTCGCAACGGGTGACGGAGGCTATACTATAAGCACCGAGCTGAGTGCCGATGCAGTTCAGAAGAACGAGATGGAAACACAGCTTGCCGCACTTGAAGAGGCACTTGAAACGGCGATGCCGTCAGCGATTGAGGCGGCACTTGAGGTATGCACACAGAAGCGTGAAAGACTTTGTGAGTACCGAAGTGAATACACACGTCTGATGAGAGAAAGAGAGGCTTGTGAGCGTGAGCTGTCGGAGTATGAGGCACAGATAGAGGACAAAAGCCGTGAAATAGAGGATAAGAAAGAGCTTATCGAAAGGGCAAAGCGGATAAAGGAGGAGCGTGACAGCTCGTATGAATCATATTTCAGAGAGCTTAGAAATTATATGGCGGCACTTGAGGTTGATGAGGCGGCTTTGCGTGCATATTCAAGCGAGGATGTAGATAAGGTTATTGAAAAAATAGCTGCAATTAAGACGGATATCCGTGAAGCGGAGACAAGGCTCAAGAGTATAGTTGACAAGTCGAGCAGTGAAATGCGTGAGATTGAGGCAAAGGTGAACACTATCAATTAATATAAGGGGGATAAGGTATGAACAGAATACGCGAATTAAGACAAAGAATCCGTCAGCTTGAAGCTGAGATGGCAAGGTCGCAGGCGAATATGCGTGAGCTTGAAAGAAGAAGAGAGCAGTCACAGCGTGACAGACTCAATGCAATGCGTCAGGAGCTTAATGCACAGGTCGCAGATATGCAAAGACAAAATGCCCGTCAGATTGAAGAATATTACCGTAGCATTATTGAGATGCACAATGAATCTGTACGCACTCTTGAAAATGAATACAGGCAACTTCAGTTGCAGGTGACACAGCTTCGCCGTGAGTATCAGAGCTGTCTTGAGGAATTAAACAGAGAAATTGAAGCTATGAACCATGAGGCGGCGGAAAAGGAACGGCTTGAAAAGGAAATTCTGCAAGAAGAGCTTGGTGCACTCAGACATATTGTTTCCAGGCTAGATGAGCTGCCGCATGAATTCTTTTGCCCGAATGAGTTCGGGATTTACCGGAACGAATATTCCAGAGCGGCAGAGCTTGCACAGAGCAATCTTAATCAGGTTGCAATCGGTACGGTGATAGGTGCACAGGCAGGTCTGGCAAGGCTTGAGCTTAAGGTGCATGAAAAGCTTTCGTGCTGGAATGATTATTTTTCACATTACCGTGCGACTCTTGAGGGACTTGAAGAGAGTATCAGGGAAAGACAGGACTGGTCACAGGATCCCGACGACGGACTTGAGGACGATCTCATGCTGACATACTGGAGCGAGGATGCATTCGGTGAAATCCTTGATGAGCTGGGCAGATACAGGAGGAGAGTGGATGAAATAACGGCAATGGGAATAAACGCCTACTTAAAGGAAAACCATGCATTCACAATAGAAATCATGAGAAATGAGATAGATAATATGAACCTTATTCCCAGACGTCTCAATATCATTCTTAACTATTCTGCCTCGGCGGCAGCAATGAGTCTTGAAAGAGATGATGTGCTTGCAATTCTTTGTGACACATTACGCAATGAACAGAACATGGAGATTGAAAGCTATTCCTTTGACGAAGCAAATGCGGAGGAGGCGGCAAAGGAAGCCTTTAAGGCGGCAAACAGATGGTTTGGACGTGATGAGAACAGCAGAGAGGATTTTCGTGAAGCAGCTACCCTTGAAATGGATCACATGGGTGCGAAGTACCGCATATCAATCGTCCCCATAAAGGATAGCAGGGGGGTAAAAAACAAGGTTTACGTTTCAATATATAATATACATAGAGCAACACCGATGGCAATAGCGGGGGAAAGGAATGACATTATCAACGTTTTCTGTAATGCCCTGGGAGAACGATATCCCTCATATACGCATATAAACTTTGCAGATTCGGTTGCCGAGCTTAATCAGAGTCGTGCGGCTGATAAGAGCAGATTTAAGGTGACTCTTTCAAATATAGAAAGGCAGGAGATTCTTGCCCAAAACAGATTTTAAAATATAAGGAGGAAAAAAAGATGAGTGGAGACGGATTAGGTTGGGTTGTAGGTGCAGCATTAGTGATTCCGGTGGTCGCAGCGGCGGCTGTAGTTGCGGCGGCAGGAGCGGTAATTGCAGGTGCAGCGGCAGGAGTGAATGCACTGTATAACCATCACAAGAGAAAGCAGGAGGAGATTAATCTTGCGTGTGATTCGTTAAATGCAGAGCTTAATCAGAGCTATGCAAATATTCAAAGAACAATTGATCAGCACAACGCAGAGAGTGAGGCGGCATATCAGAGAGCAAGAGCGGAAATTGAAAGAGCTACAAAGCAGATTAAGACTGATATGAACAGAGTAACTGCTGAAAATGCGGCAGAAATTACTCATAGAATAAATAATGCTCAGATTAATATCAAGAGTATTATTTCAAGAAATGAAACGAAATTAAAAACCGAATATGCAGCCGCAGTTAATGCGGAGGTCGGTAAGGCACATGAGGCACTTTACAATTCTTACAGCAGCGGAATGAGCAAGATAAAGCTCATGCAGGAAAATACACAGGCAAGAGCTATGGCGGCGAAGAAGCTTGCTCAGGACTCAATTGCCGATGCAAGGGCGGCGTTGGCTGTATTTAAGAGAAACTTCCCGCAAAAGGATGCCGGTGTAATTGAAATGCAGATTTCAGCAGCACAGACGCAGTTTGCAAACGGACTTTATGAAACGGCTGCTCAGGCTGCTATTGATACCGTTTTGAATATTTTGACTCAAACGAATGAAGCGTTAATTGAAAAGAACAGCAAAGATGCGACGGCAGGCTTTGTATTAAGTGAAATTGCAAGACTGCGTGAGCGTCTTGACGGCGAGCGTTACCTTACCTTTACATACGGAGACAAACAATATATGGAGGACATCAAGGAGTTTTCCAGCGGTTTTTACACAAGGGCATGTGAGAAGCTTGACTCGATTTATGAGAGAGTAAGGGACGGGAAAATTGATTCAATGTCAGCGGCGGAGGTTGACGGGCTTCTCCGTGAAATTGATTTGGACTTTATTCCGTTTATGGAAACGATGTTTGAATTTTCGATCAATAACATTGCCAATGCATACCACAGAGAGGATGTCGGTGACGTGGTGATACAGGCACTTGAGGATCAGAACTTCAGACTTGAAGAGGTTGTAAACGTGGGCGAAAACAGAGGAGAGGCAATTTTAATCAAGGTGAAAAATGATATTACCGGTGAAGAAATTGTTGTAAGTCTTAATCCGGAGGATGATCCTGAAACAGGCAAGGTAAATACGGGGATTGAGATAAGCATGTTTGACTTTGCCGATCCGACTGATGAAAAGAGAAAGGCGGCGATGAGAGAGTATATTTGCGGCGAAATCCAAGCCAAGCTCGGACATGCTTCACAGATTGGCTGTGACGCTACTACGGTGAGAGAAAATTCGCACAAGGAAAGAGACTTTAATGCCGTAAGGGAAAGAAAGCCGAGACATCAGCAGGAATAAACAATAATAAAGGGGGAATGTAACTATGAAAAAGTTTTTTGAGGATACAAGCTGTAAGCAGTTTATGTTCTATGGAGATCTTGAGGATATATACATAACCTGCGATCTCCAGAAGTATGAAGTATATTCGTATCTCATGAAGATGTTAAAGCATGACGGCTTTAACCGAGTGGTGTTCTTTTCAGGTGCAGGCAATCACGGCAAATTCGTGCTTGATGAAGAGAGTGCAAGGCTCTCAATCACTCAGGGCTCTGCACCCACCGCAGCTCCTGCGGCAACGCAGGCAACGCAGAGAACCCTCCGTAACAGACGTAACGTTGTGGGTGATGCTCCGGCTCCCTCTGCAGAGGAGGGAATGGAGGTTCATGAAGTAAAATTTTCACAGCCGCATATATCGGAGGGAACCTTTAAGGATGAGGTTTTAACCTGGTCAAACGATCCTACAAAGAAAACAGCCGTTATATTTGTGAACATGTGGGATTTTCTCAAATATACATCACCCGATGTAAGACGTGCATTTGGCGAGCTTATGATGAACGGCTGGGAGCGTGGCGATAATAAGCAGAACATATATATATTCCTCTACAATAATGAGATTGAGGACATCTCTTCATTCAAGGCACTTGCTTCGGATGCAGGCGTGGATTCGCTTTTTGTCAAGGGCTGTGACGGTGCATTCTTCAAGCTTGACAGAGTTCTCCGTGTAGGTTTGCCCGGCAAGGATGAGCTTGAAAACCTGCTTAATTATCTTCGTGTAATCGGTGAGGACGGAGTAAGCATTGAGTTTGATTATAATGATGTTCCCCGTATGGTAAAGTCACTCCTGCACTATTCAAGAATGACAGATAAGAATAACGGTGAATATGAGGATATCCGCCGCATCAAGAGACGAATCTTAAAGTATGCAAAGGGTAAGCCGCAGCCGGTGCATATTGATGAGAATGCAATTGCAGATATGTATGACACCTCAGCAGAGGTGAGAAATCCGCTTGAGCTGTTATGCTCAAGAGAGGGCTGGAAAAAGCCGGCTGACAGGCTTTCAAAGTTCGTTAAGGAAGCTAAGCTTGATGCGGACGAAGCAAAGGCAAATGCAGAGCCGACAGTGGAAGAGGAAAACGATAACCCGTTCGTGCTTTTACGCTTCGGAGGCAAGGAAGCCAAGTACTTTAGCTCGAAAATTCCTCACTTTGCCTTACTCGGCAACCCCGGCGTGGGTAAGAGTGAAATCGCGCGTCTTATAGGCAAGATTTTACATGAATGTGGTATTTTATCAGTCGGACACACTGTTGAGGTGACAAAAAATGATATCGTGTCCCAGTATGTCGGAGGGACACCAAATAAAACTATGTCGAAAATTCTTGAGGCACAGGGCGGAGTGTTGTTTATTGACGAAGCACATCTTTTGTTCGAGGATGAAAGGGACGGCGGCGTGAATTATTGCCGTGAAGCAATTTCAACTCTTGTCGGAGCGATGACAAATCCTGCATTGAATTTCTGTCTTGTGCTTTCGGGATATCCGGACGGTGTAAGAAAGATGATCGAATCAGATCCGGGCTTAAGCAGCCGTATCACCAAGGATAACATCATAGAAATTGACAGCTATGACGAAAAGCTTCTTTCAAAAATCTTCACAAGACATGTTGAAAACAAGGGTTTTGCAATTTCGCAGAGTGTCAGAGACGGAATAGAAAACTTTATCGCCACCAAAAAGAGAAAGGAAGATAAAAGAACCTTTGGTAATGCAAGAAGTGCAATCGGATGGGCAGAAGAGGTAATGAGAAATGCAAAGCTCAACCACAGAGGGGACAGGACAATTGTTGAGGGTGATTTTAATGAGGCGGACAGAGAGCTGCTTGTTAAAACACGCAAGGAAAGCAAGGAAGAGGTCTTTAATGAGATAGACAAGTATGTAGGCTTTGACTTCATGAAGGATATCATAAATGATGCCGAGTTTAGAATGCTTGAGGAGGACGGCAGAGGTCAGAAGAGAAGCCGTCCGCGTCATATGATTCTGATTGGCAATCCGGGCACGGGCAAAACAACCGGAGCAAAGCTCCTTGCAGAGTTCTATTCGATAATGGATGTTATCGGCTCAAATGAGGTTGTGATGCTCAATGCATCAGATCTCAATGACGGTAACTACAAGGAGAGACTTGAAAAGGCAATTGAAGATGCGACTTCAAGAGACGCTATCCTCTTTATTGATGAGGCACATAACCTTTCAAAGACAAATTGCGGACAGCTTGCAATAAGGTCACTCATGAACCCGATGACAGAGAATGAGAATTTAACAGTTGCTTTTGCTGTATATTCAAGCGAGCTTGAAGAGTTTTTAAAAATTGACCAGGGACTTGACGGCCGTACTGATAAGTACCACTTCCCGGACTATAACGGTGAACAGCTTCTTGAAATCTTTACAAAGAAGCTTAATGACACAGGATATACATATACGGACGAATGCTATAGCCGCATGAAAATATTATGGGATCATCTTTACCGGACAAGACGCCCCGGTTTCGGTAATGCAAGAGATGTAAACTCCCTTATTGAGGAAATGCATGTATCACGTCGCCGCAGATGTGTGGCTCAGCATATCTATGATGGCGAGGAGATGTACAGAATAACAGAGGAGGATATTCCGCAGAGATATACCGACGTTATTGATGCAGCAAGCGGTGCAAACAGTATTGACGATATCATGGCAGAGCTTTCGGGCTATATCGGCTGGACTGCTCTCAAGGAGAAGATCAAGTCAATTGCCGGGAGAATGAAGCTTCATACTATGTATGGTGAAGAGAAGCCAAGATGTAAGCATTATTTCTTCACAGGACCTCCGGGTGCAGGTAAAACGACAGCGGCAGCAATTCTTGCAAGAGCGTTATTTGCAATGGGACTTATTGCCGAAAATAGTTTCATTAAGATAAGTGCAAAGGATCTTGTGGCAGGCTATGTAGGTCAGACCTATGGAAAGACGGCAGAAATGCTTGAACGCGGCAGGCATGGGTTGATTTTCATCGACGAGGCATATACGCTTGCCACAAGGAACGGTGCAAGCGGTGTTGACAGCTTTAACAAGCAGGCAGTTGATGAGATAGTCAATATCCTTGACGATAATGATTTCTGTTCAGATACATGTGTGGTATTTGCCGGTTACAAGAATGACATGGAAGCTCTTCTTGAGGTAAACGATGGCTTAAAAAGCAGAACTGAGGAGATTAAATTTGAAGCATACACTCCCGAACAGGCATATGAAATCTTTAAGGGCTTCTGCGAAAAGGCTCACAGAGATATCGGTGCCGGCGTGAAGGAAAGATGTATTGAAATATTTACGGTTCTTGCAGGAAGTCGCCGTTTTGCCAACGGAAGAACTGCACGAAGCTTGTTCGAGATGGCGGCTGACAGAAGAGCAGACAGAGTTCTTGCATCAGAGTGCGACCTGAACAGTATCGCCTACAGTTCGATTTTAGAAGAGGATCTCCCGTCACTTGAAGAGGCAGGTGAATTGGTATAAGTGATTATACCAATTCACAGACCTCCCAAATAAAGTAAATAAGACACGCTTTCGGGATAAAACGAATCCCCCCCAAAAATCCCAAAGCCAAAACCCCGGTATAATAAAGATGTACCGGGGTATTTACATATTTGAAAGGGAGGAAAGAAAAATGAGAGACTTTAATGCAGGATATGATGTAAGAAAGGTAAATGACCTTATGGCGGAGTTATCAGGATATGCCGGTTGGCAGAGTTTAAATAGCAAGGTAAAGGAGCTTGCGGATAAAAAGACACTGCATACCCTTATGGGGAATCCCTATGAGCTTATAAATAAACCGCTTTTCTTTGGCGGAGCGCCGGGGACAGGAAAAACATGGGCGGCAAGCTTTATGATGAGAGTACTGTATGAAATGGGATATATTTCGGAAAAGCGGATAACAAAAGCGGACGCATCCGAGTTAATCTCACCTTACGTTGGAGTAACGTTAAAAAAAGCAGAGGATTTTTTTGAAAGAGGCAGAGGCGGTGTGATTCTTATTGAAAATCTGAGCCGACTTATGCCGGACGACAAGACTTGCTGGGAGAATAATTTATGCAAAGAGCTTTTTGAGGTGATTACAAGATATATTTTAGATGATGGATACAACTCCGAGACATATATCATATTTACCGACTATTACAACTTTATTGAAAATTTTTTCAAGCTTAATGAAAAAGTAGCCCGAAAGACTGAAGTAATAAGGTTTGAGCCGTTTACAGAGGAAGAGCTTTATTCCATATTTAAGCGTTTGTGCAAAGCGTCGCAGTGGGAGATAGGGGTCGGGGTAGAGGAAAAGTGCCTTGATATCTTCAAAAAGCTTGCACGCAGCAAACATTTTGCAAACGGAAGAACAGCCCGTAATCTGTTTGAGAAAGCGGCCGGAAAGAGAGCCGAGAGGGTGCTGATATCGGAGTGCGATGTTAACAGCATGGCTTACAGCTCAATTCTTGCGGAGGATATTCCGTCGCTTGAAGAGTTGAACGGGGCGGTGTAAGCAAGATAGCGGTATAAGAAGTAAGGGGTACAATTCCTATGCCGCTTCCGCTGTCGCCGCAGGTGAACAAGCCCCCGTAAAAAGGGGGGGTAAAAATTATATGAAAGCTTTGTGGTACGATAATTATGTCAGCAAGAGGAAAGGCTTGTTGATGAAAAAATAAACTAAAAAAGGAGACAAAAACAATGGGAAACTTATTAAGACAGGAAGAAAGAAGAGCAGAGCTTGAAAGAGCAGAGCAGAATTACGGCACTCAGGAGACAATGACACAGCCGCAGGAGAGCAGAACCGAGTTCCGTGAGTTTATTCCGGAAAACGGAAGAGTAAGAAATGCGGAAAGCTCAGATACCAGCAGATCTGAAATTGTTCATCTCAATAATGAGGGTGATTTGATTCCGGATGAAGCGGTAGCGGGAAACGGAAACGACACCTCAACAGAAAGAACAAACCTCAATTCAACAGCGGCAGGCTCGTTTGCAGGAATCAGTGATGAGGTAGGAGCAATCAGAGAGGCGGTAGAGCATGACACGCCCTTGTATATGGGCTCGGACGGTATGCTGGATGTCAGAGCAACCCGTGCAGCGGCAAGAGGCGATGATTCTATTGTCAGAGTAAATCTTAATAAACCCGCGGCAGGCACATTTGCAGGAATCAGTGAGGAAATAAAAGCAATCAGAGAGGCGGCAGAGAATACTACCCCTTTGATTATAAGTCCGGACGGCATATTTGAGCTTGATGAAACCATTGCAATGTTACGCAGAGATGACTCAATAAGGAGAGTAAATCTTGAAATAATAGCACCGGACGGCATGTTTGCCGGAATCAGTGACGAGGTGGGAGCAATCAGAGAAGCGGCAGAGCATGGCTCACCTTTATACATGGGCTCGGACGGTGTGTTGGATGTCAGTGCAACTCGTGCAGCGGCAAGAGGAGATGACTCTATTGTCAGAGTAAACCTTAACGAAACAGCGGCAAATGGATTTGCCGCTGAGATGCAATGGTACAAGAGAGACCCGGTATTATTTAATGCAGAGGTAGCAGGAATGAAGCAGTGTTATCCGGGTGCACAGCTGTGTTACTTAAAAAACGGACAGGCGTTCTGGAATCTTACGTTGAAAATCAAGGTCGGTGAGAAAATAAAGCCTTATTCTCTTATCCTTGTATATGATACAGACCATCCGAATAATCAGTCTTTCGGAGGCTCGGTCAAGGCAATTCCGATTAAGCCGAGTCTGGAGGAAATCCGGGAAAGAGCACGCAGTCTTGGAAAAAGCTATGTTCCGCATATTGTTCCGGCATCTCTTTCAAAGGGACTTGATATGCAATATCTCTGCACAGCACGAACAACAGATGTACCTGACGGAAAATCAAAAGCAGCTTCAGCAGTAACAGCAGCAAGCTGGGCAGCAAAGTGGCTCTATTTCTACGAGGCGGGTCTCGTTGATGATGTGATATGGAAAGAGTTCTGCAAGGACTGATTTTAAATAAGGGGGAAAGAGATAATGATAAAGAGACAGTGGTATGAAGATATATATGCGATACATAGAGAAAATGTATCGCTTGAATACGGATTCTGTGATCAGAGTAATTATATGACATACTATGCAGACCCGGACAAGGATCTCCGTGTTCACGGTATCCTGGAGGTGTCGGGATCGCAGTTTGAGCTTCTGATGGCTTATCCGTATGATTACAGACAGGAGGCGGCACTCAATCAGATAAGAGTATATCCGGTAAAGCCGTCCATTGATGAAATTATGAACAGCATAGCTCCGGAGGACAGAATGGATATACCGGTGAGAAAAGATACGGAGGGTATGCTTTATATAGATACAATAGGATTTAATGAAATACTGAAAGAAAAGATGTATAAAAAATTCCTTTATGAAACAAAGGGTGGAGGAGATGTTCTGATGATTGTCAGAGAATGGTTAAAGACGGTTATTGCAAGGGTTGGCAGAAAAACAGAAATTTGCAAGGTTGATAATACGGAGGCGGCAATACAGAGTAAAGAGACCCCCCAAAAAAATAATAAGACCGATGCAGTTTATAATGGTCATGTCAGAAGCCGCAGAGGGAAATACATTGATTACGCAATCAATGAGAACTGTAACGGAGCGGTTATATCTGACCGTGCTTACAAGCAGATTCTTTCGCAGACTCTTGCGGTATGTGACGGCAATGCAAAAAACGGAGTGGAAACGGGAGGCGTACTTGTCGGACATTTTGTTGACGGTCTGTGGTACGTTGTGGAGAGCATAGATCAGGGAGTAAAGACGGTAAATCAGAAAGCGTACTTTGAATTTGATAAGGAGTATGTTGACCATCAGGTAGAGTATCTGAGCAAGCTTTATAAGTATCCGCTTACGATTGTCGGTATCTGGCACCGCCATCCAGGCTCGATGGATTATTTCAGCGATACGGACGACAGGACTATTGCCGAAAATGTGGATATGAGCCGAAAGGGTATCCTTTCAATGCTGGTAAATATCGACCCGGCATACCGTAATACATTCTACTACTGCGGTAAGGTCGGTACTTATATGAGGGTTCCCTTTGTTGTAGGTGATGAGTACTTTATAAAGGATCTCCTTGAATATGCCGACTGTATGGAGCTTAGCAACAAGTATGGCGGCGGCGTGGATATCAAGCTTCCGAAGATGAGCCCGCCCGACGGCTTTGTACATTCACTTGCTGAAAGAGAGGCTCGCAACAAGGGTATTGAATACAAGCAGGACAACACTCCTGAACAGGGACACGAAATTGTTACCGTTAAGAAGGAGGATGACAGGGTTGCATCGGGAATGACGCAGGAGGAGCTTACAGAGCTGATTACCGATATTGTAAAACAGGTGATAGCCGAGGGAGCTTATATAGAAGAAACACAAAAAAATGAGAATACAGAAAATGGAGGAGAAAACAATGAGTGAAAAGATTAATATGGAGCTTGGTGCTCCGGAGATTTCAGCAGATGAGCTTGCAGCAGTAGTAAGCAAGCTTGAGGGAGAAGAAGAAATTGTACCTAAGGAGATTATATTCCCCAACGAGCTTGAGGATAACGGTGCTAACGGAAAGCTCTACGGATACATCCGTGAAGAGACGGGAATCAGCGTAGTATTTGGCTATGACGGTGCGCCGCCAATACCGGAGCTTAAGACGGTTGAAATCGGTGCTGTCGGTGAAGATGTATCATACGGAGTAAAGGGAATACGAAATCCGGACGGAAACGGAATTGAGTTCGTTTTCGTCAAGGACGGTAAGACCTATCCTCTTAAGAAGAAAGGCTTTGAACTGGTCCAGAACCTTTTCTCAAGAAACAGCGGACTTATGGAGTCTGACTGGCTCAAGGATAAATGTGCAATCATCGCAGGAGTCGGTTCTGTAGGAAGTCTTGTAGCGATGCAGCTGGCAAGAAGCGGCGTGGGCAACTTTGTTTTGATGGATGCCGATGTAATGGAGATACATAATGTATGTCGCCATCAGTGCAATCTTACGGACGCAGGACGCTACAAGGTGGATGCGGTAAAGGACAAGATTCTTCAGATCAATCCGAACGCAAAGGTAAAGACCTTTGTAAACATCTTGCAGAACGTTCCGGAGGATGAATACAGTGAATATCTTAACGAGAACAGCATCATGCTTGTTTTCTCCGATAACCGTCTCGGTCATCAGTTCGGAAACGACCTTGCATACCACTATAATATCCCGTTCCTTGAGGTCTGCTTCTGGGAGCGTGCATCGGTAGGTGAAGTGTTTATCTGCCTCCCCGAGAGAGGTGACAAGTGCTACGGCTGCTCGCTTGAGGGTATGATCAAGGAAAGCTTAAAGACCTACAACGAGAGAAACCACTTTTATGTGGGACAGGAAACAACAGTTATTGAGCCGGGAATTACAGCCGATATTGAATATGTGACAACCCTTGGTACAAAGCTTGTACTTGATATTTTAAACCGCAATAACGACAGCTACACAACACGCTTGCTTGACGGATTTACGCAATACACCTTAGTATGTAATACAAACAATCCGGAGCTTGCGGGTGAGGTGGCAAGTAAGCTGTTCGTTAAGCCGCTTGAAATCAAGCATATCATTCCTCTTGGCAAGGACGACTGTAAGACCTGTTGCGGGGAGGATAGTCAGTAAAAGGAGGGATAGAATGAACAGCATTATCAGGGGTAACCTTTCCTCCATAGCAGTCGGGAGCTTTGCTGCCGACTACGAATGGGTTATGGATAATGACGGAATTATAAAAAAGGTTCCGGTAACTAAGGTTCAAAATCCGGCTCCCAAGCTTGAAGATGATTGGTTTGCAGACCTTGATTTGAGCCGGCTCGATACCGATAATACGGGAGTACATACATCACGCAGAAGAAGGCAGACTAAGTCAAATGATTTTGATTGGGATGAATTTGAACGTTCGATTAATATGAAGAAGCCGAACCGAACAAGAAGAGAAAAAGTATTAAAAGCAGCAAAAAGAAGAAGAAAGAAAAAGATATGGGACACGATAAAAAATATACTTAAAATTATCGGTTATATATATTTGTCAAATATTATATTAGGAACTGTGATAAGTCTGATAATGCTTTTTGCAGAACAATTTTAAAATATAAAGAGGAGTGTTTAAATGATAACAATAAATGAGATTTCAGAGCAGCTGGATATGCCCGTAAATGAGATTATGGATATTCTTGAGACGGAGGGGGTTTTCGTTTGGGATGAAAACACGGAGGTGTCCGAGGATATATTAAGGAATATAAAAACAAAATATAACTTTCAGCCGGAACACTCAGAGCAGGATGAAAGATATGAGGGCTTGCTTAAGAACTATGCGGAAAATTTCAAGATTTTTATCGATACATGCAGTCTTATGAATCCGAAATTTAAGGATGTTTACACAAGCTTTTTACCGTATATGCGGGCGGCAGGCAATAAATTTATAATACCCAAGAGTGTGATTAATGAAATAAACAGACTTCAGCATCACGACAGCGACGAAACAAAAAAGAGTGCAATGCGTGCCGCTAAGATGGTGACAAAAATGAATGAGGAGGGCTTAATCGAGGTCAGAGGCGAATCAACCGACAGGCTAGCGGATAACGTTTTCCAGACTGTGTTTACCAAGTTCAGAATGGATCACAATCTTATGCTCATCACCCAGGACCATAACCTCGGCAGGGAAATCCGTGCATTGGATAATTCTCAGGCGGTCAGAACCGATAAGAAGATTCTTGTGAAAAGAATAAACGGCGGCGGAAGAATTATGAACTTCACCGTACCGCAAAGAAACTTCTCAAAATCTTCTTCAATACCTGAAAATGAACGCTTTGAGCAGGGAAAGCAGGTTGTTAAATTTGAGGACAACTTACTTCCGGTAAGATATGTACCGGGCGAGGGCGATACGGTATTCATGGGCAACGGCGAGTCGGTTGTGCTAAAAAATGTACTCGGCGACGGCGGCGAGGGTACGGTATATCTCAGCGACAGAGGTATGGCGGTTAAGATATACAAGAAAGAGAAGCTGACAAAAGAAAAGTGTCAGAAAATAAAGCTGATGCTCAGTAAGGATATCCGCTGCGAGGGAGTATGCTGGCCGACTAATATCATATACAATAATCACCGTGAATTTGTAGGCTATGAAATGCCGCTTGCAAAGGGTAAACCGCTTCAGACCGCGATATTTACAAAGCCGCTTTTCCTGAGAGGGTATCCCGACTGGAAGAAGAGCAATATGGTCGGGCTGTGTCTTGATATCCTCAACAAAATAATATATCTCCACGACAGGAATATAATCCTCGGCGACATCAACCCTCATAACATTCTTATCGATGAGCAGGGAAAAACGGTGTTCGTTGATACCGACAGCTATCAGGTGGGCGGATTTCCGTGTCCGGTGGGAACAATCCCATTCAAGGCACAGGAGCTGTTTATAGAAGACAGGGAATTTAAGGAGAAGTACGGCAGAAGCAGAAGCTTCGGTGAGTATCTTAGAACCTTTAATAATGAATACTTTGCAATAGCGGTATTGCTTTTTGAGATAATGCTTCCGGGTAAGCATCCGTATTCGTTGCTCGGCGGCTCGGATATGGAGGAAAATATTCTCAGGATGGACTTCGCATATCCGCTTGGTGACCAGTCAAACGGAAAGACCCCCGGCGGCCCCTGGCGTTTTGCATGGAGTCACCTCCCGTATAAGGTGAAAAAGTCGTTCTATGAAACCTTTAGAAAAGAGGGCGAATACACAGGCAAAAACAGACTTACACCCCGTGAATGGCGAAATCTGTTCAAAAAGTACAAGGAGCTGCTTGATAACGGCAAAATGCGTGAGCAGGATCCTATGTCGGAGGAGATATATCCGACCAGATTCAAGCATCTTAGAGGGTTTGAATATATCAAGTGCAAGCTATGCTCCGAGGAGGTGCTTGCAGATGGACTTAAGCAGGGTATATGCCACAGATGTCTCAAGGATGGCGAGGAATACAATTGTAAAAAGTGCGGCAAGCCGCTGTTTTACTCGAATTACAGGAGGTATATAGAAAACAAGAGTAAAATCGATACATGTCCCGAATGTCACGAAAAAGGCAAGATGGTTTATAAAAAGAAGACCTGCCGCAGCTGTGGCAAGGACTTTGAGATTACCAATAACGATGCCGAATATTTCAGAAACAAGGGACACCAGCTGCCTGAACGCTGTCCTGAATGCCGTAAAAAGAATAACACAGCTACAGGGACACATAACACATATACCGTGACACGTCCGACATCGGCAAGCCGAACAACAACACGTCCGGCAGGTACCACAACAACACGTCCGACAACAACACGTCCCGCACCACACAACAGCAAGGGCTTCTGTTACATAACAACGGCTGTATGTGAAGCGTTTGGCAAGCCGGATGACTGCTATGAGCTTACCAAGCTCAGAGAGTTCAGAGATTACCGTCTTGTGGCGATGGATGGCGGCAGAGAGCTTATAGATGAGTATTACCGCACAGCCCCTGAGCTGGTAAGAAGAATTGAGGCTCGTCCCGACAGAAAGAAGATTTATGAAATACTTCTTCATGATTATATCGAGCCGTGCATCAATATGATAGAGTATGGATTGTATGAATCATGCCGACACAAGTATGTTGAAATGGTAAACTATGTCAAGGCGTTGGTAGGATACGCAGACATAAATGAATAATAGAAAAGGAGAAATGGAAATGAATAATTTAAGATTAAGAGAAGAGGACCTTATGAACAACCCGACAACAAGAGTTATCGTAACTCTTTGTACCGATACAAGCAGCTCTATGGCTGCTGTTGAGGGTGACGATATAGTATATACAGGCAAGACCGTATATAAGGACGGCAAGACCTGGAATGTTGTAACGGGCGGATCTACCCGTATTGATGAGCTGAACAAGGGCATGAAGCTCCTGCGTAAGACGCTTGAGGAGAATGATGTGGCAAAGTATTCGGCGGAGCTGTGTCTTGTGAAATTCGCAGACAGTGCGGAATGTGTACTCGACTTTGCAAGCCTTGAGCGACAGAAGCAGTTTCCGGAGCTTGTTGCAGACGGAATGACACATATGGGCGAGGGCGTAAATCTTGCACTCGATAAGATTGAGGAGGCAATTGCCCAGTGCGAAAAGGTCGGAGTTGACTATTTCACGCCCTGGCTTGTAATCATGACAGACGGACAGCCTAACGGTTCAAGTGCGGAGCTTGCGAGGGCAGAAGCACGAATCAGAAAGATGGTTGAAGCGAAGAAGCTTATTGTGCTTCCGATTGCAATCGGTAATGAAGCGGATCAGAGTGCTTTGGCAAAGCTGTCACCGGACAGAGCACCGGTAAAGCTTCGCGGACTCAGATTCAAGCAGTTCTTTGAGTGGCTCAGCAAGAGTATAGAAAGAACCTCAAACTCAATGCCGGGAGAAATTATTCCGCTTGATACAGAGGGAATATTCAATGTAAACGGATGGGGAGAGTTATAAATGTGGAAATCAGCAACATATGCAGTCCGGGGCAGAGGGCATGTCAGAGATGACGTGCCCTGCCAGGACAAGGTGCATGAGATAAGACAAAACGGAGTGAGTGCTATTGTCCTTGCCGACGGTGCAGGGTCTGCAAAGTATTCACACTTCGGAGCAGAGGCAGTGGCACGCTGTATGGGCAGCTTACTGACAGAATGCTTTGATTCGCTCATAGAAAACGAGAATGCCGCACAGGTAAGGGAGAAAATAATATCAGCACTCACACAGGAGCTGGAGCTGTTAAGTGCAGAGCTTGGCTGTGAGTGCAAGGAGCTTGCATCAACGCTGTTATTTGCCGCAATAAAGGATGAGAGAATATTTATCGGTCATCTTGGCGACGGGGTAATCGGCTATGTGAAAAACGGAGAATTGAAAGTAATTTCAAAGCCGGAGAACGGCGAGCGGTCAAATATCACATTCTTTGTAACCTCGGAGAATGCTGTACAGAGGCTTAAAATAATGAAAGGTGCGGCGGCGGATGTGTCGGGTATAGTAATGATGTCTGACGGAAGTGCGGAAAGTCTTTATGATAAGAGAGAAAATCTTTTGTCGCCTGCTTTAAAGCGAATGCTTGAGTGGCTGTCCGTAGTGCGTGAGGGAAGTCTGCACGAGACGGTAAGAGACAGCTTTAACGGAGTTGTTGTCAATGCCACTATGGACGATTGCTCAGTTGCAATGCTTGCACGAAGCGAGGAGGCGGATATGCTTGACAGGTTCGGAACGGACGGCTGTGCCGATTTCTTCGGAATATCGTCAAAGGACAGAAGAAAGGAAAAGAGAGTCAAGCGATATATGCAGCTTATAGAGCTTTACGGACAGGGGTTAAGTCTCAAGGAGATTTCGGCGAGGGTTCATCTCTCTCCTAAATACACCAAGCGGCATTTGAAGAGGCTCAGACAAATCGGGATAATAGGTGTTGCGATGAGAGCAAAGGAATAGAGTTCCCCCTGACGGGAGGTGCTTCTTTAAACGGAGGCGCTTCCCGTTTTTTTTGTGAAAAAGTGCAGGCTGTAGAAGAGATATATACTCTAGATAAGAGGACTTGAGTTTCTACCTTGCTATACAGGGCAGAAACTCATTTTTTTGCTCAAAATCCCCCCCTGTATATCGTTGAAAATTGATGGACAGTTTTCTCAATTTTTAAAATTATTGTTGAACTTTATCTTGAAATAAAAGGGTTTAGTTGGTTTTTTATGTTCATTGTAAAAAGTGATGAAAATCGTCTATATTTATTTACAAATAAGAAGTTTTGTAGTATAATAATTCCTGCAATTTATTTTACGAGGTAATATTATGAAAACAGCATACATAAAGTATCTTCTTGCTTTATTACTGTTTGGTAGTAATGGTATTGTTGCAAGTCAGATATTATTAAATAGTTATGAAATAGTCTTTTTAAGGACTTTAATAGGTAGCATCCTATTAATTATTCTTTTCACATTATCAGGTGGTAAATTTACGTTTCCTAAATACAGAAAAGATTTATTGTTTATAACACTATCAGGAATAGCAATGGGTACAAGTTGGATGTTCTTGTATGAGGCTTATCAGCAAATAGGTGTAGGTATATCATCTCTGATTTATTATTGTGGACCTGTAATAGTAATGATACTATCACCTTTGATTTTCAGAGAAAGGCTTACCTATCCCAAAGTAATAGGTTTTTTACTTGTTGTTGTAGGTTTATTGTTGGTTAATGGTAATGTATCGGGAGAGAATACAAATGTTTGGGGAATAACCTGTGGTGGTATGTCTGCTCTGATGTATTTCTTTATGGTTACACTAAATAAGAAATCAAAACAAATAACAGGAATGGAGAATTCAACCATCCAATTAACAGTAAGTTTCCTGACAGTATCGGTCTTTGTATTATTCAAACAAGGCTTGGTAATAGATTGGTCAGGCGTTAATTGGTTTGCTGTAATATTCTTGGGTGTTGTTAATACAGGTATTGGATGCTATTTGTATTTTTCACCTTTATCAAAACTTCCTGTTCAGTCTGTGGCTGTTCTTGGGTATTTAGAACCCTTGTCAGCAGTAGTACTTTCTGCTGTTTTGTTGTCAGAAACAATGAGCATAATCCAAATAGTAGGTGCAGCCTTAATAATAGGAGGTGCAATGTTTGGAGAGTTGATAAAACCAAAAGTTAAAAATTGAATAAGTACTTATAAGGAGCTTTGAGCCTACGGATTCAAGGCTCTATTTTTATTGTGTAAAGAATGATTAGTGAGATATAATTGTTGTTCAACGATATTTTTACTCATTTTGAGGTTTTTTTGAGGCTATTTAATATAAGTATAACAAGGGATAACCACTAAAGTCCGTTTCGCTAGAGTATATAATAGAAGAGTTTTCAGGTTGACAATACATATGTATTATGATAAAATATAATAGAATAAGTTTGATTAAAAAGCCGCATAAGCGGTGGAATGGAGATAGATATGAGAATAGCAATAATCGGTCTGGGACTTATCGGCGGCTCATTGGCACGCAGGCTGCACGGGTTCCATGATGCAGAAATCGTGGCATACAACCGTACACCGCAGACACTGGTGATAGCAAAGCAGGACGGAGCAATAGACGAGGGATACACAAATCCGGGCGAGGCAATGGACGGTGCGGATCTTATTATCATGTGCCTGTATCCCAAGCTGAACATTGATTTTGTAAAGGAAAATCTTGACCATATCAAGCCGGGTGCTGTTATAACGGACGTAACGGGCGTAAAGGACTATATTGTGCGTGAAATGGAAGCCATTCTTCCCGATGACGTTGATTTTATCGGCGGTCACCCTATGGCAGGACGTGAGGTGGGCGGCTACCAAAGCTCAACGGACACGCTCTTTAACAAGGCATCATATATCCTTACTCCGTCAAAGAAGAACAAGCCCGAAAATGTGGCACTTCTGCGTGAGATGGCTGACTATATCGGCTGTCGCTGTGTTATGACGACAACCCCGCAGGAGCATGATGAGATTATTGCCTACACCTCACAGCTTATGCACGTTGTAGCGGTTGCATTGTGTGACAACCCGATGATTGAGCGAAGCTCGTCATTCAGTGCCGGTTCGTTGCGTGACTGTACAAGAGTTGCGGTAATAAATGCCGAGATGTGGAGCGAGCTGTTTGTAGAAAACAAGAGTGCGTTATCAAAGCGAATCCGTGAAATGCAGGCAAGCCTTGAAAAGATTGCAGTTGCGGTGGAAAATGGCGACCGTGACGAATTAGAGGATATTATGCATAAGGCGACAAGTCAGAAGATTAAGTGGTTAATGGAATGATGTGCAAAACTTCGTTTTGCTAAGATAATAAAGAATAGATAATAGATATTGTAGGGCAGAGGCTTGCTCCTGCCGGAATGTCTGCGGCGGCGGACAAAACGTTTACCTCAACGGTGACGGTATAACACAGCGTGTTATTATTACAGAATAAAAGGAGAACACAAAATGCCAAGATCAATTGATGAAACAGCAGGACTTTCACTGCTTGGAAATAAAAAAACAGTATATTCGGACAAGTACGCACCGGAGGTGCTTGAAACATTTATCAACAAGCATCCGGAAAATGAGTATATGGTAACCTTCGATTGTCCGGAATTTACTTCACTTTGTCCGATTACCGGACAGCCGGACTTTGCAAAGATTACAATCAATTATATCCCGAATGTGAAAATGGTTGAATCAAAGTCATTGAAATTATACCTTTTCAGCTTCCGCAATCAGGGTGACTTCCATGAGGACTGTATAAATATCATTATGAAAGACCTTGTAAAGTTAATGGAGCCTAAATACCTTGAGGTAAAGGGAATATTTACACCCAGAGGCGGCATTTCAATTTATCCGTTCGCAAACTACGGCGAGCCGGGTACAAAGTATGAAAAGATAGCATCGGAAAGATTATTTTCACAGCTGAAATAGTGCGAAAAATAAGCTACGCATCTCGCACTTTTTTAAGACTTGAAGTATACACATACGTCGGCGTCTTAAAAAAGTACAATCTGCTTGCTTCTTTTCCGCACGGAATGGAGTTTTTATGGATAAAAAAGCATTAATAGTATTAAGCGGCGGACAGGATTCTACGACCTGCCTTTTCTGGGCAATTGACCGGTTCGGTAAGGAAAATGTAGCTGCAATCGGTTTTGATTACGGTCAGCGTCACAAGGCTGAGCTTGTATGTGCAGAGGAAATCTGTGCAGAGCTTGATATCCCGTTTGAGGTGGTTGAGACCCCTGTTATAAATCAGCTCAGTGCAAATTCACTTACCCGTGAGGATATTCCGGTAGAAGAGGAGAAGCCGGAGGGAACACCGCCAAATTCATTTGTTGAGGGCAGAAATTTACTGTTTTTGAGTTATGCCGCAATATATGCAAAAACGCATAATATGACAGAGGTAGTAACCGGCGTATGTGAAACGGATTTTTCAGGATATCCGGATTGCCGTGATATTTTTGTGAAATCACTGAATGTAACATTGAATCTCGCAATGGACTATAACTTTGTAATCCATACCCCCTTGATGTGGCTGACAAAGGCACAGACATGGGAATTGGCTGATAAGCTGGGACATCTTGATACAATTTACAATAAGACGCTCACCTGCTACAACGGAATTAAGGGTGAGGGCTGCGGACACTGTCCCGCCTGCTTCTTACGCAAGCGTGGCTATGACGAATACATGGAAATGAGGGACACGAAATGTATGAAGTAAAAAAGAGAATAGAAGTAAGTGCAGCACACAGATTAGAGCTTGATTATGAATCAAAGTGTACCAATCTGCACGGACATAACTGGATAATTGATGTGTATCTGAGAAGTGAAACCTTAAATGCGAATGGCATGGTTATGGATTTCACTGAAATCAAGAAAAAAATTCAGGATAAGTTTGACCATAAGGTAATTAATGAGGTGGTGGAGTTCAATCCGACAGCCGAAAATATGGCAAAGTATATATGTGATGAGCTTGCACCCTACTGCTACAGAGTTGATGTGCAGGAGAGTATTGACAATATTGCAAGCTATATAAAATAAAAGGGACACGAAATGAAAGTTATAGAAATATTTGACAGCATTGACGGCGAGGGCATTCGTACGGGTCAGCCGTGTACGTTTATCCGTCTTGCAGGATGCAATCTGCGTTGCTCATACTGCGATACGCTTTATGCACTTTTCGGAGAGGATGAGCCGTGTGAATATACCGAAATGACGGTAGAGGAAATCGTTGCAAGGGCAAATCCGAAATTCAGACGTATCACCCTGACCGGTGGCGAGCCGCTTATTCATAAGGACTGTGATGTGTTAATTGATGCATTGTTAAAACAGGGCTATGAGGTAAATATAGAAACAAACGGGGCAGTTGATACAAGACCGTTCAGAGAGGGACACGAAACAGACGAGCTGTTTTTTACCATAGATTATAAGCTTCCGTCAAGCGATATGGAAAATAAGATGCTATGGGATAATTTTGTATCCCTTAAACCGTATGACGTAATAAAATTTGTAGTCGGCTCGGATGAGGATTTGTCGGTGATGAAAAGTGTAATGGAAAAAATTGCACCGGTATATGAAAAAATGCCGCATGTATTTGCCGGAGTCGTGTTTGGTGAGTATGAGCCGATAAAGCTGATTGATGCGATAATGGCAGAGCCGGTCTTAAAGGATGTACGGTATCAGATACAGCTGCATAAGCAGATATGGCATCCTGATGAACGTGGAGTATGAGGCGAACAATAAAATTGCTCGCAAAGAATAAATAATAAAGAATAGATAATAAATATTGTAAGAATTTTTTTCAAAGAAAAAATTCATTGGAGTTTGTTATGAAAAAAGAATTGGCAATAATTATATCTGCATTGTGTATGACATCTGCAATATCTGCAAAAGCAGACCTGACAAGTGGCATCTGCGGAGAAAATCTTACATGGACGTTTGACGACGGCACGCTGGCAATTGCCGGCACGGGAGATATGACAGAATTTGAATATGAATATAACATACCGTGGTACGAACTCAGATATAATATAGAAGAAATTAACATAGCTGACGGTGTGAGGAGTATCAGTAAGCGTGCATTTGCAAAAACAAGTGTTACAGGCATCACAATTCCCGATAGCGTTACGGCTATTGGAGCAGAGGCTTTCTGTGAATGTGACGAAATGACCTATGTAATTCTTCCCGACGGCATCAGCGTTATTGAAGCTTCAACGTTTAATGGCTGCACAAATCTTGTGAGCGCAACAATTCCTGAATCTGTTGAGACGGTCAGAAGCAATGCTTTTTATCTTTGTCGTTCGCTTGAAAATATATATTTTGAGGGCAGTGAAGAGGATTGGCGTCGTATTGAATTCGAGAGCAAAAACCTTGATAACGTAACAATAAATTACGGTCGCGATATTTCAAATTTACGAATAAAAGATAATTATTTGCGGGCTACTGTGCATTTTCCGTACCGGAAATCACCCAATATTGCGGTTGCTGTATTCTATGATGAAGAAGGGCGGCTTGCATATGTAAGACAGGCACCTGTTGACATCGGCTTTGCACCCGACCAGTTTCGTGGACAGGGATTTGTTACGATTGAATTGGGAGAATTTGAGTATGACACCTACAAGTTGTTTGTGTTGTAGTGAAAGGATAAAATATGAAAAAAGAATTTGATCACGAAAAAATAAAAGGTGCAATCCGCACGATAATCGAGGCATTGGGCGATGACCCGGAGCGTGAGGGGCTTATCGATACGCCTGACCGTGTTGCACGAATGTATGACGAGGTTTTCGAGGGCATGAGATACACCAATGACGAGATTGCGGATATGTTTAACAAGTGTTTTGAGGATGTTCACTCAAACGACCTCGTGCTTGTAAAAGATATCGAATGCTTCAGCTATTGCGAACATCATCTGGCATTGATGTATAACATGAAGTGTCATGTCGGATACATTCCTAACGGACGTGTTATAGGGCTGTCAAAGATTGCAAGAATTTGTGATATGGTATGCAAGCGTTTGCAGTTACAGGAGCGAATCTGTGCGGATATTGCCGAGATTATGCAGAAAGTGTGTCAGACAGAGGATGTTATTGTAATCGTTGAGGGTGAGCACAGTTGCATGACCGCACGCGGAATCCGTTCACGCGGAGCAAAGACACGCACAAGTGCAATAAGAGGTTTGTTTGACAGCGACCATGAACTGAGGAATGAAGTATATGCGTTATTGAAATAGCGGGGTAACAAAATGAAATTATATACAAAATCAGATTTTATAAATTTATGTACTGATATTCTAAACCCGATAAAGGATTTTTACAGTCCCGACGGTGCATTTATGATGTGCGGCACACACGGTACATGGTACGAGGAAGCAGGAGCTGCTGTTGAGGGATTTTCGCGTCCTCTCTGGGGACTTGTTCCGCTGTGGGCAGGGGGACATGATATAGACGGTTTTAATGATATATATATCAAGGGTATTACTGCCGGAAGCGACCCGAAGAGCAGTGAGTATTGGGGAAATTACCATGACGGTGACCAGAGATTTGTTGAGATGGCGGCTATGGCATATGGAATTATGTTTACGCCGGAACGTATCTGGGAGCCTCTTTCGGATAGTGCAAAGGATAATTTTGCAAGCTGGCTTTATGGTATAAATAATTTTATGGTATGGGACAGCAACTGGATTTTCTTCCGTGTGCTTGTAAATGTTGCCCTTAAAAAGGCAGGCAGAAAATATGATGCAGATAAGCTTGAAAGTGACCTCAGACGAATTGAGGAATTTTATGTCGGAGAGGGCTGGTACATGGACGGCGTGCAGGGACAAAAGGATTATTATATCCCGTTTGCACTCCACTTCTACAGTCTGATTTATGCAATGGTTATGGAGGATGAGGACGCAGAACGCTGCAAGCGTTTCAAGGCTCGTGCAGAGGAGTTTGGTAAGCAGTTTATCTACTGGTTTGCCGATAACGGTGAAGCACTTCCCTACGGTCGCTCGCTGACATACCGTTTTGCACAGATATGCTTCTGGAGTGCGTGCTTGCTTGCAGATGTGTATCCGGTGGAAATCGGTGTTATAAAAGGAATTGTTGTCCGCAATCTTGAGGGCTGGTTCGGAGACAATGATGTTTTTGATGCAGGACATATTCTTACGGTTGGTTATAAATATTCGAATCTTCTCATGGGTGAGCATTATAATGCTCCGACTTCGCCGTACTGGGGCATGAAGACTTTTGCATTTTTGATGCTTCCGGACGAGCATGAGTTCTGGAGCTGTGAGGCGCTTCCTCTGCCGGAGCTTGATGAAATTAAGCCGATGAAATGTGCGGACATGATAGTACAAAGACGTGACGGCGAGGTGTATGCATATCCTGCGGGAACACATAATAACTTAGGCTGCGGACAGATTCCGGCAAAGTATCTCAAGTTTGCATATTCGACGTTGTTCGGATTTAATGTATCCTATTCACAGCTCAGTCTTGAAGAGGCTGCGCCGGATAATATGCTTGTATTTGTGGTTGACGGCATGGTTCTTATACGTCGCAAGAACATTGAATTTAAGATAAACGGAAATGAAATTATAACGAAGTGGTCGCCCATTCAGGGAATAACAGTTGAAACAACAGTTATTCCGACAGAAAAGGGACACAAAAGAATACACAGAATTAATTCGGAGTTTGAGTGTATGGCATATGACTGCGGATATGCTGTATCAAATTCGGATTCGGCAATGCTTGACAGCCGTGTTGAGGATGGTGTGTGTGTCATGGAAAATAAGTCAGCATACAGTAGTATAGCAGTAATGGGGACACAAAACTGTGACAAGTCGGAAACAAGATTTATTTACACATCACCAAATACAAATATACTTCATCCCAGAACCGGTATTCCTGCGGCAGGTGTAAGGATTTTGAGGGGCGAGTGTGTGATTGAAACAGAGATAGTTGCAGGAAAAAGATAACGGAGGTTAGGCATGATTTCACAGATTAATACCTGCGGACTTATGGGAATTGATGGCTTCATGGTGAATGTCGAGACGGATATTTCCAACGGAATGCCGAATTACAGCATTGTGGGTTTACCTGACGCAACTGTAAAGGAAGCAAAGGAAAGAGTGAGTGCGGCAATCAAGAACAGTGGTTTTCATTTTCCGCCCAAGCGTATTACAATTAACCTTGCTCCGGCAAATACCAGAAAGGAAGGCTCCTTCTATGATTTGCCGATTGCGGTGTCGCTTCTGTGTGCATCGGAGCAGCTTGCGGCGGCGGATGCTGAGAACAGTGTATTTATAGGTGAGCTTTCGTTAAACGGTGATGTAAATCCGGTACCGGGAGTATTGCCGATGGTTATTTCTGCATATAAAAACGGATTCAGACGCTTTTTTGTTCCGGAGGAAAATGCAAATGAAGCAGCGGTGATAGAGGGTGTAGAAATTTATCCGGTAAAAGCACTGGGTGATTTATTCAAGCATTTTTCGGGACAGGAAAAGATAGAAAAAAGAGTTGTTAATATTGATGAGTATCTGCGGAGCAGTGCGGTAAGCATGCTTGATTTCTGCGATGTAAAGGGACAGGAAAGTGTGAAGCGTGCGTTGGAGATTGCAGCAGCAGGAAATCATAATGTCTTGCTCATAGGAAGTCCCGGAACAGGTAAAACAATGCTTGCCAAGAGAATGGGAACAATACTTCCCGACATGACCTTTGATGAGGCATTGGAGGTTACGAAAATTCATTCTATTGCAGGTGCATTGAAAAAGGATCAGCCGCTGATAATACAGCGACCGTTCAGAAATCCGCATCATACAATATCTCCGGCAGGCTTGTCGGGTGGCGGAAGCATGCCCAGACCGGGTGAGCTGTCACTGGCACATAACGGAGTGCTGTTTCTCGACGAGCTGCCGGAGTTCAGGCGTGATGTGCTTGAGGTAATGCGTCAGCCGTTAGAGGACAGTGAAGTAACGATTTCAAGAGTGAATGCAACGCTCACATATCCGTGTAATGTAATGCTGATTGCAAGTATGAATCCGTGTAAGTGCGGATATCTGGGCGACGAGCGGCACGAATGTACATGCTCACCGGCACAGATTGTGAAGTACAGGAGCAGGATATCGGGACCGTTGCTTGACAGAATAGATATTCAGGTAGAGGTTGCGGCAGTAGAGTACGACAAGCTCAGCTCGGCGACAAAGGGCGAGAGCAGTGAGGTTATCAAGGCGAGAGTTGACAAGGCAAGAAAGTTGCAGATTGAAAGATATAAGGGAAGAAATATTTATTCCAACTCACAGCTTGATGCAGGAATGCTTGACGAATTCTGTGTTCTCGGAAGTACTGCACAGTCGTTATTGAAGATGGCATTTGATAATCTGGGGTTGAGTCCCAGAGCACATGGTAAGCTGTTAAAGCTGGCGAGAACCATAGCGGATCTGGAGGGCAGTGAGAAAATCAAGTCAGAGCATATAGCAGAGGCGATAACCTATAGAAGCCTTGACAGAAAGTTTTTTGGTTGACATAAAAAAGCATCTGCGGCGGCATATATGCTGTTTGCAGGTGCTTTATTCATGGAATTATATATTTTGTAAGAAGTGCTTTTTATTGTTTTTTGTTT
The DNA here is from genome assembly GCA_045542415.1 of Clostridia bacterium. GTDB lineage: Bacteria > Bacillota > Clostridia > UBA1381 > UBA1381 > UMGS1958. The sequence continues at coordinate 32,278 of JAZQKZ010000020.1, forward strand.
GTTGAAAATAGTATGCAAGTTGTATAAAGTTTTAAAATGCGCTTGACTTTTCGTTATGTGTATGTTATTATATATTAGTACTCAATGAGAGGCACAAGTTAATATCGCGGGGTAGAGCAGTTCGGTAGCTCGTCGGGCTCATAACCCGAAGGTCGTTGGTTCAAATCCGGCCCCCGCAACCAGTTGGAAACCCAGTGTTTAAGCCATTTTCGGCATTTGACACTGGGTTTTGATTTTGTCTGAAATTATGAAAAAGCTGGACAAGCTTTAAATGGTGTGAACCCAAAAGTTTGGACAGTTTAATATTAGCTTGTTTGTGAATGAGTCAGGCATTGTGCAGGCTCCATTCCTTTTAATTTAACAGAAATCCTGTCGTTGTAGTAATCAATGTACTTTTCGAGTTCTTTAATGTTCATTTAGGAAATGTGGGACGCAAAAAGAATATCGACTATTTATTATCTACTATTCGCCACGTTAATATACCTAGTTGAAAATTATTTATGAAATTAGGAATGTTTAGACAAATTATCTATCAAAAAATGCGGTTATTTGCGTGATGTTTTTCTTGTGCAAATATAAGATAAATTTGATGTTACATATGATTTTGAGTCTATAGTTAATAAGCTCAATAGTATTGTTGATAAAACGCTGATTGCTGATTTAATTGAACTGGAGTCAAAAATACTTTTAATAGTAATGACATATGATTTGGTATTGATAAATACTCCATATGCAAAATAGTTATCTAACGATAGCTGTTTTTTTTGTTGTGAAAAATGTTCAATTTATTTTTCTGAATCATTGACATTTTTCGACAAAAGTGATATAATTTATTATATGATGGTGTAATTGCAGAGGTTGTTTGTCTCTTTGCTGCTCAGTGTAGTGAGTGTTACATAGACATACATGGTATGGAGATGTGATATGAGGCAAGCAGCAGATAAATAGGAGAAGTAAAAAGACTTGTTGTTAGGATAAGTGGGAAATATCATCATGAGAAATTGATGTGCTGACTGAGTGTCTAAATATTCAGTTACAGATAAATGCTAAAGAGGAAAGGTGAAGGTTATGATAAAAAATCAATCCGGAAAATTGAATGTTAAGGAGGTGGGAATGTTTTGAGAAAGATTGTATGTTGGTTCATGGTAACGATATTTGTGTTTTGTACATTTTCGATTGGAGAACAAGCAGAAGCGGCTTCCGTATCCTCTGCACCAACAAGACAAGTAAATGTGGTGTATGATGACTCCGGCAGTATGATATCAACAACCCGAAACGGAGCGCAGGTGAAAGTAGATACATGGTGTCAGGCAAAGTATGCAATGGAAGTTTTTGCTGCGATGCTTAGTTCAAAAGACACTATGAATGTCTATGTTATGAGTGACTTTGAATCAGGAACGGGAAAAGGACCTCGAATACAACTAAGCGGGCAAGACGGAGCGGTAACTAATGTTGGAAAAATCCATGAGATGATAACGAGGGCGGGCAATACGCCATTCAATTCCGTTCGGAAAGCATATGCAGATATTGCTTCATCGGCGGCAGATGAAAAATGGTTGGTTGTTCTGACGGACGGAGCGTTTCAGGGTGTAGAGAATATTGATGCATTCTTTGGACAAAAGGCTCCGGATGTAAAAGTTATGTTTTTGGGAATGGGACCCGATGCAGACGGTGTGACATCAAATGAGACAAACTCGTTGTATTATGTTAAAGCTAACGATAATAATGAAATCCTTACTAAAATAACGGATATAAGTACAAGGATTTTTAACAGGGATAAACTTGAGGTTAATGCAACGGCAAAAAAGATTTCGTTTGATGTTCCGATGAGTGAGCTTATTGTTTTTGTTCAGGGTGAAAATGTGACAATAAACGGTATAAAGAATTCAGAGGGGACATTATTGAGTTCTTCAACATCGCCGGTTTCTGTCAAATATAGCGATAAGCCGGCAACTAATTATCCTGACTTTATTGTTAATAAGGGATTGCAAGGTAGTATTGCGACTTTTAAGGGTGACTTTATTGCGGGTGACTATACAGTAGATGTATCAAATGCAGAAACAATAGAGGTTTATTACAAACCAAATGTTGAAATAGCAGCTTATTTAAAAGATACTGAAGGCAATGAGGTTACTGATTTATCGGAGCTTGCCGCAGGAGAATATGTTATAGATTTTGGCTTTGTTAAAGGCGGAACGGATGAAAAGATAGGACAATCCAAGCTTTTGGGTAATGTTACATATGAGGCTGTAGTTACAAATAATAGCGTTCAACACGAAAAAGTATATTCATCGGGGGATAAGATAACCATTGAAGAAGGCCCACTTGCAATTGATGTCAGCGGTCATTATTTAGACTACAATTCGGTAACGACACATTTAGATTATTCGATTTTTAAGGATAAGTCAATTTCATTTGAACTGATTGAAGGACCTGCATACATAATCGAAGATTCGGGAATTGTAGATGCAAGTCCGATGAAAGTCAAGGCATTGGCTGACGGTAAAGAGCTGACGAATGAACAGTGGAAGGCTTTTGCTATTCCAAAAGCACAGCAGACCGGAATGAAAGAATTTAAGGTTGAAGATTTTATTATAGAAAAAAGTGAACAAACCGGCGTTTTAAATATAACGCCGAAGCTGAAAGATGATAAGCCTTCAGCGGTTACTTATTCTGATTGCGAATATATCGTTGAATATGACGAACAACATGGGAATGAGTCGTGGAAGGGCGAATCGAAGCTTCGGATGAAGATGGAGGATAACAGATCCTGGTTTGCCAGAAATAAGGCGAAAATAATCAAGTACGGTATATTGTTGCTGATATTATTGCTGATTTTGGGATATATGCCATTTGTCAAGCATTATTTGCCAAAGAATTTAAAAAAGAAACCTACCATTGAAAGAAGATCGAATGAACCGGGTGTTATTCTGACGGATGTAAGAGGAGTATTTTTGAAATCTTTTTCGTCAACCGTTATTCCTTATCTTGCACAAAAGGGAACAATCAAGGTGGTACCCTCCGGTGTTGCAGTGCCTCGATTGCAGGTAAAAGGGATGAAAGGAAGGCGGATGATGATAACGAATATCAGAGCGTTTGCCGGAAGAGAAGTGACTTTTAATGGAGAAAGCATACCGAAAGACTATGCAAAAAAAGGAATGCCGACTTCGGCAGGAGTAACCATATGTGTTGAAAGAAATGGAATTACATACACATGCACACCTAGTATTTAAAAAATAATTGGAGGTATAAAAATATGAATGCACCAACTTTATTAGTAGGACTTGGAGGAACAGGATGTAAAATAGTTGAAAGAGTATCTAATCTCGTAACAAGCGAGCAAAGAAATGATATTGCTTTTGCTGTTTTTGATACGGATATTAACGACTTAAGAAAGATTCAAACTAGGAGTCCGTTTATAAAAACAATCCAGACTTCGACAAAACAGACAGTAGGAGAATATCTTAACAAGGATACACATGCGCGTGATACATGGTTTCCGGTTAATGCAATTCTTAACGGAAAGACTTTGACAGAGGGTGCCGGACAGGTGCGTTCAATTTCGAGACTTGCTCTTGAAACGGTTATTCGTGCTGGAAAAATGGAACCGTTGCATGAGGCGATTCAAAGCTTATATAAGATAGAAGAGGGTAAAGCCGAACAGGCACTCAGAGTTATCATTGTCAGCTCGCTGGCCGGTGGCACAGGTTCCGGATTGCTGTTGCCGGTGGCACTTTATATTAAGAACTATCTTGCTACACATTTCCGTCAGAGTGCAAATATCACAAGAGGCTTCTTTATTCTTCCTGAAGTATTCTTTGAGGTTATTCCCGGACAAGTTGAGAGAAATACTCTCAAAGCAAATGCTTATGCCGCACTTCGTGAGCTTGATGCATTTTTGATGAAGGGTGATGCGACATTGCATCCGAGATATAAGAATACGGTAAAAATGGAATTCCCCAGGGTTGCGTCAAGTGGCTATGAAGAATATGATGTTCGTCCTTATGATTTCTGTTTCTTATTTGATGCACAAAATGCTGATGGCGTAAAACTAAACTCATTCGACCAGTATCTTGATCATGCGGCAAATTGTATTTATTCACAGTCTATCGGTCCGATGAATAAGAGAAGTAATTCTTCGGAGGATAATGTTATCCGTAAGCTGGCAAAAGAGCGTGGCAGAAACAGATATGCAGGTGCAGGTGCTTCTATGCTTATTTATCCCTTTGAGGACATAAGATCATTTGTTGCCTTGAAGTGGGCTAAAGAATGCGTTTCAAAGCAGTGGTTAACATTTGATAATATGTATAAAGAAATTTGCATTGAAAACAATTATAAGCGTGATCAGGGTATGTCTGTGCAAAATCCAAAACCGGAAGAGTTTTACATGACTACAATTGAAACACAAGCGAAGCAAGAAAATCCGTTTGCAAAGGCCATAATTAAATCTTGCGGAAGATATTCTGCAGATGGCGTGACCAGAAAAGCGGATAGATGGGTTGAATATGTAGGAGAGCTTAAAAAGAAGGTTGAAACAGACACAAAAGCCGGTCAAAGAGAACTTGATATGCAAAGATCTAATGTTAATGCTCTGTTGGGTGATTTAGGTAGTGACTGGGATGATTATGCCAACGCATACGCTGAAGCTGAAAAGTATCGTGCAATGGTTGCTGCATATGTCGAAGAAGCCTCCCAGACAATAGCGTACTCTATGTTTAAAGCTCCAAAAGATGGTTGCGTGGACGAAAACCTGCCATATCAGTTGGAAAATTATCTGATGACTGTTGATAAAAAGTTTTTACACCCTAATGCGATCAGATATTTGTTAAATAAGACCTTGGATTTAATGAGTAAGGAATTGCTAAGTGTTGAAGATACAAATAAGAACACAAAAGAATTCTTCGACAACTTTGTTCATAATACGTTTGATGATCCGAGTACAGATGATGTGGATGAAACGGCTGAAAGTTTAGGAGATAGAAAAGTATCTTTGATCAACAGATGGAGGAATACGCCTACCGGAGATCAAGAAGAAATCAGAAGCAAGCTTAGAAACTTTATGTCAAAGGTTGATGATTACAGAACGAAGCATACACTGGCGTATGTTTTAAAGGAAGGTATTCAGTACATTGGATCTATTGGCCGTGCATTTGAAAACTTCTATAAAACCTTTGAAGGTAAAGTTGATACTCTTGATAAAAATATAGATAATATTTATAAAAAATATGATGGCAAAAAAGGCACGACAGCAAGATATGTATGTGCTTCAAGAGTGTGCTTTGATAAGTTATATGAAAAGAAACCTTATACCGGTGGATTTATAACTATTGATTCTGAGCTTGCAAGAGATATATATTTCAAAGTCCTCAATTATGCAACAATGAAAGATAAGCCAAGTAATAACAGATATTTCAGTGAACTTTTTGATAAAGGTATTCTTGGATACTTTGAAAAGGCTGTAATGCGTGACTACGGTGATGATATCGATATTGATATTATTACTGCAATTGAAAATGAGGCTATCTATGAGTATGGATATGACAGAGAAGAAAATGCAAATGAGTTAATTGACCAGTATGTGCGTAAGGTTATTACAAACACACGTTCATTATCGTGTCCGTTTATTGAAAGTCCGCTTGGAGAAGCAAGAGAACCGATTAATGCATGTACGTTTAATACAGAACTCAGGGCTAATGACGATTCACCGAGATCGCGGCTGATTGACAAGGAATTGTTGAACTTCGGCGGAGAGCCGGATGAAGATATTCCCAAGAATATGATCATGTTCTACCAGTCATTCTACGGACTCAGAGCGAATGATTTAAGCAAGTTTGCGCCGCTGGAGAAATCAATTACTTATAACCGCAGCAGCGGAGAATACTTTAAGGCGTATTATGAGTTGGTGGATGGTATTCATCCTGAAACGCATTTGAGTAAGGAAATTAGTCCACATATTGACCGTTGGTGGCATATTATTACAAAGATGCCTGATTTAGATGAAGAAAATCAGGCAAGACAGGAGCATGATATCTATGCTGCATTTTTCTGGGGAATTCTCGGCAACTATATTGATCTGTACGATGAAGGCAATGGCAGAATGGTTTATAAGATTCGTCGCGAAAGATTAAATATGGGTGACGACAGACTTACGGTGTCCAATGGTACAGAGTGTGATAAATTGTATGAGGTGCTGGATGCAATTGCGATTTATCCGGAGCTGGTTCATAAAATCCTGTCCAAGGTTAATGCAATGGCAGAGGATGACTTGAACGAAGATAGAAGTATTGAGGATGGAACATTATATACTTTCTTAGAATCGTTCATTATAAAAGAACCCGGAATAGGCACTGAAAATGTAGTTGCTAATAGTATTTTTGATATTCCTATGCTGATGAAGAAATCTTCAACACCGGAGTTCTACTATGAGGAAGATGTAGTTCAATTGCTTCGTGCGGAAATCGAAGAAATCAAGAGATATTTCTCGAAGTTCTGTACAGAAAAAGAATTGCCGGAAGTTGTTGGAGGTTTGTTGAAAGAACAATTTGAAAAATATTTATCTGATGTGGAGCTTGAGAGTAAGGTACATCCGACAATTTATCGTGAGTCTTTATTCGACAGAACATGTACAATTATTATTGAGGCATTTGAAAACATTGGTTTGAAAAACGATGCAAGAGTAATTTATAAGAAAGTTGCTGAACTTAGAAAGTAATCGTATTAAATAATATCAAAGGTGGTGAAAAGCTATGTATTCTGTGATTATTCAAAATCAAAAGACGATGGATGAATTTGCGAAATATCAACCTCTTTTTATGGAAGCAATTAATAATGACAGAATTGGTATATGTAAATGGATAGAGTCCGGTACCACAATTGATACTGCCGTTCCGGAATTGAGTAACTTAACGAATGATAAAGAGGAATGGCGTGCGGTTATTGTAAGGTTTGAAGACGAAAGTGCTAAAGCAGGCTTTGAATCAGATAAACAGAATCCATATGATTTTTATGTTAACAGGGACAGAGGAGAGGAATACTCAGAAAGCCCCGTTCCATTAATAAGACTTACACATATGCTTGGTGGAATCCCTTCACCGGAAATGAAGTTTGAATGCGAACAGATCCGGGAAGAAAACAAGGCACCTCGAACAGTATATAAACCAATTGTTGATGAAAAAACAAATAAGGACTATGAAGCACTTAGGAAAAAATATAAGTTTGACGGGAAATTGCCTTCTTCGATATTGATTGTTACGGTACGAGAAAACTTTTTTGAAACTGATAATATTGGAAGCGCATGGTTGTTCCATAAAGAATCTGAGAGCTCTGAATTCTGGAAAATCAATCAGTATCCAAGCATATGTAGATTTCTTGTGTGTGATTTTACTGATGGTGGTCCGGTACAACGTGATGGTGATGAATTCAATTTTTGGATATCAATCTTGCTTTTGGCAATCAACGATACTGATTCGGGCACTTTGCAAGCATACCGTTTATACAACTTAAGCACAAAAGTGGATAAAGAGCTGATGACGGAAGTATTTCAGAATTTGGTACATAAGCTTAAGTCAAGTCGCTATGTTATTGAAGAGAAAATAAACCGAGAAGCTAAAGAAAAGCTTTCTCTTAATCCTGAATTACCGAGGTATCGAATGGAAATCCCGGTTTCCATTCGACTGCCACAGGATGTGGAGTCGTCGGTCAAGAAAAAGTCGTTTGGATTATTTAGTGATGGGGCTTCTACTGATGTTGGTGTATGGTCAGGTCAAAGGAGTAATGCAGAGGCAATGTTAGAAAAGGCCATTCGCACAGCCGAGAGAACATTGGATCAAACTGCAGATCGAATGAAAGAGTTTTGTGCTTTTGATGAGGATGAGGTTACAGGATTAAACAGATATCAAGCAGAAGACCTGAAGAGGGAAACTGATGATATATACAGAGATTTAATCAAAGTGCAAGGAAAGCTTCCAAAAAGCAATGTTTCGGATGACGGAAAATTAAACGATTCGGCAAAGAAAGTCAGAACATATTTGTTAGGACGTGTTGTTGGAGGCGCAGCATCCACTGCAATGATAGTAGTGATTGTTGTAACATTTCTTGCAATGCTGCCTGCATTGTTTATAACTCAGGCAGACGGTACAATTGATATTGCCCCGTTGCTGTCAGTTGTTGTAGGAGAAGTTGCTTTAATATTGCTATGTGCATTTATTACTTTGCTCGTTCAAAAAAAGAAGCTTAACGATTTGATTGATACATATAATCAATGTTTAAAAGATGCGTTTAACAGGATAACAAATAAAGCAACAGACTATTCAAGGTATATGAGTGATATAGTGTCGCATTCACGAGGTCACTCTTACCTGAATTTATCCTTAAGAAAAAAACATCATGTTGAAAATACAAACAATCTAAAATATAAACATATAAAAGCAATCAATTTATTCCTGGAAAAAATACACTCTTGGAGCAAAGCGTATTACCTGGATGTTGATTTTAACGTAAGTTATGTTGATGAACGTGCGAATGTTGACATTTCCGTGTCACCGACAGAAAGCAAGCTTTATACATTTGAATCCGGTTCTTCACATCCTGTTGAAATTAACAACTCAGGAGTATTTGTTGAATCACCGTTTTCATTTATTAAAAAACTGGAAATTGTAAGGGAGGAATTATACGATGATGACAAAAACAGTTAAAGTATTAATCAGCATTATTGTCATCGCATTATTCTGCCTGCTGCAAAATGTTTTAAATGCGAAAAAGAAGCAAAGAGCAAGACAAGCATTAATGCCCGTGATTTCCGGCATATATTGTATAATTGCTGCGATGACGGCGATAAAGGATTTTGATAAGTTCAATTCGATAACGGAATTGCACGAGTTTTTAACGTATTCAAACATACTTGTTGCAAATCTGGCAATAGCTCTTGGAGTTGTTTTAGTTAAGCTGATTACAAGACCTATTCTGACGCGGTGTTGGAAAAAGAATGATCAAATAGAGGCGACCTCTGCATCATTTTATGCTTATGATGAAGAATATGATGAGTGGTTTTTGAAGAATCAGTGGATAAACTTCAGAGGGTTTATGTTATCCATTGTGGTTGGCTCGGTTATTGCTTGTGGTTCTTTTTTGGGATTCACCTGGATAGTTGGACCGGAGTCGAAATGGTGGATAATTGGCGTTCCGCTTGCCGGGGTACTTATTCTTAATGAAATATACGGATTTCTTAACGGAATTACAAAGGAAGAATACGAATATAGCTTCTTTGGAGAAAATGCACATTCGTGGAAAGTGAGTAAGTTCTTTAAATTAAGAGAAATTTTTGAAAAGCTTATTCCTTATCCGATATTATCGGCACATACCGGTTGTGAATTTGCTAATTCACAGTCTCCGTTGGAATTCATAGATGAACTTAAGAACTCGAAAGATAAGGTCGATCAGATTACTGCAGAATATTTTACAATTGATGGCAGATACAAAAAGACAAATGTAGATGGTGTACAAGCTACATGGAAAATGATGCACAGAAAAAATGTGTTGTTTTTCAATCCGTTCTACAAGGATTTGGGTATTTACATTACTTTGCCAATGATAAATGCACTTTTGTCCGGAAAAAAATGTGTCATAGTTGTTGGTAGAATGTCAACCTGCGAAGATGTTAAGCAATGGATTTCCAAGCTGTTGAAAGACTATAGCAGAATGGAAGCTTTATGGAGAGTAGAGGTTTTAAACCATAAAGTGCCCGAATGTGAAGTTGGAATTTTGAGCTGTCCTCAGTTATATGATAAGAAAGTTATAACAGCAAACAGAGAGTTCTTTAATGAAACAGATTTTGTTTTGCTGAGTGAGCCGTCTATAATTGTAAATACAGGACAGATTGCACTAAATATCATTGCACAGGAAATACACAGTAATGATGAAAGACCTGTATATTGTATATGTGACCGCAAGGTTAACGGCTTGGTTGATACTTTGTCGCATTTGCTGCATTCTGAAATAACCGATGTCATTGCGACTCCTGTGCCGAGATGCATATATTCAGGAATGACTTGGGATGCAGATGGTGATTATATAAGACAGCAATTGTTTGATAAGCAAGCAAAGTATTTGGGTAACGGTATCGAATTGGCGGCAATAGCTGTTAAAAATCAGATACCAAGGGTTTCTTGGTACAGTGAGAAAAAGGTGCCGTTAAGAGATGTGAAATGGATTGCCGGACAGTATTATTCAACGATATGTCGTTATATGAATTTGCCGACGCAGCAGAAAAACCTTTATGAAAAAATAGACTTTGTTTCTAATATGTGGTCTGCTGCCATGGAAAAAGAACAGTTTATTATTGTTGAGGATGAGTTCTGTAATATGTTCGGCACAATGCGTGCATATTTATCGCGTGGCATCGATCAGGCATTTGTTAATGTACTTTCAGAAAATTATCTTCTTAGAGATTACATGAGATGCAATAAACAAATGTTTATGACTAATCCGGATGCGATTCCGTCAATCGTTCCGGATTATGCAAAAACCGAACGAAATACGCTTATAAAGTTGATTTTGATGATGATATATCGCCCGGTCCCGGAATCGGAAGTGTTAAGCGAGTTTCAGCTTGTTGGTATAGAAACAGATGATGCGTTTGCTGTTCTGTCAAGAATGTTAAAAAAATATACTTTTGCAGATGACTCTATATTTACAGTGAAAAGTGTAAAAACAGAAGTTGATGAATTAACAACAATAACAACATGTTGTTATCAAATTTCAGAAGAGGCATTTGATGAGTATTTTGCGGATTCATTAAAGAATGCATTCTTTATTATTGAAGATGAAAAGACAGAAAAAGGATATATTGATTCAAAGCTGTTTAATCATGTGACACAGATTATTTTGCCGGGGCAGTATATTACATATGAGGGAAAATATTATGTTGTGAAATATATATCCCCCGAATCAGGATGCGTTCTCAGGCGTGCTGCAGATTCATATAATAACAGAGTGTATTATCGTCAGCTCAGAACCTACCATTTTGAAGAGGGCAGTGAGTTAATAAGCACAAAAAAGGTTATGGATATTGAGATAACTACAGAACGAAGGGCGTTCAAGGTGACAACCGACGGTTATCTTGAAATGACGGATAATAAAGATTTGCGTAAAGCAAAGCACATTGATTTGTCTGCTGACCCCAAGGTTGGTACCTTCAGCAGGAATTATAAGAACAAAGCGGTGCTTTCGATTGTTTTGCCGGATACAGATGTAAAACAAAGATTTACAATCAGCATACTTCTCAATGAAATGTTCCGTTCAATATTTCCTGATGCATGGCAGTATATAGCCGTTCTTTCGACTCAACCCGAGAACGGCGAGGAATCTATGCTCAACAAGTTTAATTATAAGGTTGACGGTTCGTATGAAGATAACAGGATTTATATTGTTGAGGATAGTGATATGGATCTTGGCTTATTGGAAGCCATTGAAAACAATTTGATGGGTTTCTTTGAAATTATGTCAGATTATATCAGTTGGCATTTTGAACAGATGAGACAGTCTGCATCAAAAGACCCTATTCCAGTAAAACCGGAGGAGAGACAAAAGAGATATTCTATTGATATTGCAGAAAAACGAAAGAATGTTTTTTCAAGGGTCGCAAAAAGAATAATGGACTTGTTTACTATCAACAAAAAAGACAAGGACAAGCATCCGGAAAAAGATGAGACTGCAGAGAAGCCGACGGATGCAGCAGAGACTTCAAATACAGAAGAAACGTCAGCTGAAATTCCGGATATAGTTCCCAAAACTGACACAGCAATACCCGAAAGCAATACAGAAAAATCCGGTAAGGACGATGCGCAGGAAGGTGAAGAAACAAAATCGGGAGCTGCTGAAAAAACTAAAAAGGCTCTGACTCAAAAAATAATAGACATTTTATTAAGAAGAAAAAAAGCCAGGGAAGCTGAGGGCGATGGCTCTCCCGAGCAGAACGGTGGGGATGCTGCGGCCGAGCCTCCTAAGCCAAACGGTGAAGTTACCGAAAATATTGATGAGTCGGTTTCTTCAGAGGATGGAGAGATGGGTGCTGAAACAACATCTGTTCAAACAGAGAAAGTTGATACTGAAAAAACAAAAGATGAACTCGTAGATAATAAAGATGCTGCTGTAACGGAAACAAGCGAAGATATAAATGTTTCCGGAGAGAATCATGAACCACCGACCGGTGGTGAGGCAGAAATAGTTGTTCCGCTTGGTTCGTCGGAAGAGGTTGGAGTTCCTCAGGAAGAACAAATCGTTCTTCACACAGAGGGTGAAGACCTGTTTTCAATAGATGGTGTTCCGGATGATCTTGACTTGCTGATGCCGATAAGAGCGTCCAGATATCAGAAAGAATGTTTCCTGAAATTTGGCTTTGAGGAAATTGACTCAAGTCTGGCAATTGAAGATGTTAATAGTTATTTAATAGCAAGAGGCTGGGGAAACAGTGCTCTTAAGAAAGCACGAAAGAGAACGGAGCTTGAGGCTACACAGTTAGATGCGGAGGTTGAAAATCATTGCGATTTCTGCGGAATGCCGTTAAGCGGTGTCAGCTATGAAAAGCTTGTTGATGGTCGTACAAGATGTAATGACTGTTCAATGAGTGCAATTAACAGCGTTTCCGAGTTGAAGGAGTTATTCAACAGAACAGAAACAATGATGGAAATTTCATTTAACATCGGTATTCATGTGCCGATTGCGGTAAAAACAACAGATGCACGAACGATTGCAAAGCATTCCGGTCAAATTTTTGTTCCGTCAACACAGGTGGCGGCAAGAGTGCTTGGTTTTGCACAGCGTAAAGCTGGCAACTATAATTTATTTCTGGAAAACGGAAGTCCCAGACTTTGTGCAGTTGATACCATTACACATGAGCTCACCCATATTTGGCAATATATTAATTGGAACGATGCCCAATTTAAATCGTTATATGGTATGGGCAATCCCAGATGCTCTGCAATTGCAAGTGACATTGTTTATGAGGGTATGGCAATGTGGGCGTCTATTCAAATGCTTTATACTATGGGCGAGACCTTCTTCGCTCAAAAACAGGAAGCCCTGGCAATGAACAGAACCGATGTTTACGGTTTGGGGTTCTTGATGTACCGAGAACGTTACGGTATTGAAAGAAGCGGAGATAACTCTCCGATATCGCCGTTTATGTCGTTCCCGCCGCTTGATCCTATGGAGGTTAAAGCAGTTGTAAAAAGTTTATGCACAGAGGAGGATTGTAAATGCTGAATATTAATGAAATATATTCTTCTGTCTATGAAAAACTAAGATCAATTCAAAACAATTATCTTGATGCAGAGAAGCAATTAAATGCTTCTCATGCACAGGATGAAGTTTTGCGTCAAAAAAGAATTGAGAATTTAAAGATTCAGCTTGAAAAGATTGATGAGTATAGAGAAAAGGTTGAATACTTTAAACATATGGCGGAAAAACATATTGAAAGTAAGAATCTTTTGACAATCACTCCCAGAGAGCTTAATTTCAACAGAATGCGTAATTGGGCAATGATGATTGATCCTGACGAAACAGACGATCCTTATGCACAGCGTATATATGTACAAGCCAAGTGCAATGAAATGTTTTTGGATTTGAAAAAAGAAGAGTTCGAGAACACATTAAATGAATTGGAAAACGGCAAAACAGAAATTGATGAAAAACTAAAGGCTTCTATTGAGTCCACAAAAAGGCAACTTGTGGAGCAGTGTCGGGAAGTACTTGAAAGTGAAGCGTTCTCTTCATTAGCAACTGCAGTTGCAGAAAGTCATTCGAGATATGGAGATGCAACAAAGCTGCAAACCGTTATAACTGAAGCAGATTCTGAAAAGAAAACAGTTGGTTTTGGTATTTATGCGCAGCCGCTTGCTGTCCTGGAAGAATTGCGCTACATTGCAAAATCTAAAATGGGAGATTACTATGATTTGAAAAATAATCGTGTATATCTTCCGGTGGAACACTCATTAGGAAAAGAAATGGTATTTTCGATTGGATGTACTACCTCTAAGGAAAAGCACTTATACAGTGGATTGCAGAACTATTTGCTGAATATTATCAGCAAAACAGAAATTGGCTCCAGAAAGATTTATTTTATGGATGCACTCCATTATAATAATACAGCATTAGGTGCCTTGAGACCGTTAGAAAACAGTATTGCAATTGAACCTATTCCCAGGGATTCGGAACAGATTGTTGATACCTTGAAGCAAATTGTTTCTTCTTTTTCGGATATTGATGAGGCACTGGGGCTTGTTGATTCTGTTTGTGAATTTAACACAACGGCAAAGCCGGAAGACAGAGTCGATAGAACTGTATTGGTTTTGATTGGTTATCCATCAGCATTTCCGAGCGAAGCAAAAGAATATATCAAAAGGATATTGTTGAATTACGATCACTATGGAATAACGCCAATTTTAGTGGATACGCAATACATCCCCAAAAAGGACAACAGCCGAAATGATGTTCCCATTGAAATTGCAGAAAATCTTTTCAGAATTCAGATGATTCAACAACATGAAACAATACGGTTGAATGAAGGGAATGACTATCATTTCAGATGGTATGAGCTCAGGCAGGAGCTTTCGGCTAACTTCATTGATGAAGTAAAAAAACATGATATCAAAGCAAGTGCATTGGGTAACGAATATACCAAGAGAATAGATTTGGAAGTTATGCCGGCATATGAACGAGGCAGAAAAAATATTACTTTGCCGTATGGTATTGATTCCAAGGATCAGATGCATAGCATATCGTTTGATAACGAAAACTTTGCTTCGTATTTGATGGGTGCTTCGGGGTCGGGTAAATCTACATTGTTACATACATTGATAACAGGTATTATCCACAACTATCATCCGGATGATGTGGAGCTGTGGCTTGCGGATTTTAAAATGTCGGAATTTGCACAGTACATAAAACCGTTACCGCCGCATGTAAAATATATTTTATTGGATGAATCTCCGGAGCTGGTATATGACTTGCTTGACAAGTTAACCGAAAAAATGATGGAACGTCAGCGTTTCTTTATGAAGCACCGTGAAATGAAAAAGGTTGAGAATGTTCCGACGAATATTTATATGCCGGTGATTTTCGTCGTGCTTGACGAATTTTCAATTATGTCACAGTCTATAGCAGATTCGCCGTCATATAAGCTAAAATTGCAAAATCTTCTTGCGAAGGGAAGAGCGTTGGGTATAAAGTTTCTTTTCTCAAGCCAGACTTTCTTAAACGGCATAAGGGGATTGACACCTACCGCAAAGGCTCAGATTCAGTCAAGAATTGCGATGAAGAACTCTAAGGATGAAATCAACGAAACGCTTGAGCTTTCATCAAATTTGAAAACGGATCAGGTAAAAAACTGGATAGATGCATTACCGCCGCACTATGCTTTATATAAGTATAGAGATGGTGACATGTTGCAGATTAAGAGATTGTTGGTAATGTACTTTGCCGGAAAGGGTGAGGAAGCTTTTGCCCCGCAAAGAAAGATTATCAATCACCTGAATGCAACAATGAAAGCGGTTCCTTTGGGAGAATATAATCCTGCAGCTCTTGATACATATGTTGATAAGAACCCTGTTATTGTTGATGGCAATAGTTACGATGCATTTGAAGTCGGGCAGCTGGAGGAGCAGTTTAACGAATACAGAACAATGTACTCTGAAGATGTTGAAGCGGATGATATATTGATTTCGCTTGGTAATCCCAGACAAATGAGCAATTACAGGCTTTCTTGTCTGGCTTCTGAAACCCGGGAAAATATTTTGTTGGTTGGAAGAACTGCGGAACAGGCATGTGCCACCTCGATATTACTTTCCGTTATGAAGTCTTGTGCAATGCAAGGCTGCAAGGTTCAGATCTGGGCATATGGAAAGAACCGACTCTTTAAAGCATATAAAGATATTTTTGAGGAATGTGGCTTTGAAATAATAGAGGGCATGGATGCTGTCTGTGATTCCATATATGCACTAAAGCAGTCAATACAGAATAAAGAAACTGATCGTAAACTGATTGTTATGATTGGAATGGAAAGAATTTGCATGGACTTTGATTTTGTTGATGGAACAGCCACTGTCGTGCAGCAAGAATCCCAAATTTCTCAACAAATGAAAGTTTGGGAAAAGAATGGTGCAGTTGTTACGACAGAGGATGAAGAAGCTACGAGAAAATATGCATTAAAATGGATGAAACGCAGGAAAGAGGTTAAAAACGAAGCGAAAGAGGCAGGAAAGTCTGAAGAAGAGATCAAAGTACTTCTCCAAAAAGCAGAGCAGGAACTTAGAGCGGAACTTGGTTTTGATTCAGCAACAACAGCTGTAGAAAAGCATGAAGAAAAACCAGTTGTCCAAGAAGAGCCTAAAACAAACAATGCACATCAAAGTGGAGCGTATAATGCAAAGGATGATTTCTTGTATGTGATTAAACAAGGTAGCCGTTTGGGATATCATTTTATGCTTAATCTTACTGCATATTCTGATTTAAATCAAATGGCATTGAAACCGGCTATGTTTAGATATAAGATGGCATTTCAGGTTTCGGTTGAGGATTCAAAAGCGTTGTTTACAAGTAAGGTTGCGTCAACATTACCGGAACATATTTGTCAGTTTGATGATACATTAGACAGATACTCATTTAGACCATATTTGCACAAAGGTTTAACATGGGAAGGCTGGTTTGTTGATGATAATGGTGAAGTATTAACACCATTTGATGAAGTAAATTAAATTATTAGGAGGAATTTATTATGGCACATATAGATCCGCAAAGCTATGAAGAAATGATCAGTGTTTTACAAAGTTTTGTGTCACAGGTATCAGAACAGTGTGAGACTATGCAAACAGCCGGAAGCACTTGCGTAAGTAATATGGAAGGTGATTCGGCGGCAGAAAAGAGTAATGCAAAATTACAAGAGTGTGTTTCCAATATTAGGAGTGCAACAGAATCCGTGCAAGGTATAATTGCTGCATTGCAAGAGGAACTAGAAGATGCTATCAGAGCGCAGTCATTGGCTGATGACTTAGATTAATAGGAGGGATAATATGAGTAATGTAATCGCAGTAAATACAGAAGGGGTACAAGCATTGCAAACTTTGGCTACTTCTATTACAGAGGCAATTGAACAAATTAAATCACAAACTTCAGCAGTTGAATCAGCAGCTGACGAGAATCCGGAAGGTCTTGGACCGCATAAGGCCTCCCTTGATTCAGCATTAGAAGAAATTTCTGCAAATGTGCAGCAAGCATCAGATCCAGCAAGTAACGTATCTGATAAATTAAATGAGATAGCTGAGGCATATAATGAGATAATTGAAAATGACAGAATAGCAGGAGCGGGTTCGGGAAAATAACCGGCTCCGCCGTTGCCGGCAGTGCTGCCGCCGTTGTGGGTGGCAGCACTGCGGCAGGAGCTATAAGCGGCAGTAATACGACCGGTAAAAGCGGCAAAGAATACAGAGACGATAACGGTCAGGTATATAGAATTGGAAATGATTTGGCAGCTAATGCCACATATGTATTAAACGGATATACATATGAAACGGATGCTCAGGGCAGGATTGCATCTGTGGAAGGAGCTCTTCAGATAAAGGATAGAAAGGGAAGATTGCGTATTAAGGACTCTTTGAATGACATTGGTAAAGGAGATGAGCTTCCCGGCGATGATAGAGGGCATTTAATTGGAGATCGATTTAACGGTTCAAATGGACTCGGAAATATGATTCCGCAAAATGCAGTTATTAATAGAGTTGATTTTAGAAAGTTAGAAAACGAACTTGCAAAGCAAGTTAAAGATAAAAGAACGGTTAATGTAAAAATTGAGCCGATGTATGGCGGAAATTCAAGAAGACCGGACGCCATTGTTGTTGCATATAATATTGATGGCGAAGAAAATATTAGAATTTTTCCGAATAGCAAGGAGTAATGATATGGAAAAAATAGATTTTACCAATATTTTTGGAATACTTCAAGATATTGTTCCGAATGAATGGAATAAAATAGTGTTTTATGCTCAATATTCTCAAGGTAGTTATTCCATGAAATATTATGTTGACTTGGGAAATTCAGAATATATTGATTGTTATAACCTGAACGGGATATCAAGAAGTGAAATAATAAGATCTTTTATGAAAATCGATTTAGAGTTATCAAAGGTCAGAAATGGTTTAAAAGATGAAAAGAAATGGTCTGTTTTGACATTTCAAGTTGATAATAGCGGTAAATTCAGAGCAGAGTATGAATACCGCGATGTTTCAGAAAATACCATACAGTATTTTGAAGAATGGAAAAATAAATATTTAAAATGACTAAATGTAGATAGACTTTGCTGACGAGTATCAGGAGACATTAGATCTGCATGAGGTGCGTCTTCAGATGCAGCACCCTGGTTCTGCAGGTGTAAAATAAATCATGTACAACGAAGTGCTGTTTTCTTTATTGGCAGCACTTCGTTTTAAGCATAGAATAAAGAAAGGCGAATGGATGATATGAGTTGGCGACGACAAAATTATGAAAATCACAATACAACAGAAACGTTAATTGTAGTGTTAGAAAGATATGTTGAAGAAATTATTGAATATTGCAATACAATTAAGCAGGTCATTGCCGATTGCGTAGAGATTTTGGCTGGTGATGTAGTGGCTGAAAGAAATTGTTTGAAACTTCAGCGATATGTAGAAAATATTGAATCGCAGACAGAACGTATAATGGAACTAATTGAGGGTTTAAAAGCAAAAGTCGGAGATGTAGATGGTGTACCTCCCGATTGGTATTTGAAAAAACACCCTGAATGGTATGATAAAAGAGGGTGAGAGAAGTTGGCAAAATATGCAGTAAGTGATAAAGGTGTGCAAGCACTTAAAACAACAGCATCCAACATCTTAGAGGCTGTTGAGCAGGTATTAAATATTGTAGATTCCTTAGAATTAACAGCAGATGAGAATGTTGACACTTTAGGGCCTCATCATGCCTCGTTAGCCTCTGCCCTTTCAGAAATCAGAGAGTCCCAGAAACAAGCGGTGCAGCATGCTTCTGAATTGTCTGAAGCTTTGAATGATATTGCAGATGCCTATCAAGACATTATAGATAATGATCGAATATCAACATCGACAGGAGCAGCAAGAGGCTTGTTTGCTACAGCTGCATTTGGTGCTGTTATAGGGACAATGGGAGGGAATTCTCAAAAGTACAAAGCGGTTCGTCGGGACCTTTCTGACAAAATACCAAACAGCTTGTTGGAAGCAAATGATTTTGGTAGCCTTTCAAATTATATGGATTCCAGGTATGGAATAAAGTTGGATTCCTCAATGAAACATCTTGATTTGGGAACAGTAAAAGGGGCTATCAGCGGTGTGGAAAGTGTTATTAATGAATATCCTGAGATTGGGGAATTGTTAAAAACAGGTATTACATCAAAATCCGGGGTAATGTCTTGCACAGGTAGTAAGCTTTCGTTTAATCCCGATTATTTTGGAGATGACCGTACCTTATCTGAAACGTGTAAAAACATGTCAGATAGTGGTTTTTGGGTGTCAAATTCATCTCCTGATTCAATCGGGGCTCATGAAGCTGCCCATGGAGTCGAATGGGCATTGATTCAGGCCAATCCGGATTATACTAATGATTATGAAAGAGTTCACGCATGGAATCAATGCAGCGAAGCAGGCAAAATTGTTTCTCAAGCGTGTGATAATATAAAGAAAACACCATACGGGCAAGGAAAGAACCAGGCGGAATTGATACAGTCAATTTCTAAATACGGCATGAAAGATGATTCGGAAACAATGGCAGAAGCATTTGCGGATGTTTATGCTAACGGAGAAAAAGCCAGTCCTCTTTCTAAAGAAATTAAACGAATTACCAAAAAACAAATGGATAGATATAAAGGAGTTTTATTATGTTAACAAGAAACGAAGCACCTTGGATTGAATATTTAGAGATAGATGAAACAACACGCGAAAGAAGGTTGAGAGCAGATACCCCTGAAGAAATTTGCAAGAAATACGAAGAATATTTGTTGGAAATGAAGAAGCTTTCTGATGGAATGTTACCGAAATGAATTTTAGCCTCAGATAAACGATCAGGAGAGTTATCACGTTAAATGTGTAGTTAATGAATAGGACGTACAAGCTTTTACAGCATTTGACATGGCAGAGACTGTTGAGCAGGCATTAAATTTTGTGGATCCTTGCAAGCTTGTCTGCCTTTATTGATTAAATAACGATATTTAATAATAGATTTAAAATATACTTACAGATTGGAGACCAATATGAAATCGAGAATTAGAGAATGGGTTAGCATACAACTAGCGAAAAATCCCGGCAGGGTTGTTTTGGCAGTTATTTTGTTTGCAAATATTTTGTTTCTTGCGGTTTCTGCATTCGTTATTAGCAGCTTGTCAATAGATGCAACTCGTGATATGGGATTTTGGGAGGCGATTTTTTATACAATCACCATGATTCTGGATGCCGGTTGTATTCAGTTTGTTGTAGCGGATGTCGGAACGGCAGGGGTTATGGTTATTATTGTGTGCCTTTTGGTTATTGTAATTGGAATGGTGACATTCACAGGTGCAGTAATTGGTTATTTGACGAATTATATTTCTGATTTTATTGCTCATGCAAATTCGGGTGCCAGAAAGTTGGAAATTTCAGATCATACAATTGTTCTTAATTGGAATACCAGAGCAGCAGAAATTATTAATGATATGCTTTATTGTGAAGAACCGCAAAAAGTAGTTGTGCTCGTAAATAGCGGCAAAGCATTGGTGGAAAAACAAATTCACGAAAGTATTTCGGATACAGTTGCCCGCGAGAGGCTTGCTTTGCCGGATGAATTTAAACAGCTGTCCCTTTTCAGGCGTATGTTATATGTTAAAAAACATTCTTTAGAAAAAAATCTGACGGTAATGGTTCGTGAGGGAGATACATATTCTACAAAGCAATTAAGAGACATTTCGATCGATAAGGCGAAAGCGATTATAATACTGGGTAATGATATCAACAATTCGATTTGTAAATTTGGTTACCAGGAAAAAATGGGAAACCATGAGAAGGGTAATTCCCAAACGATTAAAACCCTGATTCAGGTGGCAGAGCTTGCCGGGCAGGAAGCGTCATACAACAATCAAAAGATTGTTGTTGAAATTGATGATGACTGGACAATGGAGCTTGTAAACAAAATCATATTAGCAAAACAGGTAAAAGGTAAGTGCAATATTACCCCCGTAAGAGTAAATAAGATCTTGGGACAAATTCTATCTCAATTCTCACTTATGCCCGAGCTTAATGTTGTATATAAAGAGTTGTTTTCTAATAGAGGGATGGCATTCTACTCGGTTGAAAGAAAAGAAAAAGATATAGAATATAACAAGAAGTATTTGGAAACACATTGTCACGCTATTCCGCTGACATGTATGGATGATGGCTTGACTAGTTATTACTATTATGCTACCGGTTCCGAAAAGTATATCACTAAACAGGAAGCTGTTTCTGAATCAAATTATGCAGTTTCACTTAATAAGAATTTTAAAATGGCAAGAAAAAATATTCTTATATTGGGACATAACAGTAAATGCAGAGATATCATGGAAGGATTTGATTCTTTCAGAGAAGAGTGGAATTACTCCGATGGTGGTGAAATAATTCAGATTGTCGTGATTGATGATAAGAAAAATTTGGAAAAGATGAACTATTATAAGGAGTATCCGTATGTTATAAAAACTGTTGAAGCAGACATATATGATAAAGATATTATCATTAATGAAATAAATGCTTTTGTTGATGAGCATGAGGAAGATACAAGCATACTTATACTATCGGATGATACCGTATTAAATGAGGATATCGATGCGGCTGCTTTGGCGAATCTTATATATGTTCAGGACATGGTTCGGGAGAGAAAAGAAAGGAATCCGGAGTTTGATCCGAAAAGTATAGATATTGTTGTTGAAATTCTTAATCCTAAAAATCACGATATTGTTACAAGCTATAGTATAAATAATGTTGTAATAAGTAACAGATATATCAGTAAGATGATTACACAAATCAGCGAAAAAGAGTCGATGTTTGATTTCTACAATGATATTTTGACATATGACAGTGCGGATGCAGTTATTAATGACAGCAAAGAAATATATGTTAAGACAGTGGAAGAATTTTTTACAGAAACACCAAAACCGTGTACAGCTGCAGAGCTTATTCGTGCCGTCTATAAGGAATCAATTGCGAATAATACAGATAATATAGAGCATATGTCTCTGGTTCTTGGATATGTGAAACCGGGAGGAGTATTGAAATTATTCACCGGAAATCAGAAGAAAATACCGGTAGAGTTAGGTGCGAAGGATAAATTGATTGTTTTCAGCGACCACTGATATAAAATTAATAGCCGGAAATAATCAGAGTTAAAATTATTTTGGCGTATTAAGAATAAAATTTCATGAAGGAGTTATCTATGAATTTATATGAAGAATTGTTAATTGACCGAAGTTTTTCAATTGACGAGATACAGGATTATATTTTTGAGCAGCAACGGATTTGGACAAAAAGAACGAATGCTCCTACATTAGAAAAAAGACAGGAGGCAGAAAAAAAGATTGCATTGCTGTTGGAAGCAGAAAGTATATTTTGTGATGAGATTTCAAGGGCAAGGTATGATGCAGAGATAGATGCAGAGGCGGAGCGAATCAGAAATGAGCAAATGCGTAAAGAGCAAAAGGCCCATGATAAACAGAAGCATCAAGAAGAGGCAAGAAGATTGCCAAGTTGTTCGATTATTGATATAAAGTCATATCCCGGAGATATAAATTCTATTAAACCCACATATGGAGTGAAGTACAGCGGAACTATAGATAAAAGTAATGCCTCATATGTTTTTTTTGAGGTATATTTGGCTGAGCCATACGGCATAGAGGGAGAAATATTAATTGAAGTAAGTTTATATGATATAAATAACCAGATTGTTGAAAAAGAATCCGCCCGATTTGCTATGTTACCACACTATTCAGTAGTAATGAAAGGAGTTAATATTCGTAATTTGCAAAGTGGAATTTATAATGCGGAGATTGTAATCAACGGAAAAATCAATGCATTTTATAAATTCAAGATTTACGATTCTGAAGATGTTGTGTCGCTATCAAACGTGGTTTACGGTCCAAACCCAAATGTTAATTATATTGAATGGGAAAAAACACAAAATCATATCTTAGATGAAGCCAATTCCAGTAACTATATTGAAGCATATAAAATTGCTATGAGAGAATCGGAGCGGGGAATTCCGGAAGCTCAATTGCTTTTGGGAGTTACATATAACGATGGTACCGGTACGAACAGGGATTTCAGAGAGGCTTTTGCGTGGTGGCAAATATCGGCACAGGGTGGATGTCTTGCTGCATTAATCTGCCTCGCAGATTGTTACATAAAAGGAAAAGGTGTCAGAGTCGATTTCAGTAAAGCTGTTTTTCTTTTAAATGAGGGAGCAAAACGAGGAGAGCCTACATGTCAATATCTTTTAGGAAAATATTATGCATGGGGACAATATGGGCTTTCTTTAAATGTCAATAAAGGTATAGAGCTTATGAAAAAAGCCGCAGAACGAGGAAAAATAGAAGCATATAACGATCTGGGAAACAAATATTCAGAATTGAAAGATGTACCAAACAATGAGCAACTGGCATTTATGAATTTTAAAAAGGCTGCAGATGCCGGTATGGCAGTAGCAATGTGGTCAGTTGCTCAATCATACAGGTTAGGTTTGGGTACCCCGATTGATGATAATCTGGCGGTGAAATATTATTTGATGTCCTATAATGGAGGCTGTAAGAGGGCCAAAGCAGATCTGGATACTTTCTATGTGTGTATAATGGGTAAATGGATAAAAAGGATATTTCCCAAGAACAATTAGAATTAAGACGAGAGGTGAGTGTTACTATGAGAATAGGAATAGATTTAGGAACTACATTTTCTCTGGCTGCATATGTGGATGAACAGGGTTATGCAAAGATTATACCAAATATAGACGGAGATAAAGCAACGCCCTCAGTAGTTTTGTTTCAAAATGAGGAAATAAGCGTTGGAGCAGAGGCAAAAATGCAAAGCACCAATTCTCCTATGAATTCATGTGAGTTTGTGAAAAGAAAAATGGGAGATGAAACATTTTCGTTTTATACAGAGAAAGGGAATGCTTATAGCGCAGAGGAAATATCTGCCTATATATTAAAAAGCATTAAAAATGATTGCGAAGAATATCTTGGAAGAGAAATTGATGAGGCGGTTATTACCGTTCCGGCTTATTTTAGCGATGCTCAGCGTATGGCTACTAAGGATGCAGGAGAGATGGCCGGTTTAAAGGTTTTGGGCTTGGTAAATGAACCTACGGCAGCCGCAATTGCATTTTGTAAAAATAACGGAAATCGAACAGGAAATGTTATGGTGTTTGATCTGGGCGGTGGAACATTTGATATTACCGTTATATCCATGGATGGTTTTGATAATATGGAGGTTATTGCAACCGGAGGCGAAAAAAATCTCGGTGGCTTTGATTTTGACAATGAAATTATTAACTATGTATGTGAATATTTTAAGGATAAATATCAAATTGATTTGACCGATGATGAGTATGTAATGCAGAAGCTGAGATTAGATGCAGAGAATGCAAAGAAAACGCTTTCAAGGCGTACATCTACAACAATTATGATATCAGTCCGGGAGGTTCGTGAAAATATAACAATAACAAGAGATCAATTTAATAAAATGCTTGCCCCTTGGTTAAATAAAGCAAAGATGTGTATGAAAATCGTTTTGCGAGATGCCGGTCTTGGATGGAATGATATAGATAAAGTCCTGCTCGTGGGTGGCTCAACAAAGGTTCCGGCGATAAGAGATATGATACAGGATGTAAGTGGGATTGTTCCCTCGTCGGATATTAATGCCGACGAAGCAGTAGCGATAGGGGCTGCATACTATGCAGATATAATAAGCGATGAAAGTGCAGGCAGAAAAATAGTAGATGTTAATTCGCACAGCTTGGGTATTTTAGCAGCATCGTATGAGGATAACCGTAAAAATGTTAACGAAATAATAGTACCGAGAAATACTCCTCTTCCGGTAAAAATGGAGAAGAACTTCAGGACTATATCAGAAAACTGTGATTCCATTGTTATAGAAGTAACGGAAGGGGAAGACACGGATCCGGAATATGTTACTGTTATAGGCAAGTCGGTAATGAATATAAAGTCGAGAAATAAAAGTGGAATTCCTATAACTGTGTCAATCAGCTATGATGTGGACGGAATTGTGCATGTGTTTGCTCATGATGATGATCTGGATGAATATATAGGCGAAACAACGATTGAAAGAAGGTCTAATTTGAGTAGGATAGAGGTTGAGGAGAAAAAGGAAAAGATTGACGCATCGGTAATTAATGGAAGAAGACCGGAAGATAAAATTGATAATAATGCTAAATCACATAATCTTTCGGAGGATGAGATTTTTTCTGAGCTTGACAAATTGATTGGGTTGAGTACTGTGAAAGAAAAGCTCAGAGGACTGTACAAATCTATAAAGATGAGGGAGCTTCGAGAAGAAAAGTTAGGTGTAACTATTGAAGATGAGAGACTCTATGGTTTTATTTTTTCCGGTAATCCGGGAACAGGAAAAACAACTGTAGCAAGATTGATGGGCGAGATTTTAAAAAACATAGGGCTTTTAAAAAAAGGTCATCTAATTTCAACAGACAGAGCCGGTTTGGTCGGACAATATCAGGGACATACTGCTGAAAAGGTAAAAGAGGTGTTTGAGTCTGCTTTGGATGGAGTATTGTTTATAGATGAAGCATATGGACTGGTTAATGGAGATAACGATACTTTTGGTGAAGAAGCACTTGATATGCTGGTTAAATGTATGACAGATTATCCGGGCAGGATTGTGGTCGTATTGGCAGGATATACTGAAGATATGAAAGAGCTTGTAAAAAATAACATAGGCATGGCAAGGCGTTTTCCAAATGTAATAGAATTTCCGAATTATACAGAAGATGAATTGCTGCAAATTGCGGAATTTTCAGCGAAAAAGCAGTATTACGAGCTGTCGGAAGAAGCGAAAAAAGCTTTTAAGACAGAAATAGGCAGGTTGATGGTAGGTAAGGACTTTGGAAATGCGGGAGATGTAAACAGACTTATTTATGAAGCGATTGAAAGAAAGAGTAGCAGTGTAGTATTAAATGATATGAGCTTTGAGGATATGACAATTCTGAATGAGTGTGATTTTGGTTTTGATTCATCCGTAACGCCTGAAATGCAAGCTCAAATATATCTTGAAGAGCTTGACCAATTAATTGGTCTTTCGCGGGTAAAGCAAGATGTACGAAGCTTAATTAATATGAGCAATTGGCAAAGAGAAGAAAAGGAACGTGGAAAAAAAGCAGGAGAAGTAGGGATTAGTGCAAGATTTATAGGTAATCCCGGAACCGGAAAAACAACAGTGGCCAGATTATACGGTAAAATCTTAAAGGGTCTGGGTATGGTGAAAAAGGGACAGCTTGTAGAAGTTTCAAGCAGAGGACAGCTTGTTGGACAATACCAAGGAGAAACTGCATTAAAAACACGAGAGGTATGTGAAGAGGCATATGGCGGAATATTATTTATTGATGAGGCATATTCGTTGATAGAGGGTGAGGGGGATACATTCGGTAAGGAGGCTGTTAATACACTCATTACGGAAATTGAAAATAACCGTGATAAATTAGTTGTAATACTTGCCGGGTATGAAAAAGAGTTGGATGAGTTTATAAACTCAAACCCGGGATTTGAAAGCAGAGTATCAAAAAAGATATTTTTTGAGGATTACAATGAAAATGAGTTGTTTGATATTTTTATGTTGCAGGTAAGAAATGAAGAACTGGCAATAACTGATGAGGCGACGGATAAGATAAAAATATATATCCGGGAAATATACAACAATAAGGGCAAGAACTTTGGAAACGGTCGTGTGATGAGAAATTTATTTGATCAGGTTAAGACAAACATGACAAACCGGGTTCAGGATTTTAAATTGACCGGAGATGCAAGAAGATTGATAGTTGCAGAAGATATAGACAAACTGAAAGGAGAAGGATAATTATGACTAAGCAGTTTGGCGGCATAGGACCGGATCGTAATCCCCAAGGTTATAATGACCGCAGTTCTATGGGGAATCAAAGAAGGGAAACGGCAGACAGAAACATCATAAATAAGCCGGAGCCGGAGATAACAAAGCAAGCTATAATTCCGTTGCTGATAAATTTATGTGTGTTTTTTCCGATTGGATTAATAGGTGCTTATTGGGCTGTAAGAGCTATGGTATGTGAGTTTAATAATGATAAGAATGGGGCATACATATATTATACTAAGTCTAAAAAGTTTATGGTAATATATGCGATAGTGTTTGTGGTATTATTTATATTAACACAGATATTAAATTTATTTTCTTGAAGCTTGATGGAATTTGTACCGTTATAAACATCAATAAAGAAGCAGAGAAAATGAGTTTGGTTTTAGGATAGGTGCTCTATGGCATAATGTCTTGCTTAAATGATGACTTTTATAATTGTTATGCCTGTCATGGATTATATACATAAGGCTTGGATGGGTATAGAAGATAAAAATTGACAATAACAGACGAGGCGAAAGATAAGTTGGTGATTCATATTCAGGAAATCATTGCAAACAAAGACAAGTTTTTTGCAATGGTTGTGTAATGCGAAATTTATTTGAAGAAGTCAAGATGAATGTGACTGACAAAGTTCAGGATTTGGCGCTGACAGGAGATGCAAGACATTTAGTTATCATAGAAGATATTGAAGCATTGTTATAGCTAAAAAATAAGTACAAGCACATATGAATAATATATTATAAACGGGAGGAAAGTTAATTATATGGATATAATTAAATTGAGACTCAGGCAGTTTGCACAGATAGCGTTAATCCTTTTTATTATGCCGATTGTATTTGTAATAATAGGAAATATATCAAATGAACCGGGAAAATTGGTAATAAATTGGCTTGCGGAGAACTCGATATTTAATGTTATAATCACGGCTTTGGATAAAGTTATAGAATATGGAAACTCTGATCAGACATGGAATACTATATTAAAAGATGTGGCGATAAATGGATACATAAAGAGTTTTTTACATATTTTATTTGCAGGCTTTACAGTGCAAATATTTAAAAAAGGAGGAGAAATACTCGGACTAAAGGACGGCGATTTATTACCGGTTTTTTTGGGTGTTGCATTTTATTCTCTGGTGTGCGCTTTTATAGAAACTAGCCCGGAGTCGGCACAAATGATATTTTATTGTTTTGCTGTTATTATGCAAATAATAGCAATGATAGTAATGTGTAAATGTGTTTTTGGTATGGGTCAAAAAAAGGTAGTAAGCGTACACAGATATATATATGTTGTTTTGTTTCAAATATTTTTAGATAGCATAAATGCGTATTGTGTTTATTTTTATATAGTATTGTGTGTATGCTTAGGGCTATTACAAGATAATATGAGTTGTAGTCTTTTTTATTCAATAAAAACCTGTCTTATTATGGGAGTGGTGCTGATCCTGGTAACATATTTGGTTGATATGGTAAAAAAGATTGAGAGAATTGCATAAGAAAAAATAAACAAATACGATAAAAGCAAAGAAAGCAATTATCGTGCTTTTACAGGCATTGTTTTAGGACAATGCCTGTTATGTATTTCACTTGCTTGTCAACAAGTGAAATACATCATCGGTATGTGAAAGCAAATTCCGGTTGTGTCGTAAAAAGATACTTAGGTGAGCGTCGGGAATAAAAAGGAACTGCCCCGCAGACTTTACTTGCTGCGGTTAGCGAGATTAACTCTCCGACAGTTCCGGATAACACTATATCACGAAAACATAAGAATGTCGAGGCTAAAACCTACCCGCCCTGCCGTAATGTGTATCTATTGTAAACCAACACACAGTATATGTAATTTAATAATTATTTTATTGACAATTCAAGGTTGTAGTATTATAATTGATTTAATGGAGGGATATAGAATGGTTTATGGGTTTATTCTTTTGCTTATTGCAGGTATTTGTCAGGGCAGCTTTGGTTTGGGATATAAAAAATATACTCCCTTTTCATGGGCGGCATTTTGGGGAATATATAATATTTTATGCTTGACGGTTGCGGTGTGCTTTACATGGATAACGGCACCGTCTTTGTGGTCAGTGCTTGCAGCGTGCGGTTTTAAGTATTTGCTTGTTCCGCTTGTATGCGGTGCAATGTGGGGACTGTCGTCAATCGGTTTTTCAAAGGGAATAGTTAAAATAGGAATGTCGATGGTTTACGGTATTTCTATGGGTATCTCAACGATTGTGGGCTCGTTAATTCCCATGATTATAAATAAAGCTGTTCCGTCAGGCGGCATGGCTGTAATGTTTTGGGTGGGTCTTGTTTTATCTCTTGTTGGAGTCGGAATGGTAACTGTTGCCGGGGTTAAGCGTGACGGCGACACAAGGTTGTCCTGTTCGGGAATCATACTTGCAGTTTTATCGGGACTTGGTTCGGGGGCTATGAATGTAGGCTTTTCCTTCTCTGAAAATATCAGCAACGAGTTTATAAGACTGGGCTATTCTCAGGCGGCGGTTTCAAGCGGAAAATGGCTTCCGGTTCTTGCCGGCGGATGCATTATGTGTATAATATGGTGTATTGGTGAATTGTGCGTCAAGCGTGAATGGAATACCGTTTATAAGAGCGGAAATATACAAAGAACGGTTAAGCTGTTTGGGGTAAGTATGGTGTGGTATGCAGCATTGCTGTTATACGGATTGGCAACTGTAAGGCTTGGAGATATGGGTAATACGGCGGGGTGGATCTTGTTTAATGCACTTGCACTTATCATTTCTGTAGGTTGGGGATTGAAAACAGGCGAATGGCGAAACAGTAAAAAGGACATGCTGTTTACCGGCTGTGCGGTATTGATTGCTTCGTGGGTATTTACTGCGTTAGCCTGATAGGTGAAAAAGAGAGGCAGCGAGGATAACTATGCTGCCTCGTTTGTTTTTTTGTGTTACAAAGCCTGACTATGGGGAGAATTATCCCCATATCAATTATATACCCACCTCTTTACAAGATACGAAATTTGTGGTATAATGTCAAAAAAGGGGGCGAAAGAATGGAATCTGTAATTTATAACCCGTTAGAAGAATACGAAAATAAATTCAAAAGCCTTCATCTTGAAAAAACACAAAGCTTTTTTGAAGCACTTGTCAGAGAGTCAAATATAAATATTGAAGAAAACAGAGAAACTGTCCGTCAATATAACATTTATAAAGAAAATCTTGCAAAGCTTAAAAGCAGGCTTAATCTTTACAGATTTTTGCGAGTGTTAATGGCAATCACTATTGTGCTTATTCCGCTTATCATTTTAAAAATGACTCCGAAAATCAGAGCGCTGAGAGAGGAAATCGAGCTGGCGGATACTAAGGCGGATGAGCTTCTTGCAATTGCTAATAATCAGATGTTGCCGCTGAATAAGCTTTTTACGGATCGGGATGCTATAAATATAATAGAGTCAACAATTCCGCTGATGTCATTTGATTCCTGCTTTTCTGTGAAGCAGGAGGAGGATATGAAAATAAACTATGATTTTGTGACACGGAATGAGGATGAACAGTCAACTATAGACGTTTTGGCAGGCAGATATAACGAAAATCCGTTTTTGTTTGAGAATAAATTAATTCACACAATGGGCACGGAAACCTATCACGGTTATAAAACGATTTCATGGGTGGAAACGTACAGAGACAGTAACGGAAAACTGCAAAGAAGAACAGTATCACAGACGCTTCATGCTTCGGTTACAAAGCCTAAGCCTTATTATAAAACTCAGGTAGTACTGAATTACGGTTCGCAGGGCGGTTCGGAGCTGTCATTCAGTCGTGACGCTTCGCATCTTGAAAGAAAAAGCGAAAAGGCGATTGAGAGATATGTAAAAAGAGGCGAAAAGAGGCTTAAAAGACTGACGGACAAGGCAATCAGTGAGAACGGTGATTTTGTGAGTATGTCAAACTCGGATTTTGAGGTTCTTTTCGATGCACTTGACAGGACTAATGAGGTTCAATACAGAACTCTGTTCACTCCGCTGGCTCAGACGAATATGGTGGATCTGATTTTATCAAAGAGCGGATACGGAGACGATTTTAATTTTATCAAGCTTAACCGTATGAACAGAATTATCTCACAGCACAGTCAGGGAAGAGAAATCAATCTGCTGCCGGATAATTTTGCATCATATTCCTTTGATATAATTAAAGAGAGCTTTATCAATAAAAATGTTGAGTACTTTAAGGCTGTATATTTCGACTTCGCGCCTCTTCTGGCAATTCCGGCATATCAGGAGCGACCGGTACATTCCTTAAAGCCGATACCAAGCTATACCCGGTTATACTCTTTAAAGGAGTGTGAAGCACTGGCAAATGCGGTGGATAGTAAATACGTTGTACATCCGGACACCAAAACACAGGCAATATTAAAATCCGACTTTATCTCGTCAAAGGATAATGTTGATGAAACCCGTATCAGTGCATATTCCTATGATATTGTCAAGCGTGAGGACATAGTACCGGTATATGGCGGAGACGGTCGATATCATGATGTGTCGGTGCTGTGGGACGAGTACATACCGCTTGAAGAGCATAACAGCTTTTTTATTACGGAGCTGGGTGCGGCGAAAAATGAGAATGTTATGGCAAGCAGAAACGGCTTGTGTATATTCAGTTAAAATTTATAAATGAAAAGGAGAGAAACAAAATGGCTAATCAGTTAGACGAGCTTAATCCCGAAATCAGAGAAGAGGGACTTGAAACAAATGTTATTGTAAAGAAGCTTCCGGCGGAGGTTGGATTCGGTTCAACAGTTTTTGAAATCATGCTATGGGTATGCGGAATTTTACCCGGACTTATATTTTTATTCATGAAAATAGGTGCGCAGAAGCATTTTGATCAGTTGCAGCAGAAAATACAGAGAAATGCATCTCAGATTGACAACTATCTCGAACAGAGAGTGGTAGTGCTTCAGAACTGTGCGAGACTTCTGGATAAGGCTATAGACCTTGACAAAAGCACCTTTGAGAATATCGCAAGGTACAGATCCGGAAATGCATATGATTCAGATGCTGCGCGTAATGAGGTAAGCGGTCAGATTGAAACAATTTCAAGGGATATAAACGTAGCTATGGAAAATTATCCCGATCTGGCGGCACACCGTGAAATTGCAGATGCCATGCAGCAGAATATGTATTTGCAAAGAGAGATTACAGCGGCAAGAGAGCTGTACAACGATACGATAAACGAATGGAACAGAGATATTTTCGCGTGGCCGACCAAGAAAATCGTAGCAGCGAAAAACGGATATACAACAAGAATCCCGTTTATTGCATCCAAAGAAATCAAGGAAAAGGCAAAGAGTGTATTCTTTTAAAGCGGGGGCTGAAGCTACATATGACAAACGGTTTGGAGCAATGTTCTCCAAACCGTTTTTATGTTTGTAAAAAATATATTCCTGTTGTATCGGGTGATAAAATAAAAAGGGCATGTCATAACACGCCCAACAATATCATTATATCATAAAGCAGGATGCTTGTAAAGACAATTTGGGAAAAGGCTGATAAAATCTGCGTTTTATCCAAAAAAACAGCCAAATCTTTTGATGAAATGTCAATTGAAAATCCTGAAAAAATATGCTATTATATAGATACAAACAAAGAAAGAGGTACAGTCCAATGAGAACTTAACAAAAGACTTAATATGAAAGCAAGACAACAAATTGATTTGAACGGGTTCAATAAAAACACGACGGTGTAACGTTTTATATAGATTAAAGTACGAAAGTACAGAAGGTGAGGTTAAGTTCAAATCAAAACCCAAAAAGCTTTCACAGAATAAGTCGCAAATCCAACCTTTTACAGCAAACAGAAAGTGAATCGGAAACATAAAGTGATTCTCCTTAGAGAATATAAATAAGACAAAAACAGTTTCAGCGGCCGGAGTAATGCAGTAAAAGGAATCAATAGAAAGAGAGGTAAACGAGAATGATGTTAGATATCAAGAGTGAACAGAAATGACCCTTAATTGTAGGTGTTGATGCAGTTAAGGGTCATTTCTTTTTTTTGTTTGTTTTTTTATAAACACAAATGCCCGGACGCAATTGATGCCGGGCAATATTTGGTGAATTTCTCCGTGTTGTTGAGCTGAAGTTTCACGTTCAGAAAATTCGTCAAAAAATCTCACAAATAATTGAAATAATTTGTGTGGTATGATATAATAAAAATGTATTTTTATGTTTGAAATTATGAAAAATCACCATATAATGAGGAGAAAAATGGTCATGGCGGATTTGTGGAATGAAGAGAAGACTATAATACCTGACGGACGAGAAAAAATATACGAAAAAGAATTTTTTAAGAATGATACACTGACTGATGCGGTTATCCCCGGCAGTGTGAAAACAATCGGAAAGAGGGCATTTTGCGGATGCTATAATTTAGTGAATGTAGAAATCAGTGACGGTGTGGAAAGGATAGAGAGTCATGCATTTGACGGTTGTAAAAGTTTGAGAACCGTAACGATTCCCGGAAGTGTAAAAGTAATAGAAGACGGTGCATTCAGTGACTCCGGAGTTGAAAGTGTAATAATTTGCGAGGGTACGGAGGAGATAGGCGAGGATGCGTTTTACAGATGTGTCCGTTTAAAAGAGATAGAAATTCCGGGAAGTGTGAAGAGGATAAGCAAATATATGTGCCATAGCTGTGTGAGGCTTAAAAAAGTCAGTATTGGTGACGGAGTTGAAGCAATAGATGAATATGCATTCCGGGGCAGTGGTGTAAGAAGTATAACGGTTCCCGGAAGTGTTGTGTATATAGGAAGCAATGCATTTTTTAACTGCGTTAGTCTTGAAAATATAATACTGACTACAGGTATAAAAGAAGTGAAAAGCACTTCCTTTGCGGGATGTATAAATCTCAGAAGTATAACGATAGGAAGCAATATTAAATTATGGGGCTGGCCGTTCGGATTGGGAAGAAATATAGAGGAGATAACCGCACCGCAGGATATAAAAGAAAGACTTTATTCCTGCATTTATATGAACACGTTATTTCTTGGAGAGGGAGATGACAGTATTACATATGAGCTTGCTAAGGATATATATTCTATTGTAGAAATTTCAGATGAACAGAAAAGCCGTTTATTGAGTCATCTTATAAAAGGTGCTAACATGGTCGTACTGCGAGCGTTGTTTGAGGTCGGGATTGATATTGACAGTGAGCTGTTTGATAAACTGCTCAAAGAGGCGATTGCTACAGACAATCCTGAACTGATTGCAATGCTGATTGAGGAAAAAAGAAAAATGTCGGACTCATCTGATAATATTGACAAGCTGCACTGGAATCTTGGCGAAAACCTTGCAGACGATGAATAAGAAAAAGGAAGTGAGAAGAAATGAAGCATATAGTTATAACCGGAAATAAGGCGGTTTTTAATAATTTGTCTTATTCCGGAGATGAAAAGCTGGAGAGGGTTACGGTCAGTGACGGTGTTAAGGTAATAGGAAATGAGGTGTTTGCCGGCTGTACGGGTCTTTCGGAAGTGATACTTCCGGAGGGACTTGAGGAAATTGGAGACGGTGCGTTCCGTAGCTGCAAACTTCTGAAATCCATAATATTTCCGGAGAGCCTCAAGAGCATAGGAAACTCTGCGTTTTCAGGATGCAGTGGGCTTGAGAATATACGCTTTCCAAAGGAACTTGAGGAAATCGGTGAGCTTGCGTTTGAGGGCTGTGACAGACTCAGTGGTGCGTCTGTTTTCGGGCATATAAAAAGGGTTGGAAGCCGGGCTTTTATAAATTGCATAGGTCTCGAAGAGGTGGTATTTGAAGATGGAGCAGAAGCAGTCGGGGCGGAAATGTTTAAAGGCTGTGAAAATCTCAAAAAGGTAAGGCTTTCAGGAAGTATAAAAAATGTGGGTGAAGCCGCCTTTAAAAAATGCAGGAGTCTGGAAGATGTAGTATTTGAAGACGGAATAGAGACATTGGCATACAGAATGTTCTATGCCTGTGATAAGATAAAAAAAATAAAGATTCCCGGAAGTGTAAAACGGGTAGTCAAGGGTGTCTTTGAGAATTGCAGAGGTCTTGAGGAGGTAATTTTTGAAGAGGGGGTTGAGGTAATAGAATCGGTGCTTAGCGGTTGCACACAGCTAAGACGTGTAGAATTGCCGGGCAGTATAAAAGCACTTGCGGATGGAATGTTTGAAAAATGCAGGAGGCTGACCGATGTAACGATTGCAAACGGTATGAAGCAGATAGGAAAGAGCATGTTCAAAGCCTGCACAGGTATCGGACGAGTAGAAATTCCTGAAAGTGTAGAGGTCATAGAAGCATCTGCTTTTGCGTACTGTAAAAATATTGAAATAGTAAAGTTTGGAAAGAATGTGACAGCAATAGAAGAAAAGGCATTTCAGGAATGCTCAAATCTCAGAATGGCATTTATTCCGTCAACTGTCACACATATAGGAAAACGTGCATTTGCAAAATGTACGAATCTGGTAAATGTAGTGTTTGAAGGGGAGATAGAGACAATAGAAGAAAGCACTTTTGAATACTGTATCAGTCTGAGGGAGGTAAAGCTGCCGGAAAATGTGAAAAAGATAGAGGCGTGTGCATTCATGAGATGTGGATATCTGAAGAATGTGATTATTCCGAAAGGGCTGGAAATAATAGGTGAGTGTGCGTTTGAGGATTGTTCTGCACTCAAAGAGTTAAGAATCCCTATAGGTATAAAGAAAATAGGCAATAAGGCTTTTGACGGGTGCAATCAGCTTGAGCAAATAATATTTTTTGATGAGGAAGAGATAAATGGTTCTGAGCAGGAGTATTGCTGTATTGACTTCAGGGACATAATGGTTGACGGGAGATACTGGATGAATGTATGGCCGTTTGCCAAGTGCGAAAATCTCGGAAAAATTACTGCATCTAAGCAAAACAGAACAAAGCTTTATCAATTGTTTATAGATATATGGGTAAGATGCATTTGGATGGATGACAGAATATCACTTTCATATGAGTTGGCAAGAGAATTGTTTTCGGCAGCTACACTTCCTGATAGAATAATTATTGCACTTTATGCAAACAAAAAAATGACTGAAATGAAAGCATTTTTGGATTTAGGGATTCCAATTGATTTTGATATAAGAGATTATTTACTTGAGGTGGCTCATAAAAATGAGGATATGGAAACCGTTGCGATGATTCTTGAATCAGTAAACCGCATGGCAGATAATGCGTCAGCCGGAGATTTGCGCTGGGATCTTGGTGAGATGCCCGATACAGATGATGAGGAGTAAAACACCCCCAAAAAAATCTTATAAAATTTATGATACAATGTAATTAATAAAATTTCGGGCATTCTGCGGCCATAATGCCGCAGGGTGTACCCTGATAGAGGAAAGGATGTGGAAGCATGGACAAAAACAGAGAGAAAATAGAAAAGCTTGCCGAGGATGTTCTTAGTTATTCCAAAACCTCGCTTCTGATAAATCTGCGTTTTCTGGACATGGCACTCAGTAAGCTTACGCATCATGTATGCGATGAATCAACAATGTTTACAAACGGAGAATATCTGGTATATAATCCCGTACATATTCTTAAAAACTACAAGCTTGAACAGACCTTGCCGACACATGATTTACTGCATGTAATACTGCACTGTGTTTACCGACACATGTTTGTTTCGCCCACGATAAACAGAGATGTGTGGGATCTTGCGTGTGACATAGCGGTTGAAAACGCAATGAATGAAATGGAGTTGAAAATCATTACTACAAGTCGTATAACTCCGCAGCAGAAGTTTATCGAAGAGCTGGCAAGAAGAGTGAAGCACATGAGTGCGGAAAGAATATACAGATATTTCATGGATGAGAAGATATCCGAAAAAGATGCTTCGGATATACGAGCGTTGTTCTACGCGGATAACCATGAAATGTGGTATATGACGGGCGAGGAGATAGAAAAGCGATTCGGAATAGGCAAAAACGGCGGTAGTCAGGGTAAGGACAGTAAATCATGGGTGGCAGGCACGGAAGCGGAATGGAAAAAGATTTCCGAAAGAATGCAGCAGGAGATAGAAAGCTTTTCAAAGCTTCCCGGTACTATAACGGGCAGTCTCGTACAGAATCTCAGGGAGGTCAACCGTGAGAAATACGATTATACGCAGTTTTTGAAGAAGTTTGCCGTTCGTGGCGAAGCAATGAAGATTAATGATGACGAGTTTGACTATATTTTCTATACCTACGGTCTGGAGCTTTATGAAAATATGCCGCTTATAGAGCCACTTGAATATAAGGAGGTAAAGCGGATAAAGGAATTTGTCATTGCAATAGATACATCAGCCTCGGTAGAGGGTGAGCTGGTACAGGCATTTATTCAGAAAACCTACAACATATTAAAAAGCACGGAAAGCTTTTTCTCAAAGATTAATCTGCACATAATTCAGTGTGATACGAAAATCAAGGAGGATGTGAAAATTACTTCTCAGGAGGAATTTGACGAATATATTAAGAGCATGAAGCTTAAGGGGTTCGGGGGTACGGATTTCAGACCGGTATTTGAGCATGTGGATGCACTGATAAAGCACAAAGAGTTCACCAACCTCAAGGGACTTATATATTTTACCGATGGCTTCGGAGTTTTCCCTGAGAGGATGCCCGGCTATGATACAGCATTTGTATTTATAAATGACGGCGTAAACAATTATGATGTGCCGTCATGGGCAATAAAGCTGGTGCTTGAAAAAGAAGAAATCTGATATACACAAAGGAGGGAGTGTCATGGGAAAATTTAAGGCAGAGATTAAAGAGGACGGAACCTACAGCATCATCGAATATAGCGGTGATGAGGAGACGGTTGTCATTCCGTCCGAGATAGACGGAATAACGGTGTCGGAAATAAAGGCAAGTACATTTAGCGGCTCAAGAACAATCAGAAAAATAAAATATCCCGCTACGGTGCCAGATATAAATTATGAGGCGTTTGCAGGCTGCACTAACCTTGAAGAGATCGAAATACCACAGGGAGTAGAATATATATACTACGCAGCCTTTGCGGGCTGTACATCGCTGAAATCGATA
Organism: Clostridia bacterium; assembly: GCA_045542415.1. Taxonomy (GTDB): domain Bacteria; phylum Bacillota; class Clostridia; order UBA1381; family UBA1381; genus UMGS1958. The sequence goes on from JAZQKZ010000020.1 coordinate 70,480, forward strand.
GTTATTCCGCCGGGTATGAAGTATATGTCCGAGAACATATTTATAGGCTGCACTAATCTTGAAACAGTGACACTGCCGCCGGGAGTTGATATCAGCGGCTGGATATTTGATGGCTGTAAGCATTTCAAGGGTATAATCGGAGATGCTGAGACTAAAAGAGAAGCATATAAATACTTTACAATCCACAGAGATTCGTCATGGAAATCGCCCGATGCGTATTTTTTAAAGGATATATGCACAAGTAATCCGCAGTTAATAAAGAATAAGAAGCAGCTGCTTGTGGCACTGATAAAGGCAGGAAACGCATCAATGCTCAGCGAGCTTATTTCTCTCGGTTTTATTTCAAACAGAAGAGTAAGAGACGATCTGATAAATACTGCAACAGCTTCGGGAAAGGCGGAGTGTCTTGCAATACTTATGGAATATAAGAACCGCACCGCAGACCTTGAAAAAGAAGCAAGAGAGGATGAAAAGAAGCTCGAAAAAACGCTCAATATGTCTTTTGAGGATCTGATGAAGATGGAAGAGCGGGCTATCAGAAAGCAGTGGAGCATAACGCATTTGCCCGACGGTACAATCGGACTCAGACGCTATAAGGGCGAAGAAATCTCCGTAACAATTCCGTCCATGCTGGAGGGAAAGAAGGTAACAAGAATATGTGAGTATGTATTTGGTGTATCGCGTCAAAACAGAGAAATGATCAGGGAAGTCATAATCCCCGACGGCGTACAACAACTGGACTCATACGCATTTTCCGGATGCACAAATCTTGAAAGTGTTCAGTTGCCTGATAGTCTCAGGGTTATAGGCAATTTTGCATTTGCAAAATGTGCTTCAATCAAGGAAGCAGTGCTTCCCGACGGGCTTGTCTTGTTGGGGAGGGCGGTATTTGAGTATTGCGAGGAGCTTAAAGAAATTACATTACCCGACAGCGTGGAAATGCTCGGTGTAAGAGCCTTTGCAAACTGTAAGGCTCTCAAAAGCGTAACCCTTTCAAAGGGAATGAAGGAAATAGATAATGCTACATTTGACGGATGTATATCGCTTGAGGAGGTCATAATTCCGGAGGGGATACAGAAAATATGTCCATGTGTATTCTATAACTGTACTTCGCTTGAAAAGCTTCATATTCCGGAAACAGTGAATAGCATTGAGGACAGTGCTTTTACGGGCTGTAAAAAGCTTAAGAGCGTTAATCTGCCGCATGGAATAAAGCAGGTTGCACCCAAGCTGTTTTACGGCTGCAGCAGTCTTGGCAAAGTATCCGTTCCGGACGGAGTAACCCTCGTGGGAGCAAGGGCTTTTTACGAATGTGAGCAGTTAAAGAGTATAGAGCTTCCGGACGGTGTGCGAGATATGGGTGAAGAGGCTTTCAGGGGCTGTACAAATCTTAGCTATGTAAAGCTTCCCGAAAATCTTAATCAGATAGCAAAAGGAATGTTTTTGCACTGTCGCTCAATAAAATTTATCGGGCTGCCCAGTAGGCTTCAATCTATATATGAGAATGCATTTCGCGGCTGCAGTGCTCTGAAAATCGTATCGATACCGAGACATGTAAGCAGAATAGGGATTTGTGCATTCGCAGAGTGTACAAGTCTTACAAGCGTGACAATTATGGCAGGTGTGCAGTATATAGGCTATGGAGCGTTTGAGGGCTCTCCGGGAGTGAAAATATGGGCACCGAACGGATCGTATGCTGCGGAGTATGCAAAGAAAGAAAATATATTATATAAAAAAATATAAACCAACAGGAGGAAAAGGTTATGAATATTAAGGAAACAAAGGAACAGGTATCAAATGCTATAACCGCGTATCTTACAAAGGATGAATTCGGAAACTACTGTATTCCGGTTGAACAGCAGAGACCCTTATGCCTCATTGGACCGCCGGGAGTCGGCAAGACAGCAATTATGGAGCAGGTGGCGGCGGAAAAGAATGTGTGTCTTGTCTCATATTCGATGACACATCACACACGTCAGTCAGCTCTGGGCCTGCCGTTTATCATAAAGAAGACATACGGCGATAAGGAATACAGCGTATCGGAATATACCATGTCAGAAATTATCGCATCGGTTTATGAGGCAATGGAAAAGACAGGCGTTAAGGAGGGAATACTTTTCCTTGACGAGATAAACTGTGTGTCGGAAACACTTGCACCGGCTATGCTTCAGTTCCTGCAATACAAGGTGTTCGGAAGACATCGTGTTCCCGACGGCTGGGTCGTGGTAACGGCAGGCAATCCGCCGGAGTACAATAATTCTGTGCGAGAGTTTGACATTGTAACATGGGACAGAATGAAGAGAGTTGATGTTGAGCCGTCCTTTGATGTGTGGAAGGAATACGCTTACGCAAAGGGAGTTCATGCGTCAATCATGACATATCTTGATGTAAAAAAGGACAATTTTTACAAAATCGAAACCACAGTTGACGGCAAGAGCTTTGTAACAGCCAGAGGCTGGTCTGATTTATCCGAGATGATAAAGCTGTACGAGAAAAACGGAATTGAGGTTGATGAAAGCCTTATTGCACAGTACATACAGAACGCAAAGCTTGCAAAGGATTTTGCAACCTACTATGACTTATTCAACAAGTACAAGTCAGACTATCAGGTAGATAAAATTCTTGAGGGTAAGGAGTCGGAGGATATCAGAAAGCGTGCGAAATCATCTCGCTTTGACGAAAGAATTGCGTTACTCGGACTTATCCTTGATGCAGTAGCCGGAGGCTGCAAGGATATATATGGCTCGGAGAAGGTATTAAAGGAGCTGCTTGAAGCATTGAAGAATGTAAAGCTTGCACTTGTCAAGCCGGGAGCGAATGCAGAGGCGGCACTCCGTGAGCAGATAGAAAAAGCCCAAAAGCGTATCGAGTCAGGTAAGGCGGCATCAAACCTGAGTGCGGATGATGAGCGTATGCTCAACGGACTTATTGCGGTGCTTGACGATTTCATCGGTAAGCTTGGCAAGGAGGCTCCGGCTACTGCGGCGGATGCATTTGCATTAATAAAGAATGAGTTTGACGCAAGAACAAAGTCACTTAAGAACAAGGCTGAAAAGGTGGGCAAGCAGCTCTCAAATGCCTTTATTTTCTGCGAGGGAGTTTTTGCGGGAGGACAGGAAATTCTGATTTTCGTAACAGAGCTTACAGTAAACTATTACTGCGCACAGTTCATAAGCCGTTACGGATGTAAGGAATACTTTGCTCACAACAAGAGCTTGCTCTTCCATGAGAGACAAAGAGAAATCATGGCAAAGCTTGAGGAGCTGAAGCTCGACTGATGCGATAAATAAGGAGGGGTATAATGGGGGACTTTTTGATACGCGGCGGGATTTTAATTGATTATTACGGCAACGGGGGCGATGTGGTTATTCCTGACGGAGTCACAAAAGTCGCCCCGATGGCGGTTCTGATAGACAGTACGATTACAGGGCTTGCAATTCCGCACGCTGTAAAGGAAATAGGCTGGCAGTCGTTTGCACGTTGTACAAATCTGAGCTATATAAATTTCGGAGAGGGGATTACAACCATAAGCGATGATGCTTTTTGCGAGTGTGAAAAGCTTAAAAGAGTCACAATCCCTGCCTGCGTGGAGGAGATTGGAGAAAAGGTATTCGGCTGCTGTCTATCCATGCGTGAAATTCTGGTTGATCCCAAAAATGAACGCTATGCTTCAAGAGACGGAGTTTTGTTTGATATAAAGAAAAATATATTGAAGAAATATCCGGCGGCAAATAAGAGAAAGGACTACAGTATTCCCAATGGCACAAAGGAAATAGGAGGCTCGGCATTTTACGGCTGTGCCAATCTGAGACGGGTGGTTATTCCGGAGGGTACAAAAACGGTGCGTGAGTGGGCTTTTCGCTACTGTGATGTACTTGAGGAGGTATTGATGCCCATGAGCCTCCGTACAATTGAAGCGGAGGCATTTAGCGGATGTAAGTCGCTGAAAGGCATTATGCTCCCTCATGGACTCAGAACAATCGGGAAAAAAGCGTTTGATGGCTGCACCGGTCTCAAAAAGGTGGTTATCCCCGGAAGTGTGTTGAGAATCGAAGAAGCTGCTTTTAAAAATTGCAGTGAGCTTGAAGAGGTGACGATTCTGGGGAATCCGGTAATACGAGGCTGGCCATTCTGCGGATGTGGTAAGCTCAGAAAGATACATACGTTCCTTGCTGTTAAGAAGACACTATACGGTGCCCTGACAGAAGAGGCATGTATAACGGCGGAACGGTTTGCTATTGAGAGGATTTCAATCGATACTCTGACAGACAGAATGAATTGTTGGAAATATATAACACCGGAGCTGTTTTGGGACATATATCTTCTGGAGCCGTCTGTGATGTGTGACAGGAGGAAGATACTGACAACGGTAATCGAAAATAAAAATATAGCATTGTTACATGCAATGCTTGAAGTGGATTGCATAATGTCACCACAGCTGCGGGATGAGCTTATCGACAGTGCGGCGGCGGAGGGCAATACAGAGGTGCTGGCGATGCTTCTGGATTATAAGAACCGTACAGCCGATTTAGAAACGGAAAGAGTAATTGAGCAGTGGAGAATAGATAAAGAGTTCGCCATGATTTTTGATGAGCTTGCGGAAACAGACAATGAAGAACAAGGAGGAAACGAAAATGATTAAGAAAATCAAGATATTTTTAGCATCTTCAATCGAGGAAGAGGGAATCAAGACCAACAGGGTTGAAATAGGCGATTTTTTCAATGAGCTTAATAATATTTACATAGACAGTAACATTTTTTTCAAGCTGATAAAGTGCGAGGACTATGACAGCTCAATTGCAAGGGAAAGAAAACAGCAGCAGTATGACGAGGAAATCCGTGACAGTGAGCTTGTGTTTTTCCTGTTTTTCAAAAAGGTCGGCGACTATACGAAGCATGAGTTTGAGGTGGCATTAGAGAGCTTTAAGGATGTAAAAAAGCCGAAAATCGTTACATATTTCCGTGAGGTGGAGTCCGGTGAGGAAATCAATGAAGAGGTGCGTGCATTTATGAACATGCTTGACCAAGAGCTTGGACATTACTACGACTCATACGGAACGATAGACGCCTTAAAGCTCGGTATGCTTATGCAGATTAAGCTGATGAAGCTTGATGCATCGGTAGTAGATATACAGAACGGCGAGGTATGCTTAAACGGCAAGGCAATTGCCAAGACGGATAATATTCCGATATTTGCAGGCAATGAGGATTTGCAGGCACTTAAGGCAAGGGTGGCAGAGCTTGACAGGGAGTATTATGCGATTCGCGAAAAATCAAGAGAAAACCCGGACGATACAGAGCTTGATGAGTGTTGCCATGAGCTGTTTGAAGAGAGAAAGAAAGCACGAGAGAAGCTTCGTGAGCTTGAAAAGAGAGTACTGGGACTTGCTGAGAGGATGACTGAGGACACAGCCTCAGACCGCCTGACATACAGGCAGAGAGAGGGCTACCGTCTGATACAAAAAGGAGACTATGACGGTGCGCTTGAGGTGTTAAGCTATGAGGAGATATGGGAGGATATCAGGCATAACGAAAAGCTTGCCGACTGTATAAATGACAGTTTTCAGGATAATGTGAATGAGCTGCTGCAGAGAATTGAGGCACTTAAAGCTAAGGATATAACAGACGGGGTGGCAGCAGAGATTGTACGCATTTACGAGGATGCAAAAACACTTGCGGACAAGCATGGTCTTGATAAGGCGTTTTTGTATGATTATGCAAGTTTTATTCGTGATCAGAAAGATTTTACGAAAGCGATTGAAATAGCAAAGCTTCTTGAATATTATTGGTCTCATCCGAATGAAAAGATTGATGAAGATAAATGGGCGAGGTTGTATAATCTGCTTGGTGTTTTATATAGTGAAACAAAAAGCTATAAAGAAGCAGAAGAGAACTTAAAAAAGGCATTGGAGATATATGAAAGGTTAGTGGAACAGAACCAAACCGCATATGAGCCTGATTTGGCCGGTAGCTATAATAATCTTGGTGCTTTATATGCAACTATAAAAAGCTATAAAGAAGCGGAAGAGAATTATAAAAAGGCATTGGAGATATACAAAAGGTTAGTAAAGCAGAATCGATCCGCATATGAGCCTGATTTGGCAGGTAGCTATAATAATCTTGGTAATTTATATAGAGCTATAGGAAGCAATAAAGAAGCAGAAGAGAATCATAAAAGGGCATTGGAGATAAGAGAAAGGTTGGTGGAACAGAATCAATCTGCATATGAGCCTGATTTGGCCGGTAGCTATAATAATCTTGGTGCTTTATATGCAACTATAAAAAGCTATAAAGAAGCGGAAGAGAATTATAAAAAGGCATTGGAGATATACAAAAGGTTAGTAAAGCAGAACCAAACCGCATATGAGCCTGATTTGGCAATGAGTTATAATAATCTTGGTGCTTTATATAGAGCTATAGGAAGCTATAAAGAAGCAGAAGAGAATTATAAAAAGGCATTGGAGATAAGAGAAAGGTTAGTAAAGCAGAACCAAACCACATATGAGCCTGATTTGGCAATGAGTTATAATAATCTTGGTGTTTTATATAGAGATACAGGAAGCTATAAAGAAGCAGAAGAGAATTATAAAAAGGCATTGGAGATAAGAGGAAGGTTAGTGGAACAGAACCAAACCGCATATGAGCCTGATTTGGCAAAGAGCTATCATAATCTTGGTGTTTTGTATAATAACACAGGAAGCTATAAAGAAGCAGAAGAGAATCATAAAAAGGCATTGGAGATCAGAGAAAGGTTAGTAAAGCAGAACCGGGAGGCATATGAACTGTCTTTGGCAATGAGCTATGATAGTCTTGGAGCCCTATGTTTCTATACCGGACGCTATGAAGAATTTAAAGAAAATTTAGAAAAAGCAGCGGAAATATATGAAAGACTGAGTAAGAAATATCCGGAAGTCTATGCAGAAAAATTACAGAGTATAAAAGAGATTTTAGAAATACTTGCAAATTCCACAACCTAACCCACCGCACCCCTGCTTCACTGTTGTGAAGCAGGGGTTTTCTCCATCAAAAAATTCCGCAAACCGCCGACAAGCTCGGCTATTTTAAACTTCACCTTGACATCACGGGTGATTACATCATATGTCTCCTCATCAAGGGCGGCACGCAGCTGTGAGCGTGCCGCTTCGCTCATTTTTACACCCTGCGTGTCCGCCATGCATACCGGCGGATACAGCACACACCACCAGTTTTTGCCCTTGCCGCTGCCTAACGTCACACGCACTGTGCGGTACTCTCCGGCAGGGAGCGTCAGCTCCTTATACACACGCTTGGGGAATGCGGCGGTGCAGAACTCGCCTGCGGCAGTGTAGCTGAAATTGTTTTCTTTTAAAACCGTGTTTGCGATAGCGGCGGCTTTTTGTGCGGCTTCGTCCGGTTCGGGCAAGCCGCCGTTGCCAAGCCCGGCGATAATCCTGTCACGGATTACAAGCTTTATTTCCTGGTCTCTTGCCGAATCACTGTCGGCCACTATATGCAGGCGGATAAGCCCGTTTTTTAAGTCGGAGGAAAGAGAAGTGTTGTATGAAGTTATTGCAAATGTGAGTGCAAGTGCGATAAGTGACGAATAGATTATGTTTTTCATTAAAAATACTCCTTTTTTGTCTTTATAAAAATTTTTAACCAAAATACATAAATTTAAACAGTGTTGGAAAATAATAAGGCATACAAAACAGTAAAAGAGGAGAAAAACGATGAAAAAAACTATTTCAATAATGCTTGCGGCATTGCTCTGCATGGTCGGAACACTCCGCATAAGCGAGCCGACAGCCTACGCAGCGGGAAACAGCGGTGATTTACAGCTTCTTGCAAGAGCTGTCAACGGCGAGGCGAGAGGTGAACCGTATGAGGGACAGGTGGCGGTGGCGGCGGTTATTTTAAACCGTGTAAATCACTCGTCATTCCCGAACAGTATTTCCGGTGTGATATATCAGCCGGGTGCATTTACGGCTGTGTCGGACGGACAGATTAATGTGGCGATTGCACAGAATTCAACGGTATATAAAGCCTGCCGTGACGCAATGAACGGCTGGGACCCGTCCTACGGTGCGATATACTATTTCAATCCCAATACTGCAACCAATTCGTGGATATGGTCGAGAAAGCATATTGTAACAATAGGAAAGCATCGCTTCTGTAAATAAAGGAGAGAAAAATGGAGACTTCAAATAAAATTCATGCAATCTTGTACTCACTGCTCACCGCAGGACTTATTGCGGCTCTGTTGTGGGCGTTCAATATGAATAAGAGTATAAAGGCGTATGCAATAGATACCGAGAATAATTACAATCGGGCATTTCATGAGCTGGTGGCAAATATCGAGGATATAGACTCGCTTTTGAGCAAGGCACAGCTTGCAAATGACCCGGCAGACCTTGCATCAATGTCGGGTGAGATTTTTACAAAGTCGGCATCTGCAAAGGCATGCCTTGCACAGCTTCCGACCTCAAAAATCAGCCTTGAAAATACAGCGAGATTTCTGTCGCAGACGGGTGACTATACCTATGTGCTGTCGCAGAATATGATAAACGGCGAAAAGATTTCGCAGGAGCAGTATGACACGCTTTCATCGCTCAATGACTATGCATCAAAGCTCAAAACCTCGCTTGCGGATATACAGACGAGGATATATAACGGCGAGCTGAGACTGTCGGATGCAAATTCACAGCAGAAAATCAATGAGGTGCATGCGGATTCGGGGGATATACTTGCCGACCTTGAAAATGTGGAAAAGTCATTTGACGAATATCCCTCGCTCATTTATGACGGACCGTTCTCCGAGCATATTGAAAATCAGCAGTCAAAAATGCTTGCTGATGCAAGGGAGGTCACAAAGGACGAGGCACTGGAAATTGCACAGAGTTTTCTTGGCATACGGGGACTTGAGTTCGGATATGCATCGGAAAATACTGCAATCGATTCCTACACATTCGGCAAAACCACATCGGAGGGACAGCTCTCGATAAGTATTACCAAAAAAGGCGGTCATGTACTGTATTTCCTCAACAGTGTGAATGTAGAGTCGGAAAATATAGACCCGTCAGCGGCAACCGACAAGGCACTGGATTTTCTGAAAAAGCACGGATACACGAATCTGACATCGAGCTACTATGACAAAAGCAACGGAGTTGCCATTATAAACTTTGCCGCCAATCAGGGAGATATAGTATGCTACAGCGACCTTATAAAGGTGAGTGTGGCACTTGATACGGGTGAGATTGTCGGTATGGAGGCAAAGGGCTATATCATGAATCACGCAGAGCGTGAGCTTGGGGCACCGAAGCTGTCGCCGGAGGAGGCGAGGGCAAAGGTATCAACCTCGCTTGAGGTAAGCCACAGCGGACTTGCTGTAATTCCCAAGGACAGCCTGCGTGAGGTATTGTGCTATGAGTTCAAGGGCAGCTTCAACGGAAAGAATTTTATTGTGTATATAAATGCCGACAACGGACATGAAGAGCAGATTCTGCTTTTACTTGAAAGCGAAAACGGAATATTAACTGTGTGATGGGCAGTGAGTGTTGCCCATATCAGGGAGAGGCTGTTGCGTTAAAACAGCCCTGTAATAAAAAAAGAAATGACTCAATTCCTTAAAAAGGGTTGAGTCATTTCTGCTTTCATTGTATGATTAATCTGAATTTAACACAAGCTCAACGCCCGATAATCTTTCCGCATGCAATTTTTGTACCTGAATTGCCGGCAGGCTGTGATGTGAAATCATCGACGTTACGGTGAATTACAATCACACGCCCCAATATTTCATTCAGGGTAAAGCGGTCAGTCAGCACTGACATATATGCATAGCCGTGATTTCCCAATAACGGCAATAAATCACCTGCATGATACGGATGCGGACAGTTATTCGGATTATAGTGCGTCAGAGCATTGGCAAACGGGTCGGCTGAATTGCCGCTGCATGATGTGCCGCTGTGGATATGAAAGGCGAATACGCCGGAATTGCATTTGTCTTCATACGGGAGTCCGTGAATCTCGGCACTCACAAGAGTACCCTTTTGTGTCTGACGGAATATAACTTCGCCGTGTATATCGGGGAAATCACTGCTTCCTCTGATTTGTGCTGTAGCAATAGAATTTGAAGTGTGCTTTTTTAACACATTAATACCTCCTGTAAATGTCTGTATTTTATATTATGCAGGAGGTAGGTGTGCTGTGCCGGGTTTAGTCGATATTATTGCTGTCTAACCCGTCAAAAAAATCATCATAACTGCAGTTATAAATCTTTCTGAGTTCAATAAGCACGCTGACTCTGATATTCAGTTCACCGGCTTCATATTTTGCGTAGGTTGTTCTTCCGATATCACAGCCACGTCTCTGAAGCTCGGCACAAAGCTTTTCCTGTGATATATCATATCCGTCTCTCAGCTTTCGGAGATTAGCTCCCATGTTTCGGTCGCGTCTTAGTTTTTGTTCCATATTTTTATCAGCTCCTTAAAAAAATGACCGGTATTGGTTGCAGTTTCTAATATTGTATGATATAATGGATAAAAATATTGTCCGTGATATTGGTCAAAAAGAGGGGTGTGGCAACGTAATGAAAATATGTACTTTTTTTGGACACAGAGATTGTTCGTATGCAATAAAGGAAAAGTTAAAAAAGGAAATAAGAAATTTAATAAAAAATGAGTCGGTCAAAAAATTTTACTTTGGAAATCAAGGTAACTTTGATATTATTGTATTGAATGTTATAAAAGAATTAAAAGAAGAATATCCTGATATAAGTTATAATATAGTATTAGCTTATATTCCTACCTCAAATAGCAGTGCGGACCATGCATATTCCTTTTTGCCGGACGGAATAGAAAAAATTCCTAAAAGATTTGCTATTTCTTACAGGAACAAATGGTTAGTAAATAAGTCTGATTTTGTTATTACATATGTAGTAAAACCGTGTGGCGGTGCAGCAAAGTTCATGGAATATGCAATTAAAAAGAAAAAGAAAGTTATAAATCTTTTTGAATCAATTCCTTAAAAGAGCCATTAGGCTCTTTTTGTGTTTATTGACAAAAAACAGTTTTTGTTGGCGATAATATGCATTAATAAAAGAAAATACTTGAAATTATGTGCTGTTTGTGGTATCATTAAAATGTATTATAATGGCGTGAGTTGTGCGTTCATTTTATCCGGAGGGGAAATGAATTGAAAAATACAGATAAATATATAACAGAATCCGGTGAGTGTGGGACAGTAGAAATGAAAAACAAACCGATTTATACGTTTTTTAAGCGTGTTTTGGATATAGTAATTTCTTTGTCGGGAATGATTATACTGTCACCTGTATTTCTTATTACAGCATTGGCGATATTCATTGAGGACGGGGGAAAGCCTATTTTTACTCAGACAAGAGTGGGTAAGAACGGTGCTGAGTTTAAGATGTATAAGTTCCGTTCAATGTGTGTGGATGCAGAGGAATTACTTGAGTCGGTGAGGCATCTCAACGAGGTTGACGGACCGGTGTTTAAGATAAATGAGGATCCGAGAGTGACAAAGGTGGGTGCGATTCTCAGACGGACAAGCATTGATGAGCTTCCGCAGCTTTTGAACTGTCTGTTGGGAACAATGAGTATAGTGGGTCCGAGACCGCCGCTGCCTAATGAGGTGGAGCAGTATAACAGCTATCAGAGACAAAGACTTCTGGTAAAGCCGGGACTTACCTGTTATTGGCAGTGTTCGGGAAGAAGTGAGCTTGGATTTGAAGAGTGGATGAGACTTGATATGAAGTACATACGGGAAAGAGGTCTGTGGACGGATTTGAAAATAATTTTAAAAACCGTTCCGGCAGTAATTCACCGTGACGGAGCGTGCTGATATGAAGAAGCTTAAAATAGCAATGCTCGGACACAAGCGAATCCCGTCCCGTGAGGGTGGCGTAGAGATTGTTGTCGGTGAGCTTGCGGTAAGAATGGTAAGTCGGGGTCACAGTGTGACGGTATATAACCGACGCGGTAAGCATGTATCGGGAGAAGAATACGGAACACAAAGCCTCGGGGAATACAACGGAGTAAAAATAAAGAGCGTTTTTACAGTAGATAAAAAGGGACTTGCGGCTATGACCTCGTCCTTTTTTGCAGCACTGTGTGCGGCGTTCGGAAGATATGATGCGGTGCATTTTCATGCAGAGGGACCGTGTGCGATGATTCCTATAGTTAAGCTTTTTGGGAAACGCACAGTCGCAACCATACACGGACTTGACTGGCAAAGAGCAAAATGGGGCGGATTTGCGGTGAAGTATTTAAAGCTTGGCGAAAAAATGGCGGCAAGGTATGCAGATGAAATAATCGTACTGTCAAAAAACGTACAGAAATATTTCAAGGATACATATAACCGTGATACGGTATATATCCCCAACGGAGTGCCGGACGTTGATGTGAAAGAGGCAGATATTATAACCGAAAAGTGGGGACTTGTAAAGGATGACTATATTTTATTCCTTGGAAGAATAGTCCCCGAAAAGGGAATTTTATATTTAATTGATGCGTTTAAGAATGTGAACACATCAAAGAAGCTTGTTATAGCAGGCGGTGCCTCGGATACGGATGAGTTCATGGCAGAGGTAAGGGCTGCAGCGGCGGAGGATGAGAGAATTGTGTTCACGGATTTTGTAGAGGGGCAGGTTTTGGAAGAGCTGTATTCCAATGCATATGTTTATACACTGCCCAGTGACCTTGAGGGCATGCCCATCAGCCTGCTTGAAGCAATGAGCTACGGGAATTGCTGTCTTGTCTCGGATATTCCCGAATGCAGTGAGGTTGTCGGAGACATGGCATATACCTTTAAGAAGAGCGACCCGGAGGATTTAAGAAATAAGCTTCAGCATTTATGCGATAATGAAGCAGAGGTTGTGCATTTCAGGGCAGGTGCGGGGGAATACATCCGAAATAAATTCAATTGGGAGGATGTTACCGATAAAACGCTCAGGCTGTATGAAAAAGCGTGAGGTGCAGATTTGTTGAATTGAGGTAATTCTGATATTATGAGAGTTTTGATGGTGAATAAGTTTCTCTACCCGAACGGCGGGTCGGAAACGTATATTTTTAAGCTTGGTGACTATCTGAAAAATCACGGTCACGAGGTGGAATACTTTGGAATGGAGCATGAGGGACGCTGTGTAGGCAACAGTGTCGGGGCATATACCTCCGATATGGATTTTCACGGCGGCTCAAAAATCGCAAAGCTTACATATCCTGTAAAAACTATATATTCATCGGAAGCAAGAAAAAAGATACGTCTTGTTCTTGACGATTTTAAGCCCGATGTAGTCCACCTCAATAATTTCAACTATCAGCTTACACCGTCAATAATACTTGAAATTGTAAAATATAGAGAGCAGACAGGCAGAAGCTGTAAGATAGTGTTTACAGCCCATGATTATCAGCTCGTGTGTCCTAACCATATGCTCAACACCCCGTCAACGGGTGAGAATTGTGAAAAATGCCTCGGAGGCAGCTTTGTAAACTGTATAAAGGGCAGATGTATTCATTCCTCTTTGGCAAAGTCAATTGTCGGTGCGGCGGAGGCATATTTCTGGAATATGCAGGGAGTGTATAAGCACATAGATAAGATTATCTGCTGTTCAGATTTTATGAAATCGAAGCTTGATACAAACAGACTGTTTAAGGGAAAAACTGTGGTAATGCATAATTTCATAGACGCAGTGGAGAAGAAAAGAGTGGTGAAGAAGGATTATATTCTTTACTTCGGACGCTTTTCAAAGGAAAAGGGAATAGAGACGCTTATAGAGGCATGTAAACAGCTTCCTGATATAAGCTTTGTGTTTGCCGGTACGGGACCGCTTGAACAGGAGCTTGAGGGAATAGAGAATATAAAAAACGTCGGCTTTAAAACGGGTGCTGAGCTTGAAAAGCTTATCCGTGAGGCGAGATTGAGTGTATATCCCTCGCAGTGGTATGAAAACTGTCCGTTCTCGGTTATGGAATCGCAGATGTATCTTACTCCGGTTCTCGGTGCTAATATAGGCGGAATACCGGAGCTGATTGAGGACGGTGTAACGGGTGAGCTGTTTGAAAGCGGCAATGCAGAGGAGCTGCAGGATAAATTGAGATATTTATGGGAATACCGAAGCAGGCTTAATATGTACAGTGAAAACTGCAAAGACATTAAATTTGATACTGTGGAGGAGTACGGCAAAAAGCTGCTTGACATATATAAAAACTAATCGATTGGAGCTTGGAAATGAAAAAACTTAACGGAACAGTGATTGTAACATACCGCTGTAATGCACGGTGTAATATGTGCAACAGATATAAGTGTCCATCAAAGCCGGAGGAGGAAATTACGGTTGAAACGGTAAAGAAGCTTCCGCAGATGTATTTCACGAATATAACAGGCGGTGAGCCGTTTATACGCGAGGATTTAAAGGACATTGTAAGAGAGCTGTACAAGAAGAGCGACAGAATAGTTATTTCAACAAACGGATTCTTCACAGACAGAATAGTTGATTTATGTAAGGAATTTCCCGATATCGGCATAAGAATTTCCATTGAGGGCTTAGAGGATACAAACAATAAAATAAGAGGCCTTGACGACGGCTTTAACCGGGGCTATACGACGCTTAAAAAGCTTGTGGGCATGGGGATGAAAGACGTTGGCTTCGGTATGACGGTTCAGGATGCAAATGCAAAGGACCTTGTTGCACTTTATAAGCTTTCGGATGAAATGAACATGGAATTTGCAACTGCATCATTACATAACAGCTTCTACTTTGTTGAGGCGAAAAATATAATTCATGACAGGCTTATGGTAGCACAGGAATTTGAAAATCTTGTCAATGAGCTTTTAAGCTCAAACTCGCCTAAAAAATGGTTCAGGGCATATTTCAATCACGGACTGATAAATTATATATTCGGTCAGAAGCGGTTGTTGCCGTGTGATATGTCATTTGATACATTTTTCATTGACCCGTACGGGGATGTTATGCCCTGTAACGGTACAAAGGATAAGGAGGTTATGGGTAACCTCAATGAAATGAGCTGGGACGAGCTGTGGAACGGCGAGGCGGCGGAGAATGTGCGTAAAAAGGTACGCTGCTGTGACAGACAGTGCTGGATGATAGGCTCTGTTTCGCCGGCAATGCATAAGTATATATGGGTGCCGGTGCTTTGGGTGCTGAAGCATAAATTCCTCAGATTTTTTAAGACAAAAAAATATTCAATGTATGAAAATCGCATAGTGTGTGCCTACAGAGACAACAAGATAACAAAGGAAGAGCTTGACGCTCTGAGTACATGTGATATGTGTGCGCAGATAAATGACGGTTTATCGGAGTCCTCGCGCGAACAGCTTAAGGACAGAAGCGGAGAGGAAATAGTTGATGCGGATATCGCACAACAGTTAAAATAAATTAATCGGGAACAATGGTATATGGTAAGAAAGTATAGTAAAACAGACGGAAAAACTAAAGCAACGTCATATGCGTTCATAGTTTTTATGTATATATTTGTATTCCAGCAGCTGCTGCAGGATGTTTTTTCTGTGTTTCAGTATGCAGATGAGCTGTTTTCAGGTCTTGCAATTGTAGCTTTCATTCTGGATATAGCAAACAAAAGAAAAATAGGCAGAGAAAATAAATATATGATTTTGTGCATTGGTATTGTTGTGACATGCGGACTGTGGTCATCGTGGGCATATCAGTATCAGAGTGCAAAAGCAGTGTTTTCCGATTTGCTTGTCGTAATAAAGTTTTTCATGTCGGTGTATGTGGGAGAAAGTCTTTTTGCAAGGGTTGTTCAGGATGCGTATGCAAGGAACTTTATAAGGCGGCATGCGATTTTCGTTATATGCATGTTTGCATTTTTAACAGTACTGGATTATGTATTTGATTTATTCCCCTGGGATGAGCGATACGGGATGCGTGCGATAAGGCTGTTTTATGATCATCAGACCTTCCTTGTGGCGGCAGGGGTGTTCATTTTATGTACATATGCAATATGCGCTCAGAAGCGAATGACAATAGCCGTACTGATTCCGTTATGTGCAGTGATGGCACTGACATTAAGAGCTAAGGCATTCGGTATAATAGTGGCGGCACTTGCGATGTATATACTTTCAACAAAGCTTAATAAAAGACTTAATATTATATATATTGTTTTGCTTGCGGCAGGCTTATATATGCTTGTAGGTGAGCAGATTGAATTCTATTACGGAAATACGGACGATGTGGCGGCGCGAACAGTGCTTAATCAGACATCTTTTAGAATAGCAAAGGATTTCTTCCCGTTCGGAACCGGCTTCGGAAGCTTTGCGTCACATCAGTCGGCAGTGGAATATTCGCCCATATATTCACTTTATAAGATTTCCAATGTATGGGGAATTTCAAAGGATATGCCGCTGTTTATATCCGATACCTTCTGGCCAATGATTTTAGGACAGTTCGGAGTATTGGGACTTTGTGCATATGTTATTGCCCTTACAATCCTGTTTTTCAGAGTTCAGAGGGTAGCAAAGGGAAACAGATATCTTTATTACGGAGCAATAACTGCTTTTATTTATCTTATGATTTCATCAACAGCTGAATCGGCGTTTGCAAATTCAATAGCAGTGCCGCTTGGCTGGGTTATAGGTATAGCATTGTCGGACAAGAGCTATCTTAATGCAAAGAAAGCACCGTCACTGCTGAAGAGATTAAAAACACGCAACTTTCATGGCTGATTGGGGTGATTTGAGTGACAATTGAAAACTCATATATATTAAAGCTCATCTGCGCCTATATGAACGGTACGGAATTCAGTGAGGACAACATAGAGCTGTCATGGCAGGAATTTCACCGTATGGCTCAGGTTCACGGTATATCCAATCTGGCATTTTATGCACTCAGGCATTTTAAAATTCCGGTCATGGCAGAGGTGGCAAAAAATCTGAAGCTGGAGCATGAGGATTTTATCGGCATTGAAGCATTGCAGGAGCTGGAAATACAGAATCTCATTGATATATACGAGAGCGAGGGTATTGACTGTATGCCGATGAAGGGATATGTTCTCAAGAATATGTATCCTCTTGTTGATATGCGTGAGATGTGTGATGTGGATTTGCTTATAACGGAAAAGGACAGCGGACGTATAAGAGAGATTATGGAGGAAAACGGTTTTTCATTCTATCAGGAGACTCCGCATGAGTATGTATATAAAAAGGGCGAATTATTAAATATCGAGCTTCATAAATGCATAGTTCCGCCGTACAATAAAACGCTTTACGGCTATTACGGTGACGGATGGAGCTTTGCAAAAAAGCAGAGCGGAAAAGAGCATATATATGAAATGGGCATGGAGGATTTTTATGTATATAACTTTGTGCATGCGGCGAAGCACTATCTCAATTCGGGAATAGGCATACGTCAGGTGCTGGATTTATGGGTAATAAAGCATAAAAATCCCGACATGGATTTCTCTTATATAAATACACAGCTTGAAAAGCTTGGTTTGAAAGAGTTCTGTAAAAATATGGATATGCTCATATCACGCTGGTTTGACGGTGATGATTATCGGGAGGATGCAGTGCTCCTGATGGAGGAGTATATTCTTAAAAGCGGTGTAAGAGGCAGTAGCCGTCAGGAAAAGATATCGGGGATTTACCGTAACAGTACGGCAAACGGCGGTGGCAGGCTCAGGGTGTTGACAAAAGCCCTGTTCCCAAGCGTAACTGTATTGGGCTACAGATATCCGGGTCTTAAAAAGTGTCCTCTGCTGTATCCGTTTTGCTGGATACACAGGCTTGTTCATGATATGCTTTTCAGCCGGGATAAGCTGAAAAACAAATATTCAGGTGACGGAATCGGTGATAAAGAGGTTGAGGAGTTTGCAAAGCATTGCGGTACGGTCGGAATAAAAGGCGATTTGTAAAGGTGCGGAGGTGAGATGATGCCGGAGGTATTAGTCAGTGTTGCAATGACAACATATAACCATGAAAAGTATATACGTTTCGCACTTGACAGTGTACTGATGCAGAAAACAGACTTCCGCTATGAGATTGTAATCGGAGAGGACTGCTCGACAGATAATACAAAAGCGATTGTTGAGGAGTATGCCCGTAAATATCCTGATATCATCAAGCCGATATTCCATGAGGAGAATGTGGGTGGCAGGCGTAATGCGTACGAAGTCAAGTGCAGATGCCTGGGAAAGTACATAGCATATCTGGAGGGCGACGATTACTGGACAGATGAAAATAAGCTCCGCAAGCAGGTGGAGTTTCTGGAAGCTAATCCGGAGTATATTGCTGTTGTACACAGGTATCAGGTTGTAGATGCACAGGGGAAAAGTATAAATAAAAGGAGCTTTGGTGATTACACAGGCTCAGGCGATTATACCATTGAGGATTTTATGAATTCGGAGCTTCCGAGCCAGCTTGCGACATATCTGATAAGGAATATATATAAGGATAATTATGAAAAATACGAAGAATATCTGCTCAGGGATAACACAATTCAGGGCGATATAAAAATGACGTTCCTGCTTACGGCACAGGGTAAAATCTATCGTATGGCGGATAAGATGAGTGCATACCGTCTGGTACAGGCGGGAGGCGGTAATTTCACGTCGCTTGAGAGAAAGAATCCGAAATTTTTCAGTAAATGGGAGCAGATATGCGATCTGGAGAGATATGCAAAGGAAGAGTGGGATATAGATTTATATATGAAATATCACAGAAGAGAGTATTCCTCGCGTACATTACTGAATGTGTTGAGAAGCAGAAGTCGTGAAAGTGTTTTGGATGCAATAAAGATACTGAAAAGTGAAAAAAAAGCTGTACCGTATTTTATGAGTTATGTGATATTGAAATATGTATTAAGGAAAATATGAGAACCGTTATATACGGTTCTTTTTTTGCGGATTTTTTGTGGATTTTTGGGAATAATATGGCTTGTAAATATAAATTATGGTTTATGTGATGTATTAGTTAGCACTTGTCCGAGCGACGTTGGAGGGGGCTTTGCCCCCTTACAGACTTTTGTATGATTTGATTTTTTTGCTATAACCCCTACTGGCTTTTCTGCCTACAGCAGCAGAAAAGTCAGCAAAAGAATGCCGTTAAAGAGGGGACGCCCCTCCCTCTTTAAAATCTCCCGCTGCGCTTTACCAAAAGATTCAATC
>JAZQKZ010000021.1:0-10974 GCA_045542415.1 Clostridia bacterium
TGATTTTTTTGCTATAACCCCTACTGGCTTTTCTGCCTACAGCAGCAGAAAAGTCAGCAAAAGAATGCCGTTAAAGAGGGGACGCCCCTCCCTCTTTAAAATCTCCCGCTGCGCTTTACCAAAAGATTCAATCAATTAAAACGAGGCTAAACCATTTGCTGACGTAGGTACTCTTTTGAATTAAAAAGCAAGTTTTTTTTAAACAATTTTTTACTTCGACTTTTCTGACTTTTTTTGATTGTACGTCAAATTAAGTACCGATATGAGGTCAAGGTAATGGGCAATGGATGTATTTGGTATCGGATTTCATCCCGACAAGAAAACCACGAATTATACAGTAGTGTAGTGAGCCTTGCTCTACAACGCCACGCCATCGACCACAGACGCAAAACCCCTTAAAAAAGCAAGCAAATTTCACCGACACATTTCAATTGCAGCCTTTGGCTGCCGAGACGCTTGATAAGGGGGTTTTTAAAAGGGGGAAAGCCTTTAACAGCATTCTTTTGGTTCGTTTTCTGTTGCTGAGGACAGAAAATGAACTGGGGTATAGCAAAATAAGCAATCATATAAAAGCATCGAGGGGCAAAGCCCCAACCATGTCGTATCGACAAGTGCTAACAGTAATATAAACCATAATTTAACACAGACTCCCTATCATCTTTCCTCTGCATGCTCACCGGTAATTGAAAACACCACCCATTCCGCAACATTCTCTGCATGGTCACCTATTTTTTCAAGATACTTTGAAATCATCAATATATCAATTGCCTCTTCATCTCTGTGAGTGCTTTCCTTTATCCCTGTAATTAAATCAGCTTTAATCTGTGCGAACAGACTGTCAACCCTTTTATCATATCCGCAAACTACCCGTGCCATCTCTATATCCTTATTTACAAAGGCTTCTACGGCAGTGTTCACCATGTAAATTGTTTCCTTTGCCATATCATCGATATGGCTCGGCAGTTTCACTCCGTGAAGATTGTCCGATTCAAGAAGAATTTCGCATATATCTGCCGCCTGATCGCCGATTCGCTCCATATCCGTTATCATCTTCAGTGCTGCCGAAATCAGTCTTAAATCCTTTGCGACCGGCTGCTGCTGCAATAACAGTTTAAGGCACAGGCTCTCAATTTCACGCTCTGCATGATTTATTTCCTCATCGCCGGCTATAACCTGTTTTGCCGCCTCCATATCCCCTGTTGTAACAGCCTTTACCGCTGCTGCAATTGCTCTTTCTATCATGGTGCCCATCAACACCAAATCGTCATTTAGCTTTTCAAGCTGACGGTCAAATCTGTTTCTCATACTTCCCTCCTTAATCAGCCGAAGCGTCCCGTAATGTAATCCTCTGTACGCTTATCCTTTGGAAATGCAAAAAGCTTTTCCGTATTGCCAAACTCAATCATTTCACCCAAAAGAAAAAACGCCGTATTGTCACTTACTCTTGTCGCCTGCTGCATATTATGTGTCACCATTACAATTGTATATCTATCCTTCAAATCAAGTACCAGATCCTCTATTTTTGAGGTTGAAATCGGGTCGAGTGCGGATGTCGGCTCATCCATCAGCAGAACCTCCGGCTCTATTGCCAGGGCTCTCGCTATGCACAGTCTCTGTTGCTGACCTCCTGATAATCCCAACGCACTTTTCTTTAATCTGTCCTTTACCTCATCCCAGATAGCCGCATCTCTTAATGACTTTTCAACTATCTCGTCAAGCCTTGCCCTTGAACGTATTCCGTGTGTTCTCGGTCCGTAGGCTATATTATCATAAATACTCATTGGGAAAGGATTTGGCTTCTGGAATACCATACCCACACGCTTGCGGAGCAGATTTACATCCATATCACCATAAATATCTTCGCCGTCAAGCAATAGCTTGCCTGTAATTTTACAGCCCTCAACCAGGTCATTCATACGGTTCAATGACTTTAAAAGCGTCGATTTACCGCAACCTGACGGTCCGATAAATGCTGTAATTTCATTCCCCGGAATTTCCAGATTTATATTCTTTAAAGCATGGAACTGCGAATAGAACAAATCCATGTCTGAAATTGCTATTTTGCTCATCTCTGTCTCCTATTTATCTCTTTGCCAATTTATTAGCCAAAAATGCTGAAAGTGTATTAATCAAAAGTACCAATACAAGAAGTACCACCGCTGTTGCATATGCCTGCTCTGTATATAAGCCCTCGCTTGACAGTGCGTACATATGGATTGCCAGTGTACGCCCGGACGAGAACAGATCAGACGGAATATCTGCAACCGAGCCGGCAGTGTATAAAAGTGCCGCCGTCTCTCCTACTACTCTTCCTATTGCAAGAATTACTCCCGCAAGAATACCCGGAACAGCCGACGGAAGAACTATACTGAAAATAGTTCTCAGTTTACCGGCTCCAAGTCCAAAGCTTGCTTCCCTATACGAATCTGACACCGACAACAGTGCCTCCTGTGCAGTACGCATTATTAACGGCAGTATCATAATTGACATTGTAAAAGCACCCGAAAGAATTGAAACTCCCCATTTGAGTGACGACACGAAAAACAGCATACCGAATAACCCGTAAACAATTGAGGGTATTCCTGATAATGTTTCTGCTGTCATACCGATAACCGAAACAAGTCTGTTGCCTTTCTTTGCATACTCAACAAGATAAATCGCAGTAAATAATCCCAACGGCACGGATATAGCAAGCGAAATAACCGTCATCAGCAATGTATTTACAATAGCCGGAAGCATTGAAACATTTTCTGTGGTATATTGTGGCTCAAACAGCTCAGGTCTGATATGGGGAACTCCGTTTATGAGAATATATGCAATCAGAAATACCAGTATTGCAAACGTCAATACTGCACACAACACCACCGCCAGGGCTGCCAATCCCGATAATGGATGTGCAATATACGACTGCAGCTTATTTTTCATTTAATGCACCCTCCTTCTCTTTATAGCCGTAACAAAAACATTTATGAGAAGAATAAACACAAACAATACTACTCCCGTTGCAATAAGTGCTTCCCGATGCAAATCGGTTGCATAGCCCATTTCAATTACAATATTTGCTGTCATTGTTCTTACTCCCTTTAAAATGCTCGACGGCAGGCGTGCCTGATTACCTGCAATCATTATAACCGCCATCGTTTCTCCTATTGCACGTCCAATTCCAAGCACTACACCAGCGAGAATACCCGACCTCGCCGCCGGAACAATTATCCGAAAAATGCTTCTTTCCTTAGTCGCACCAAGTGCAAGCGAACCCTCATAATAACTCTCGCTTACGCTTCTGAGTGCCGATTCCGATACACCTATAATTGTCGGAAGTATCATTATTCCGAGAAGTATTGACGCTGAAAGAATGCTGTTACCGTTTCCTCCGAAAAGAGTTCTCACCATCGGAACAACAACCACCATCCCGAAAAAGCCGTAAACCACTGACGGAATACCTGCCAGAAGCTCTGTTGCCGGCTTGAGCAGCTTATACAATCTCTTGGGACAATATCTCGCCATAAAAACCGATGTCATAATTCCAATCGGAACACCCGTCACAATTGCACCTGCTGTAATATAGAGGCTTCCTACAATCATTGGGAATATTCCATAGCTTGGCGGAACATCTGTCGGCGACCATTTATTTCCTCCGAGAAAGCTCAACACCCCAATTTCACGCATTGCCGGTATGCCGTTTACAAACAAGAATACACATATAAGCAGCACTGCCAAAACCGATGTCAATGCACACAGCAAAAATACTATGTGCATTAATTTTTCCTTAAAATCTCTCATATCAGCCCAACTCCGACCATGTCACAACGGCTCCGGTGTATATTTCCTTAATCTGCTCACTTGTAAGACTTTCAACAGTATTTTTATTATTTACAACTATTGCAATACCGTCAAGAGCAATCTCTGTACCCGTAAGCTCCGCCTTTTCCTTATCGCTCAAATCCCTTGATG
Organism: Clostridia bacterium; assembly: GCA_045542415.1. Lineage (GTDB taxonomy): Bacteria > Bacillota > Clostridia > UBA1381 > UBA1381 > UMGS1958. The sequence goes on from JAZQKZ010000021.1 coordinate 3,955, forward strand.
CCATTCCTATATCACATGTACCGTCAATCACCGATGTCATACCTGTTGTTGAATCTGACATAAGAATTTCAATTTCGGCTGACGGATTTACTTGTGTATAACCCTCCTTAAGCTTTTCCATAACGGGTGTTACGGAGGATGAACCTGCTACCACAACCTTTCCTGATGGCTTTTTACCTGCATACGGAGCAGCGGCATCATCTATGGAAATATATCCGTCAGCTACAATTTCCTGTCCCTCTGCACTTAATATAAAACCGATAAAATCCTGTGTCACCTCTGAAACCTCTGCCTTTGTAGCAATATTAAACGGTCTTGCAACCTTATATGTGCCGTTCTTTACATTTTCCATGCTTGCCTGTACACCATCCACCCTGACAGCCTTAATCCTCTCATCCACTGAGCCTAATGATATATAGCCTATCGCATTGATATCATTTGATACATTTGTAATCATAACATCCGTCTTATTTGCAATAATCGCTTCCTCTGTTGTACGGTCAAGCTTTTTACCCTCAGCACTCTTTTCCTCAATTTTCAGCAGTTCTACAAATGCACCTCTTGTACCCGAACCGCTTTCTCTTGATATTACGCTTATTTCGTCGCTGCTTGCTGTACCACAGCCGGTCAATGCCGAAACGGCAATTACCGTTGCTGTTACTATTGTTAAAATCCTTTTCATGTTGTTTTCCTCCAAATTGAACGTTTTATGATGTAATCCTTATTACAGTTATTATTATACATCTTCAATGTAAATTTGTATTCAAAACTTTCTTAAATTATTTTCAATTGCCGTAAGACTTTTGTAAGCAATGTAAGATTTTAGTAAAGTCATCCGTGTTTATGCTTACTCAAGTTAGCGTCCGCTAAATATTTCTGCACTTTTTTCAAAAATATATTGCAATTAAAGTAAAAATACGATATAATATGATAGAAGATTATTTATTAAGGAGAAATCGCAATGATTTATAATATAGCCGGCGTATTGGTTGATATGGAACCAAAATATCCTCGCTCACAGAAGCAAAGCGAAGCATATATAGTTGCCGAAAGCGGTCCTGCCAATGTAAAAATCCGACTCAGTGACGAATTTTTACAGGCTAAACAAGCCGAAAATCCGCATCTCACATTAGAGGATTGCGAATACATATGGCTGGGCAGCGAGTTCTATAACGCACTCCCCGTATTTAAGGGAATGCTCCTGCATTCGTCTGCTGTCGTATATGAGGGCAAGGCTTATCTTTTTTCTGCAGCATCAGGTACAGGAAAAAGCACGCATACTCAGCTCTGGTTAAAGAATTTTGAGGGTGCATATATCCTCAATGATGACAAGCCGGCAATTATGCTCACTGATAACGGAATTTACGCTTACGGAACTCCGTTCTCAGGCAAAACCGACTGGAATGTCAATACAGGCGTACCGCTTCAGGGAATCTGTGCGTTGGAGCGTGGTGTTGAAAATAAAATAGAGCCGCTTTCTCCCGAAGAAGCGATGTTCTGGATTATGAATCAGACAGTACGTCCCTACGAGGAGGAGCGTATGATTCAGATGCTCGATGTATTGGATGAAATTATCAAGCAGGTTCCTACATACAAGCTCTACTGTAATATGGATCCGGAGGCTGCTATAGTTTCTTATAACGGAATGAAATAAAATGAATTTTATCGGAAAGGATACAATAATATGAAAACAAAAACTGGATTTTTATTAAGAAGCATCGGCGACAGACACGTCGTTGTTGCAATCGGAAAGGCTTCAGAGGAATTTAACGGACTCATCACTTTAAATGAAACCGGTGCTTTCTTATGGAGACTGTTGCAAAATGGTACAACCTATGATGACATGCTCAAGGCAATGCTCGCTGAATATGAGGTAGATGAAAAAACCGCCTCAGACGGAATTGACGCATTCCTTAAAACTGCACGCGATGCTAATCTGATAGACGAATAAAAAATGAAAGGATACTGACATTGTGCAGTATCCTTTCTTGTATCTTACTTAAACTCACGCAATTTGGCTGAAATCTCCATCGGGTCACGTCCATGAAGCTTTGCCAACTCACCTATACTTTTACCCATAAGCAGTTCACGTCTGAGCTTTGCAGTTTCATGCTCATCCCAGGGCTTTACAAGCTCATATTCCTTTTCTTTCCTCTCAGGCTTCTTCTTTGGTTTCACTTCACTTTGCACTGTTGCTTCATGTACCGTATGCAAGCCTTTACTGCTCATAAACCGTTTTATTTCAGCTATAAATGCAGCGCTGTATTTTTTCGCCTTAACATCGCCCACACCGCTTACCGACATAAATTCTTCTTTGTTTAAGGGCTTTATCCTGCACATATCTCTGAGCGTCGCATCCGAAAAGATTACAAATGCCGGAACTCCTGCTGTCTTTGCTTTTTCGCTTCTTACACGCTTTAATGCATCAAACAACGCTTCCTCTTCTCCTGTTAGTACAGTTTTATTCCTTACAGGTATCGGTCTGTATTCATCAACCGTTGTAAATCCGTCAAAGTCTCCCCATACCATTTCACGGTGCTTCTGCTTTGACGCTTTGACCTCTCTCGCCTCCTCCTGATTTTCAGGACAACAGCCTGAGCATTTATTACATTCGCATTTTCTTGAATCACCAAAATAATCAAGAATAAACTGTCTGAGACATCTTGAGGTTGTGCAATAGAATACCATCTGACGAAGTCTCTCTTCATCACGCTTTTTTATTTCCTCGCGCATTTCATCCGTCAGCAGCTCATTCGGTTCGGAATTGTCAATGAACCAGCGTATTGTATGTACATCACGCTTTGAATACAGCATAATACATTCCGCTTCACTTCCGTCTCGTCCTGCACGCCCTGCTTCCTGATAATAGCTCTCAATATCCTTTGGCATATTATAATGCACTACAAATGATACATTTGATTTATCGATGCCCATACCAAAAGCATTCGTTGCTACCATTACATTCTTTCGGTCATACAAAAAATCTTCCTGATTTATAATTCTTTCTGCATCATCAAGCCCGGCATGATATCTCGTAGCTGCAAAGCCTGCTTCGCACAGCATACTGCACACCGCTTCAACATTCTTTCTTGACGTACAATATATTATTCCGCTTTTTCCTTTATTTCTCTTTAATATGCGGTACAAGGCTCTGTTCTTATCCCTGGGATGCTCTACGCCAAAGTATAAATTCTGCCTGTCAAAGCCTGTTGTTACAGTAATGGGATTTTCGAGTTTCAAAAGCTCCAGTATATCTTTTTTTACTCTTGCCGTAGCAGTTGCTGTAAATGCACCAATAACCGGTCTGTATGCAAGTCCGTTAATAAAATCCTTTATTTTCAGATAACTTGGTCTGAAATCTTGTCCCCATTGAGATATACAGTGTGCCTCATCAATTGTAAGCATTGATATTTTAATACTTTGCGCAAGCCTCATAAATCCATCTGTTTCAAGACGCTCCGGAGCAACATAAATTATTTTATATGCTCCGTTGTATGCCCTCGAAAGAGCTATCGCAAACTGGCGCTCAGTAAGCGAGCTATTAAGATACGCCGCCGGAATACCCATCTGATTAAGAGCATTAACCTGATCCTTCATCAGCGATATCAGCGGTGAAACCACAATCGTCACACCCTCCATAAGTACAGCCGGAAGCTGATAACAGATTGACTTTCCTGCACCCGTCGGCATAATCCCCATTGCATCACGCCCCGACAAAAGTGCATCTATCAGTTCCTCCTGTCCGTCTCTGAAGGAGGTATGACCAAAATATGATTTAAGTGCCTTCAGCTTGTTCATAAATATTCCTCACAGTATATTATTACTACATTTTCAAATATAATCATACAATATTTTTATAAAAATGTCAATTAATACTTGAAAAAATATACTTTTTATGATATACTTATTCTATACAACCTATAAGAACATACACTATATAAGACTATTGTTCCCATAAGGATTTATGTTATGAAAAAAAAGTTCGCAATACCAATTCTTTTATCGTTAATATTGATGATAATCGTTGGCATACTTGTATATTACGGACACAACTCACATAACCGTAATGTTATAAGCTCACTGGGATATACCTCCTCATTCAATGACGGATGGTATATAACCGACAACGACACTCAACAAAAAATAAATGCTCAATGGCTTGACTATTATCTGAACGAGAACGATACTATTACAGTTTATCATTCCATACCTCATTCAGCAACGGCACAGTCAAACGTACTGGCTCTGCGTACTGCATATATTGCATTTGATGTGTTTATTAATGATAACATGTGCTATTCGTACGGATTGCACAACTCCAAGTTTGCAATGAGCAAGTCACCCGGTTGGGGCTGGCATTTCATTGAGATACCTCCGGAGTCGGTCGGAAAAACAGTACGCCTTGATATAAAAACATTTTATCACGACGGCTCGGAAAGTATCACTGATACATATTACGGAAAATCTGCTGTTATTCTGAGGAATATAATCCTCAAGAATATGATTGGATTTTCTATATGCGTTATATTATTGTTTACGGGCATTGCCTTTATGCTGCTGCATATTATATTCAATTATGTACTCAAGATAAAAAGTCATATTTTTTATATGGGTGTATTTTTGATTATCATTTCCATATGGTCATCATGTCACACCTCTATCCCCATGCTGTTCATTGAGGATATTATTCTGATTAATCTTGTAGAATATATATTGATATTGATTATACCGTTGCCGTTGATGAGACATATTGAGCGTACCTGCACGGTGAGAAATACTTTTCTGTATAATTCCGGGTATATAGCATTGATTGCAAACTTCTTTATTCAGTTCTATCTATGCTCTGCCGGTATTTCAGATTTCCATGCAATGATTAATATATCATATCTTGTAATACTTTACTGTGCGGCTATTATGCTCTATTCGCTTTATGACAGCCGCAAAATGAGCATCAGGGAAAACAACGAAAATGCATATGATTCCTTTATTTTCTATGGGTTCATTATATTTCTCCTGGGAGTAGGCATTGATGTTGCCCACGTCAGCATTGCTGCCGTTTCTGACGCTTCTCTTTATTTGCGACCGACGCTTCTGGTGTTCACAATAGCCGTCGCAAGTAAAAACTTATATGAATTAGCTGACTATGCAAGACAAAACTATATTTCTGAATCCGTACGCGGTCTTGCATATACAGACACACTTACAGGATTAGGAAACAGAACATCGTTTACTGATACTCTTAGAGAAACAGAGCTTTCAAAGCGTAAATATGAAACTTTGGCAGTATATATATTTGATGTCAATTATCTTAAATATGTAAATGACAATTTCGGACATCTGCACGGTGATAAGCTTATTATAGCATGTGCTGAAGCAATAAAAAATACATTTACACAGGATTTCAGGCTGTTCAGAATCGGTGGCGATGAATTTGCTGCCCTATATTCCGGAGACCTTTCCCATGATGTATTGACTGAGTATATAACAACGTTTACGAATGATATAGCCACTTACAACAAGGAGCACAGAGGCCCATTTGAGCTTAGTGTTGCTGTAGGCGTTGCCTTTATGAATTCATCGAGAACAGAGACAATGGATGAGCTGTTTAAGCGAGCAGACAGAATAATGTACGATAATAAAAAATCCATGAAGAAAGCAGCAGGCCACATATAACAAAAGAGATTCTCCTTTGAACTGCACCATTTTGTGCGGACAGCACAAAAAAGAGTGCCTGTGGCATAAATATTAAGTTTAAGCAACATACTGACATCGTTTTTCAAACGGTGTCAGTTTTGTTTTTAACTGTATTCTTTCATAATTGTAAAAATGCATATATTCGTCTATGAGGATGCGAGCATCTTCATAAGTCTCTAGCTTTGTGCGATAAATACACTCTGTCTTGATAATTGAAAAGAAATTTTCTGCTAAAGCATTGTCATATGAATTTCCACGACTTGACATTGACGGCATAATGTTGTATGATTGTGTTAGCTTAAAGTACGCATGGGATGTATACTGAAAGCCTTGGTCACTGTGGAGCTGCAACTCCCCAGTGACTTTTTCCTTTTTCTTTGCTTCTCGTATCGTAGAAAGCACAAGGTTAATATTCTGTTCCGTACCTGTCTTGTAGGCAACAATGCTGTTGTCAAATAAATCCCTGATAACGGATAAATACAATGTTCCTTGCTTCGTTTTGATATACGATATATCTGTAACCCATTTCTGATTCGGTCTTTCAGCTTTGAACTCTCTGTTTAATAGATTAGGATAGCGATGCAAATATTCCCCATAATTGCGATACTTTTTCCTTCTGATATCAGATAAAAGATTGTATTTCTGCATCACCCTCAGTATTGTTTTTGGATTATGGTGTATTCCTTGCTTCTCAAGCCATATATGCACTCTACGATATCCATAGGTTCTACCGCATCTTTCCTGACACTCCTGTATTTTCTCTGCCAAAGGCAGATCTTTAGCCGGTATATCCATGCGAGACACGTAACCGTAATATCCACTTCGTGATACATTGAAGAATCTGCACATTTCACTAATTGAATATTTTTCTCTATGACGATAGATAACCATATATTTTACGCTTGTCCTCACTTCCTTTCTCTGAGCGAGAGAAAATCCCGCATAAGCTCATTTTCCATTTCTAATGTTCTGATTTTTGCATCTTTACGAGCGATGATATATTTCAGTTCTGAAACCTTATCCTTTTCACCAACCACATAGTCTTTTGGTGGTCTGCCTTTTCGTTTTAAAGCGATTCCTGCTGCAAGTTTCTTTTGCTTTCGGTTGTAACGAGTAATAAAGTTTTCATATTGTTTCTTGCTAAAATCAAATTTCTCACAGATTTGCCTGCCAGTGTAACCATTATCCTTTAATTCGATAATTTGTTTTTCATACTCTTGTATATGTCTATAACTTCTTGGCATAAAAATACCTCCTATGGCTTTTTTATCATTATACCATAGGAGGCTCTTTTTTTCTATTGTCCGTTTTTACTGGTTCTGTTCA
>JAZQKZ010000022.1:0-26997 GCA_045542415.1 Clostridia bacterium
CCTACGTCAGCAAATGGTTTAGCCTCGTTTTAATTGATTGAATTTTTTGGTAAAGCGCAGCGGGAGATTTTAAAGAGGGAGGGGCGTCCCCTCTTTAACGGCACTCTTTTGCTGACTTTTCTGCTGCTGTAGGCAGAAAAGCCAGTAGGGGTTATAGCAAAAAATAAATCACACCAAAGTCTGCAAGGGGGCAAAGCCCCCTCCAACGTCGCTCGGACAAGTGCTAACTAATACACGGCTAAACCATAATTTACTTCAAACACAAGGAGACACTAAACATGGATTTCAAATTTACTTTAACTCTTGATAATAAAACTCATAAAGGCTCAGTCCATTATCCTACAACCGCCGCAATCACTCTTACACTCAAAAACATATTCTACCGCCATTACAAAACACAGTCTATCGATTTACCGTATATCGGTGATACACAGATTTCTGATTTTATTGATAACGGATATATAGAGCTTATCGGTGTTAGAATAAATGGAAAGAATATTGATACAGTTAAGGTAGAAAAGAGAAACTAAAAAAGGCTATAGTAATAATCGTATTACTATAGCCTTTTAATATACCGAAAAAAGAGTGCCGCTTATGCGACACTCTTTTTGAGTTAACTAATTACTGCTTATCGATCTCGTCCGGATCCTCATACTTAGTCTTGAACTCGCCCCAGATCCAGTTCTGGTCAACTGATGTCCACTTCTCGTAGCCATCCGGGAGTCTCTCGAATGTATGTGAATTTGTAGCCTCGATTACCTCGAAGTAGTACTTAGCATCCTGCGGGTTATCCGGCCACTGTACATAACCGTCGATAAGTCCGTCTGCCTTTACGTTACGAACGAGTAATCTGTTGATGATCTTCATAGCCTCGTGACGCTTGATCTTCTCTTCCGGTCTGAAGTTTGTTCTCTCGTCTTCGTCGATTAACTCAGCGATAGCAGCCTTCTGGAGAGCTTCCTGTCCCCATGAAAGTCTTTCCGGAACGTCTGTGAACTTAACGTCATCAAGATACTTAACCTCTGAATCTGATTCATCAAGGAAGTTTGTAGCCATTACGATGAACTCTAATCTTGTCATATCGCCTGCCGGCTTGAATGTATTAGCATCGTCGCCATAACCCTGGATGAAGCCACCGTTTGTAAGAGTTGCGATAGCCTTGTTTGACCATCTTGATAACTCTACATCACTGTAGTTGTGGTTCTTTGTATAGATAGTATCTCTGAACTCATCCTTTAAGATTCTGTAGAAGATTGTTGCAACTTCTTCTCTTGTGATGTTGCCTTCCGGTCTTACGTCACCCTCCGGATAACCGATGATATATACATAGTGATCATCGCCGTTTAATACTGACGGAACCTTGTTATCTGACGGATCGTACGGCGGAATTGTTGATGACGGAGTCTGCGGATCCATTGTAGCGTTCGGATCTGTTGTAGCACCCGGAACCTCTGTAGCTACCGGAGCAACTGTCTGTACCGGTACCGGTGTCTTATCCGGTGTAACGAATGAACCGCCGCCACCGCTTGTGCCGCTGCTCTTCTTTGTTAATGACATTGTAGCTGAGATATCTTCCCATGTCTCAACGCCTGTATAGCTGTTCTCATTATCAGCTAACTGCTGTGTTGAGAAGTTGATTGTTGAGATTGAACCGCCAATCTGGATTGAACCAACCATTGAGATTGTCTCTGTATAGTATGTTGTACCTGTAACGCTCTCTTCTGTTACTGATACGCCCTTAACCTCGTACCAGATATCACCTAATAAATCATCAAGTGACTTTTCAAGGTCAGCATAAACAAGCTTGCTTGCGAAATCGCCTGACTTGCCTTCCCAAGCGAACTCTGACGGAGGAGCAATTACATCAACTGTGATAAGTAATGTCTTGTAGCCCTCTGTTGCTTCTACTGTACCGTCTGCCTTAACAGCACCGCTAACGATTTCACGCTTGCTGTCAACGAATACTCTTGCAGCTTCCTCATTAAAGCCGTTCATCTTACCTGTCTCTAAATGATAAGCCTCATCAGCCGGTGTCATCTTCTCATCATAAATAACACTGATTGTGAACTGACCTGTTACCGGAATAAGATTTAATGCTGCAAGCTTAACTGCATCGTCGCCGCAAACTGACTTTGCTGCTGCCTGATAAGCCTTGAATGCATCTCTTACCTTTGTCATATCAAGTGTTGACTTAAAATCACCAGTAACTGTACCTGCAGTACCTGACTTTGCTGATGCTGATATGTACTTATCACCATAGTCCGCTGCTAATTCCTTCTTAACGTCTGTATCTGCGTCAAGAACAAGATCTGCTGAACGAGTTTCTGTGTTATATACATCACCGAGCTGCGCCTTGATAGCTGTCTGTAACTCTGCCGGATCAACTACCGGAGCAGCGAAAGCCGGAACAGAAGCAAGAAGCATTGATGAAGCAATAACCATTGAAGCTATTTTGTTAAATGCTTTTTTCATTTCTTATACCTCCATTTATCCTAATATAAGTTTTATATTAACTTCAATATACATTATAGTACAAATAAAGTTCGTTGTCAAGCATTTTTTGGAATTTATTTACCAAAAATCCGCTTAAAAAGTGATTTTTGTACCAATTTTTTGTGTCTAAACGGGTTTAGCTCTTCATTATGCAAAAGCAGCTCATTATTTTCCTGAAGATATTTCCAGTAATCCTCGCCGAAATAGCCCTCTATTTTTTCTCTTGCAGCTGCCATTGTCGGACGCCTGCTTTTGAGATTATGCATGTCCGTACCTATAAAATTTGCACGTCCCGACGAGAACAGCTCGCCCATTTGCTTTATCATATGCTTATCAAGAAAAGCCTCTGCATTTACCTGATACAGCACATCCATTTCATAAAGTGCCCTCAGCATTTCCGGCTTCTGATAAAGAAAGCGGTCAATATGTGCCATTACAGGACGCAGACCCCTTAGTCCGACCTTATAAACAACCTCAATAACACTGTCTGTCCAGGGTTCATAGGGCATTTCAAGAAGTATATAATTCGTACCCTCTATACAAAGCTCCTCAAGATGCTTATCCTCCGAAAAATCTCTGCATATATTAAGCTCACAGCCTGCAAAAATCTGCGGAAGCTCTTCACCGCTTTTCTCAATTTCCTTACGGAGATATGCAAGCGTTTCATTGCGATCATCAAGGAAGCTTTTTATGCTGTCACTGCGTTTCGGATAGCAATGTGATGTGGAAATTATCTTATCCACACCCTGTCTCATGCTCTCTCTTAACATTTCAAGTGATTCGTCTATATCCCTTGCACCGTCGTCAAAATCGGGCAGTATATGAGAATGTATATCAATCATTTTTCCTATCCTTTCTTGCAAGCAGGATTAAAACCAAAAATACCGCCGCACCGAAGCCGCCGCCGAAAGAATCAAGCACAACATCACTTATCATCGGTCCCCGTCCGGCAACCATACTCTGATGAAGCTCGTCACTTGCGGCATACACAGCAGTAAATATCACAGTATAAATCCACATGCGTTTATATGTTATTTTATCGGAAAGAAACATACCTGCACTGCTGAAGCCCAACGAAGCATACAGTACAAAATGCGCACATTTGCGTATTATATTATGCAGCATATCAAGATAAAGCTTTTTATCGGACAAATCCGCATGAGGTGCAAAAAAATCAATAAGCTTCTTGGTCAGTCCGGAGCTTAGTCTTGACGATTCCTCCCTGGTTTGTGAGGAGAGGAAGAAAATCAGAAGCATTATCATTACCGTTGTTATAAACGGTAATACACGCAGTATTTTTTGTTTCATTTAATAATCCTTTCCATATCTTTATTATAATTATATCACATTTTGAAAAAACGTCAACAGCTGTTGATAACTTCTAATAAAATTGTAATAAAAAAGTTTTTGTCTTTTTTAATTTTATGCAGATTTTATGTTATTATTATAGCGTTATTGACAAATAAAAAAAGATATTATATAATTATCCTACCAATAAAAAAGGAAGGTATATATTATGAAAAAAATGATAGCTCTTATGCTTATAGCGGCAATGCTTACTCCGAGTGCCGTATTTGCACAAAATGAAACTGCCCTACCGACAGCAGCTCCCGAAACAATTGCAATTGACCCGACACAAGAGCCGGCACAGGCATCGGAAACCGAAGTGTTACCGACAGAAGCACCTGCATCAACAGCCGAGCCGGAGCAAAAAGCAGATACAACCGATGAAGCCAAAGAAAACGTACAAGCAACAGCCACTCCCGAAGCACAGGCTTCACCGACAGCCGAGCCGGTTAAGGCAGAACCGGAAAAAGCTATTGACCCGTCACTCACTTCAACCTCTGTAAGCGTTGATATTTACATAGGAAATCATCAGGTTGAGCTTGATTCCTCAGCACATTTTAACCTCTTTAATTCAGAGGGTGTGCTTGTAGGCACAGACGAGCATTGGATTGGCGGTGATACAGAGCATATCCGCCTTGAATTTACGGTTGAACCGTATGAGATGGGTGAAAAATTTACACTCGGATTTGTTGACGGCTTCCACAGCCTTACATATTATTCGCTTTCACAGGGTCCCGGCTCACTTTTCGAGCTTGAAACCTATGCAATGACTGATGAATCGGGAAATATTGTACTGGGAAACAGCTTTGCTATGGATGCAGAGCCGAACTTTGAAAGAGGACTTAATTTTTACTACAACGGTGAGCTGATTGAGCTTTCGCCAAGAGGCAGGCTCGTTGACGGCATAGGAATGATGCCGGCTGACTGCATTGCCGATGCACTTGGAGTTATGTCGGCATATCACGAGGAATACAACAGCTATACAATGTCACTCGGCTCACAGCAGCTTATATTTAATATTGATAATGTATATGCCACATTCCTCGGCAACGACATAAACCTCTCACACGCTCCGGTATGGATTGACGGAAGTATATATATTCCTGTCCGTGATACTTTAGAGGCACTTGGCTGTACAATTGATTTATGGCAGGATGCGGATCATATTGATGTAATCGCTCCGCTTTCACCGGTTGTTCAGGAATACAGAAGCAGAGAAAGAGTAAACCGTGAGGGAATAACATCACGCACCAATTACCTTATCTGGGTATCAAAGTCTGATTTTACCGTAAAGGTATATAAAGGCTCACGCTATAACTGGGAATGTATCAGAACAGCACCGTGTGCGATAGGTGCGCCCGGAACCCCGACAATTGAGGGTCAGTTTGAATACAAGTATGCCGGAGGAAGATGGGATTACGGCTCATATTATGTATGGCCGACAATGATGTTCTACGGCGGCTATGCACTTCATTCAACACTTCGTGCAACAGGCGGCGGAATGTGGGATGACAGAGTAGGTGTTATGATATCGCACGGCTGTGTACGCATGCATCCGGTTGATATTGACTGGATTTATGCAACTATTCCGGTAGGCACAAGAATTTATGTAACTCCGTAAAATTAAAAAATAATATAACAACGGGAGATGTTAAAACAACATCTCCCGTTTTCTCCTATGGATGAGATTTTTTTCATTTTCCCCTCCTTTTATATAAACGGATCAGAAAGGATTTTCTGACAAAAATCAGTAAAATTTCATGCAATTTTAAGTCTTATTACAAACTCCGTATATTTCCCCTGCTCCGATTCAACCTCTATTTCACCACCACAGCTGTCGCATATGCTTTTTGCAATAGCAAGTCCCAGACCGTAGCCGCCGCTTTCTCTTGCTCTTGACTTGTCCGCACGGTAAAATCTGTCAAATATATGCTTTAAATCCTCCTTGTCTATGCCCTCGCCGCTGTTTCTTACCTTAAGAATTGCATCATTTTTTTCCTTTTCAAGGCTCATATTTATTATTCCGCCTACGGGTGTATATTTAATCGCATTATCGAGCAGTATCATCATTGTCTGCTTCATCTGCTCATCGGGAGCATACACCGAAATTCCCGGCTCAATATCGTAATTAAAGCTGATATTCTTTTCAAATGCGACAGCCTCCATTGTGAGAATTACATTCTCTGCCGCCTCTGAAAGTGAGCTTATACATTTTACGGGTTCATCCTCCGTATGGTCAAGCCTCGCAAGATAAAGCAAGTCATTAGTAAGCTTTGTCATTCGTTCTGTCTCGCTTTTCAGATAATAAAGCCACTTTTTCTCCTCGCCGATTGTGGATTCCGGATGACTCAGCAAAACATCAATATTTGTATTTATCGTTGTCAGCGGTGTTTTCAGCTCATGAGAAGCGTCGGCAACAAATTGTTTTTGCCTGTTATACGAATCTTCAACCGGCTTGATTGACTTGTTTGCGTTTGACAGACTGATTATAAATGTCACTGCAAGTGCCGCAATCCATACCGCTGTAAGAATTATAAGCAAATTGAAAAGAATATGCCGCTCCGAGGTATAATCCACAAAGCCGACACGGTAGCCGTCAGGCTCTTTCTGGGTAAGATATGCCCAATAACCTCCCGAATAGCTTATTATATGCATTACTCCCTCATCAGATATAATTTTATCTATATCAAGGCTATTATTTTCAATATCAATTTCAAACGGAGAATGTATATCCGTTATTTCACCGTCCTTACTTATGGTAATAACAAATTGTGCCATCATATCGGCACGTCTGTCAATACTGCCCGGCATTTCCGGTCTTGCTTCCGGTTCCGGATTTCTCCTTTGCCTTATCGGTTGTGCCGATTCCGGGTCGTGGATTATTTCAATTCCGTCAGGCGGAGCCGGTGCACGCATGCGATGTTCAAATTCAAGAACCTGAATAAGATTATCTGAGGTTGTGTTATATATATTCTGATATGTAATGATATATATTACCGCAAAGCTTCCCAGAAGAAGTGCGGAAATAATTATCATATTTACAAGCAGAAGTCTGTTACGCAGCTTTTTAAACATATTAATCTCCATTTCGTCTTACGGTGTGGATACTCCGAGGTCTGCAAAGTGGCAAGAAGCGAGTAGATTGTCATTTTAAGGACCGACGGCGTATGTAGATACTCCGAGGTCCGCAAAGTGGCAAGATGCGAAGCTTATTTTTCGCGTTACTCCTCTGTTTTTAATACATATCCCACTCCCCTTACCACGCTTATCACTACCTTAGAGCCGATATAACGCAGTTTTTTACGGAGGAATGATACATATACCTCAACATGATTTGCCTCTGCCTCGGAGTCAAAGCCCCACAGCTTTTCTATAATCTGCTCTTTCGGTGAAACCATGTCACGGCGAAGCATAAAATATTCCATAAGCTCTTTTTCCTTGAGCGTGAGCTTTATTTCCTCCGCAGCGGAGCTTAAAACCATAGTCTGTGTATTAAGTGTGAGGTCACCGAAAGATATTGACGAATTGTTTTCCGTTATTTCACCGCGTCTTCTGCCCAATGCACGCACCCGTGCAAGAAGCTCTTCAGTATTAAAAGGCTTTGCAAGGTAATCGTCCGCACCAAGGTCAAGACCCTTTACCTTATCGGAAACAGACCCCTTTGCAGTAAGCATTATTACAGGAGTTGTAATGCCGGAGCGGCGTATTTCCCTTAAAACGCCGTAGCCGTCAAGACGTGGGAGCATTACATCAAGGATTATGACATCATAAATACCGCTCAAAGCGTCATCAAGACCCGATTCCCCGTCATAATCGTTATCGACTGTATAATTTTGTTTTCTGAGCAGATGCACCAAAGCTTCAGCAAGGTGTGCTTCATCTTCAATAACAAGAATACGCATGTTTGTCTCCTTTTTTGAGTTGTGAATTGTGGTTTTCCGTAAAACCTACAAAATATTTTATCAATTAAAATTATTATATCATAAATTCTTTAAAAAGTCCTTAATTTTTATAAAATGTAACAAAAAAAATTATATTGCGTTATTTGCAGTTTTTTGTTATAATATAGTTGTGGAAATATAATCTTTTTTCGGTATGTCCGGAATCTGATTATTTCCGGGCAACTTAATTTATTAATAAGCTGTAAATTATTATCATATAAGGAGATATAACTATGATTATTATCATGAAAGATTCCGCTTCTGCTCTTCAGATTGAAGCGGTTGAAACAAGACTTGCCGATTTCGGCTTCAAAACACACCCTATTTACGGTGAAAAGAAAACTGTTATCGGTGCTATCGGTGACAAGAGACTTTTAAGCATGAATGAAGTGCTTCTTATGGCAGGCGTTGAAAATGTAGTGCCTATCATGAAGCCTTATAAGCTTGCTTCAAAGGAGCTTCAGAAAGAACAGAGTATTATTGACGTAGGCTGCGGCGTAACAGTCGGCGGCGACAAGCTCGCTGTATTTGCAGGTCCGTGTGCAATTGAGAGTCAGGAGCAGTTTACTGAGGTTTCTCGTGCTGTTAAGGCAGCAGGTGCAAACATTCTTCGCGGCGGTGCGTTCAAGCCCCGTTCATCGCCCTATTCATTCCAGGGCTTAAAGGGCGACGGTCTTGAGATTATGTACAACAGCGGTAAGGAGCTTGGTATGCCTATCTGTACAGAGGTTCTTGACACAAGAGATGTTGACCTTGTTGCAAAGTATGCTGATATAATGCAGATTGGTGCAAGAAATATGCAGAACTTCGAGCTTCTCCGTGAGGTTGGTAAGTGTAACAAGCCTATTCTTTTAAAGAGAGGTCTCGCTTCAACTATGGAAGAGTGGCTTATGGCAGCTGAATATATCATGTCAGAGGGTAATGAGCAGGTAATCCTTTGTGAGAGAGGTATCCGTACATACGAAACATCAACAAGAAATACATTCGATGTTAGTGCAATACCTGTATCAAAGGAGCTTTCACACCTCCCGATTATCGGTGACCCGAGCCATGCAACAGGTACATATAAGCTCGTTGCTCCGGTAGCAAAGGCTGCAATTGCAGCAGGTGCAGACGGACTCATGATTGAGGTTCACAACTGCCCCGAAAAGGCAGCATCAGACGGTCCGCAGTCATTAAAGCCGTCAAAGTTTGAAGAGCTTATGAAAGAGCTTGACCCGATTGCAAAGGCTGTAGGCAAGATTTTATTGTAATTTACTGTAAAAGAGGTAGCTATGTTAGGATATTTAGGTCCGATAGGCTCATTCTCGCATCAGGCGGCGGTTAATTTCTCGCATGGTAAGGAAGAGCTTAAAGAATATAAAACAATTTTCACTGCAATAAAGGCAGTGGATAAAGGCGAAATTGACAGGTGTATTGTACCTATAGAAAATTCTATCGAGGGTTGTATTAACACAACTCTCGATATGCTTGCTTTTGATGTCGATTTATATATAACGGGTGAATACATACTCCATATTTCTCAGAATCTTATGGTAAAAAAAGGTTCGAAAAAAGAGGATATAAGACTTATAACCTCGCATCCGCAGGCAATCGGACAGTGTGCAGGTCTTATTTCAAGTGAATTTCCGGACGCTGATATAGAATATGCAGACTCGACCTCAGCGGCGGCAAAAAGAGTAAGTGAGGAGGGCGGAAGCATTGCATGCATTGCTTCACCAAACAGTGCATCACTTTATGACCTTGAAATTTTATATCCCGACTGCGGTGACGATAAAAACAACTCGACACGCTTTGTTATACTTGAAAAGTCACCGTGCAGAACAGTTACACCGCATGATAAAACATCAATAGCTTTTACCACAGAGGATAAGCCGGGAAGTCTTTACAAGGCTCTGGAGCTGTTTTCGCAGGATAAAATCAATCTGAAGAAAATCGAATCACGCCCGATGAAAGATGAGCTTGGAAAATACATGTTCTTTATCGATATTGACGGTAATATCGATAATGCTACAATTTATTTCGCACTTGACAGACTTAAAAACAACACTACCTTTTATAAGTTTCTGGGTTCATATCATTACGAATAATTTACCCGCTCAATAAGGAGAATTAAAATGAAAACAGCCATAGCTATATTTGCGGCAACTGCCGTTATGGGATTTTCTGCAGCGGCAGCGGAGGGCGATTATGTTCTGGTTCTTAATGAACCGGCAGTTATTACAGACAGCGGCTTTACCCGTCTGAGTGACAGGGTCTATATTGCGCCGTCCTATATGGATGCAATTTCTGCCGTGTCTGCGGAAAATATATCAAGTATTTTTATGGATAAGGCTCTTGATATCCCGTCAGCGGAATTTGAACAGGATGAGGAGACTGCATTTTTATATGAAGAAACTCCTCTCTATCCCTACGGTGCAAACGATTCAAATTATTACAGACAGTGGTATCTTTCATATATAAATGCTCAAAGTGCATGGGTAAACGGTCTTACCGGTGAAGGAGTAAAGATTGCTGTTGTTGATACAGGTGTTAATCCGCTGCATTTAGATATTATGCCCCAGATAAAAAATACATTTAACTGTCTTTCATCAAAGGATATAACCAATGTAAACGATACATTCGGACACGGTACAATGGTTGCAGGCATAATCGGAGCTACTGCAAACAATAATAAATGTATTTCAGGCATAACCGACTCCGCCGAGCTTTCAATTATAAAAATCATTGAAAATGATAATTCAAAGCCAAGCGTTTCAACACTTCTTGCGGGTATAACAAAGGCTGTTGATTACGGCTGTGATGTAATAAATATGAGTCTTGGCTGGACTACAACAAATGAATCAGACGATACCTTTATTGCAGTCAAGCAGGAAATTGCAAACGGTATCAAAAAGGGTATAATCTTCGTTGCATCTGCGGGAAACATGGCAGAGGGTTCAGAGGAAGTACCTAAATATTACCCGGCGGCATTTGATGATGTAATAAGCGTTGCTTCACTCGGTCGTGAAAAAACAGATGAGGATGAGGGAAAGCCTACTGCAACATATAATAATACGACAATAGTTACCGATGAGCCGTCAACATTCAGCGTATATAACGACAAGGTTACCTGTGCCGCACCCGGCTACCGTATTATGAGTACCTTTATTTCAGCAAAGAAATCTGACGGTACATATACCGACCCGACAACTGCAATGGCAACAAGTGACGGTACATCATATGCTGCACCGATGGTTGCAGCAGCGGCGGTAATAGCAAAGCAGCTTGACCCTACAATAAATTATTCACGCTTTCTTGAATATTTAAAGCTGTCGGTAAGAGATATATATACAGAGGGCTACGATATATACACTGGCTACGGCGCACTTGATATAGAAAAGCTTATAGAGGTTATTAAAGAGGATGTATATAAGCCGACTCCTTCTCCATTGCCTGTTTCAGGCTTTGAAGCGGAGGTTACAAAATCGGACAATAAATATACGGTTATATCCTCCTTTGATGATGCAGCGGAAAGCTTTAAAATCATTGCAGCTGCATACAATGACGGCAGGCTTGTAAGTGCCGTTTCGCAGATGATGGGTGCAGATTCAATAGGCACCTCGTTTAGATTCAGCTGTGAAGAAGAGATTGACAGTGTATCGGTAATGGCATGGAGTCCGGACGGTGTTTATCCGCTTACAGAATGTAAAACATTCTCGTTTGCTACAATTGAGGCAACACCCGAACCGACCGATTTACCCGTAGAAACAACACAACCCCCTGCGGAGGAAATCAATGAATAAACTTATTATATTTATATTAACCTTAACAGCTGCTTTATCATGTTCACTAAGTGTATCAGCAGATGAGGGTGATTATATTGTTATTTTAAAGGAAGCTCCGGCTGTAATGCTTTTTAACGAAAACAACGGTGTTATTAACAGCGTTGACAATGTTTTCGTTACTGATTCACTTATGTCAGCGTATGCCCTTGCACCTATGGATAACATAGAAGCTATTTTCCCCGATGAAAAGGCATATCTTATGGACGAAACAGCTCAGCTTGACGCTTCTTCTCCTACAGTATATCCTTATCCTGACGGTGCAGACGATCCGTATTATTCAGATCAGTGGCATCTGCCTTTTATAAAGGCTACAAGTGCATGGAAAAAGGGCTTTACGGGATATAATGTTGTTGTAGGAATTATAGACAGTGGACTTGATACTGCACATCCTGACCTCCCTGATCCCATTTATTCATATAATGCAATGAGCGGTGCAGACACAAGTGACATAACAGATACGCTCGGTCATGGAACAGCAGTAGCAGGACTTATTGCCGCAAAGACAAACAACAGTATATACATAAGCGGTATTGCAAGTGGAGTTGACCTTGCTATAATCAAAGTTGCAAATGCCAATGAATTATATACAAGTGCTTTAATTCTTGGCTTCAAAAAAGCACAGGAATATGGCTGTGATATTATAAATATGAGTCTTGGTTTTACTGAAGAAGCAGCTCCGTATTCTGTTCAGAATATGAAGCCGATAGTAAAAAAAGCAATAAATAGCGGTACAATTGTTGTTGCAGCGGCAGGAAATGAGGGTGATAATTCCACAACAGGCGGATATTATCAATATCCTGCTTCATTTGACAATGTAATAAGTGTAGGAAGTCTGGGTGATTACAGTAATCATACAGGCGTAGATATGGATTTCACAAAAGAAACCATATGGCTAAGAAATTCTTCGGGCGATTATTCATATACCACAATACTTTCAGATGTTCCGTCATCATTTACCCAGCACAACGATAAAGTAATATGTGCTGCACCCGGATACAGAATAAGAACAACAGCTATTAATTCATCAAGTAAATCAACATCGGGAACGTCATTTTCATCACCAATAGTTGCAGGAGCTGCGGCTATTATAAAGCAGATAAATCCTGATATAAATGCTGAAGAATTTATAGAGGCCATAAAGGAAACCTCCCGTGATGTATTCACAGAGGGCTATGATATATATACCGGTTACGGTGCAATTGATATGGAGGCTCTTATTAACTATTGTGACCCTTTAAAATCGACAACAGCACCGACAGAATCACCGGAGCCTACTACTACACCGGAACCGACACAGACTCCGGAGCCAACTACTACACCTGAGCCAACGCCCGAGCCGACAGCTACACCCGAACCGACACAGGAGCCGACACCGACACCTGAACCGGACGGTATAACAAAAAACGGAAATTTATATACGGTGCGTATATCATATCCGCAGCTTGAAACAGATGCAAGAGTTCTTGCAGGAATATACAAGGATGGAAAGCTTACGGCAGTAAAGTCAACAGCAGTTTCATCAGGAAGTGAATATACCAAGATTTATTTTTCATATAATGATGAATTTGATTATATAGATGTATTTATATGGAAATTTACAGAAAACGGTGAAATTAAGATTATGCCTTTACAGGATAAAACACGGATGTATTATTGATTTAAAAGGAAGTGCAAAAGCACTTCCTTTTTTGGTTTGGGGTATTTACCAACAAAAAAATTTCCAATAAAATCATCAAATAATAATCAAAAATAAACTAATACTAATAAAGCAAAAATGCAAATTCACTTATGAAAGGAATAAATATTATGGAAACAATAAAAAACCTTTTAGCTGCTGCTCTTTTTATCTCAATGCTTTCAGCATGCGGATGTACTAAAGATAATAATAATTCATCATCTGTCTCAAATGTTACTACATCCCCGTCACCTACTTCCACATCACAAGCAAATGATGCTATGGACAACGCCGCTGACAACATGGGTAATGCTGTTCAGGATGCCGGCAATGCTGTTGGTGAAACGGTTGAGGGTGTAACTGATGCAGTCGGTAATTCTATGAAATAAAAAATAGCTGCTTGATTTTTTTCAAGCAGCTATTTCTATTATAACAAATGCTTTCTTAAATATTCTCCGCTTTCCTTTGAAAGATATGCCGGTGCCACATCAAATACTGTCTTTGCACCTTTCATACCCTCACTGTTCATCTTGTAAGCAGCTCTTGCATATGCAACAAGTACAGATGATGTAAACTCCGCATTTGAATCAAGCTTTAAGCTGTATTCAATTATATGCTTGTTCTCACCGCTCCAGCCTGTGTTTCCGCTGCGGATAACCATTCCGCCGTGCGGAATACCTGCATGATTTGCCTTTAATTCCTCTTCGCTTATAAATGTTACTGTTGTATCATAATCAGCAAAATAATTAGGCATTGTTTTTATTTCATTCTCTATTCTTGCTAAGTCTGCACCGTCCTCGGCTACTACATAGCATTCTCTTAAATGCTTCTGACGTGTTGTAAGCTCAGGATTTTCGCCGTTTCTTACTGCTCTTACAGCCTCATCAACCGGAACTGTGTATTGTCTTGCATCCTTTACGCCCTCAATTCTTCTGATTGCGTCCGAATGTCCCTGACTTACACCCTTACCCCAGAATGTATAATCCTTACCGTCGGATAAAATTGCATTTCCGTATAAACGGTTAAGCGAGAACATACCCGGATCCCAGCCCACTGAAATAATACCTATATTTCCGCTTTCCTGAGCAGTAGCATCTACATTTGCAAAATGCTCCGGTATCTTTGCATGAGTATCAAAGCTGTCTATTACATTAAAATACTTTACATATTCCGGTGTCTGTACAGGTAAATCAGTTGCACTTCCGCCGCAAAGTATCATTACATCAATCTTTCCTCTAAAACTTAAAATATCATTTATATTATACGCACTTACTCCCGGTGTTAAAATATTCAAATCAGACGGATTACGGCGTGTGAAAACTGCAACAAGCTCCATATCGTCATTCTGCTTTATCGCACATTCTACACCTCTTCCGAGGTTTCCGTAGCCTATAATTCCTATTTTTATACTCATCTTAAATCAACTCCCGATTATTTGTTTTTTATATAATTTCTATGCTTTAATTTTAACAGATTTTTATTGCTATTACAATATTTTTATTTATACTTTAATTAATTTCTGTTATTTTGTTAGCTTAGAGTAACCATTATATTTTATTTTTTAATATTTTACACAATTTATTCTTTTTAATGAATAAATATCATATAATTATACCCCCGTCAACACATAAAACCTGACCCGTTATAAAAGCCGCCTTATCTGAACAAAGGAAAAATACCGACTCTGCAATCTCTTCCACATTTCCCGTTCTCATAAGCGGTGTTTCCTCCGCTATTGCTTTTTTATCCTCTTCACTTAAATTGGCATTCATCTCCGTTTCTATAAGTCCCGGAGCAATACAGTTTACATTTATCCCCGACGGTCCCTCTTCCTTTGCAAGTGCCTTTGTAAAGCCTATTACCGCCGCCTTTGATGCACTGTAGCTAACCTCACAGCTTCCGCCGCTTACTCCCCACATTGATGAAATATTTACTATTTTTCCGTATTTATTTCTTATCATATAAGGAAGAAATGCTTTTGTTACAAGGAACATACCCTTTATATTTACATCAAATACTCTGTCCCATTCTTCCTCTTTTATATCGGTAAACAAAGCTGTATGTGATATGCCTGCATTATTTACGAGAATATCCACTCCCCCTGTAATATCAAGCATACGCTCTACATCCGCACCGGACGCAACATCACACTTAATTGCACATGATCCCGTTTCATCACTAAGCCTTTTCGCCTCTTCTTCACTTTTTAGATAATTAAAATATACCTTATATCCCTCTGCCGCAAATTTTCTTACACATGCAGCACCTATTCCCCGGCTTCCGCCTGTTATCAAAATATTTTTTTTCATTTTTTTCCTCACTAATCCACTACATATTGTGGTACTCAATTTTATAATCAACAACCTGTACTCATATACCCTTATTATACATGTTTTCAAAGGTTTTCTCAACTGTTTTTTTGATATTTTTACTTGATTTTTATTATAAAATTTGGTATTATATAATAGTGGTAGTATCCCTTATGGGATATATAACCTGTTATAAAGTACTTAAATGTTATTTATATATATAATTTTCAGATAGGAGGTATTTTCATATAATGGATGCAAATGAAATCTGGGACAAATCTCTTGTGCATATAAAAGCAGCCATAAATTCAACAGTTGCTTACAACGTATATATTCAGCGAATAGTACCTGTTTCTTATTCAAGTTCTGTGTTTACCGTAATTGTACCTCTTGAGCTTCACCAGAACATGATTAAGTTAAGATACACAAAATGCATTGAATCTGCACTTGAAAAGGTTACCGGAAAAAAATACACACTTGAAATAAAAATAGAGGGTGAAGAGATAGAAATAGAAGAACCCGAAATAATTGTTAATGAGGATGAAGAAAATTCAGACGGTGTTAATCCTAAATACACATTTGAAAACTTTGTCGTAGGCTCATCAAACCAATATGCTGCAGCTTCTGCAATAAGTACAACGGAAAATCCGGGACATATTTATAATCCGCTTTTTCTTTACGGACACAGCGGACTCGGTAAAACACATCTGATGCATGCTATAGGTAACAGAATAAAGGAGCATTATCCCCATTACAAGATCATATACGTTACAAGTGAGCAGTTTATGAATGAATTTGTTGATTCTCTTCTTTCAAACTCTCCTACTAAATTCAAAAGCAAATACAGAAAAGCAGATGTTCTTCTTATAGATGACGTTCAGTTCCTTGAAAACAAGGAGGGTCTTCAGGAGGAGGTATTCCATACCTTTAATGACCTCTATTCAAGAAATAAACAGATTGTTTTAACAAGTGACCGTATGCCTAACGAGCTTTTAAAGCTTGAGCCGCGTTTAAGAACAAGATTCGGGCAGGGACTTACATTTGACGTTTCTGTTCCCGATTTTGAAACAAGAGTGGCTATTCTTAAGAAAAAATCATCAGATCATAACATTAATATAAGTGATGACATTCTTCTCTTTGTTGCGGATAAAATCAAAACAAATATCCGTGAGCTTGAGGGTGCTTTGATAAAGATGATTTCAATGGCTGAAATCTCACACGGTGATATTACAATGGAGCTTGCACAGGAGGTTGTTACATCATTACTTCCCAAGGACGGCAAGGTTAAATTTTCACCCGATAAAATTATGGAAAAGGTTGCTTCATATTACGGTGTAACAAAGCAGGATATCATAGGCAAAAACCGTTCACAAAAGGTTGCACTGCCCAGACAGGTTGCAATGTATCTTTGTTCTACTCTTACCGACATGAATTATTCAACGATAGGCAACGCTTTCGGAGGTAAGGACCGTACAACCGCAATGCATAACATAAAGAAGATAGAAGAGGATATCAAAAAGAAAGAAAAGCTTAATGATGAAATTAATTCTATATTAAAAGATATCCGTGCTGTATAAGGTGTTGATAAGTACGTTAATAAGGTGTTTATAACGTCAAAATCCATTCACTTGGAAAAAATTGGAAATTTTAGTTATTAACTTTTATCCATTTTTTGTAAACATGGTACAGGTTAACAAAAAATCCTTATTTTAACAAGGCTTTACCCACTTTTACAGCTTATCCACGCTATTATTACTATTATTAACTAAATATATTATATATTTATATATGTATATACGGTGGATAATAAATTATGAGGATGTTTATAAAAATAAATTGAAGAGGATGAATAAAAATGAAATTTAAATGCAGTAAATCAAAATTAGTTGAGGTTATAAATATAGTTCAGAGAGCTATATCAGCAAAGGCTGTCATTCCGGTACTTGAATGTATTAAGATTGAATCCATTGATGCAACTCACATAACAATGACAGGCTGTAATGTAGATCTCTGTATTGAATATAATCTCGAATGTGACGTAATAGAGGGCGGTTCTATAGCACTTGCTTCAAAAATATTCGGAGATATTATAAGAAAGATGCCGGAGGGTAACGTTTATATAGATATAAATGAGAATAATAACGTTACAAAGATAAAGGGCGGAGCAAGTGAGTTCAGCATTCAGGGACAAAATATAGATACATTCCCCCAGACACCTATTATAGACGAAAAGCTTTCATTTGCTCTTAAGGAAGAAAAGCTTAAGGATATAATAAGAAAAGCACTTCCGTTTATTGCATTATCTGAGGGAAAGAGACCTATTCTCACAGGAGCTTTATTTGAAATCAAAAACAATTTCTTAAATGTTGTAACCTCTGATATTCACAGACTTGCAGTAGTTAAAGAGGAGCTTAAGGAAAAGGTTGATGATGTGAAGATGGTTGTTCCGGGTCAGACCTTAAGAGAGCTTATGAAAATCTTAAAGGATGATGAGCATGAGGTTAAGCTTATTTTAGGTGACAGACGTCTTCTTCTTGACTTTGAGGAATTTCAGATTTATACAAGCCTGCTTGACGGAGAATTTCTTAAATATGATTCTATAGTAGGCGCTGTCAATCCCATAAAGGCAAAGCTTGCAAAGCGTACATTTATGGACAGTCTGGAGAGAGCGATGCTTATTGTAAATGAGGATATTTCTTCATCAACAGGAAATAAGGTGCCGGTAATTCTTACCTTGGGTTATGATAAGATTGACCTTTTCTGTATGACTCCAAAGGGTCAGGTAAGT
This sequence comes from Clostridia bacterium, assembly GCA_045542415.1. GTDB lineage: Bacteria > Bacillota > Clostridia > UBA1381 > UBA1381 > UMGS1958. The sequence continues at coordinate 18,381 of JAZQKZ010000022.1, forward strand.
GATGATATAAATGCCAAAATTGATGGCGATGATCTTAGAATTGGCTTTAACTGCCGATTCCTGCTCGATGCAATGAATGTATGTGATGAAGAGGTTATAAATATAGAGTTCAGCTCACCTACAAGCGGCTGCTTTATAAGAGCTGAGGATAATTCATACACATATATGATTTTACCTGTAAGACTTCATAATTGATAAATGCCATGAAAATTGAAATTATTGAAAATATATATAACTCGGAAAACACATACATTGTTTATGATGAGAATACATCAGAGGGTGTGGTAATAGATCCGGGAAGCAAGGCTTGTGATATAATAAACAAGGCTGATGAAAAGGGTATTAAAATTAAATATATATTAATCACCCACTGTCATTATGATCATATTCAGTATCTTGAGGAATTAAGAGAATTGACAAAGGCTCCTTTGGCATGCGGTAAAAAAGCAAGCATAAACATAGGAAAGCCGTCAATAAACGTGTCATTTTTAGGACTTGGATATGAAATAAATGCAAGAGAAGCTGATATTATATTGGAGGACGGCGGAGCTGTTTATATAGGCGATACTGAAATAAAGTGCTTATATACTCCGGGGCATACCGAATGTGGTGTATGCTATGTTGCGGAAAATTCCGTATTTTCGGGTGATACGCTGTTTTTAAGAAACTGCGGAAGATGGGATTTGCCTACGGGCGATGAAAAGACTTTAAAGGAATCAATAAGGAATATTTTATATAAGCTTGACGATTCGATGAATGTATATCCGGGACATGATAAGCCTACAAGCATAGGCTATGAAAAGAAATATAACTTTTTCGTTCCCGAAAATTAAAGCTGATTTGGTAAGGGTAATGCTATGCTGATAATTCAGTCGGGCTATGAATGTGAATATGAAATGCGTCTTTTTTCAAATTTATTTTTTGAGGAAGATGATGATGTTGAAATATTTTCATATTTTTCATATGCCAATAAGATTATAAACGTATATACTCAGATAAATTATGCCGGTGAAGCGTATTTTTATGATCACCGGTTTAATTTTGATGATGAAAACCAATCTCAGCAGAAAATAAAAAAGATATTTACCGCTTCATGTACAAGATCCTTAATGCATGCAGCAGAGCAGATAGTTAAAATTAATATACCCTGGGGTGTTATGTGCGGAATACGGCCTGCAAAGAATGCAAGAGAAATGCTGGAGGAAGGCTACAGTATTGATGAGGTAAGGGAAATATTTAAAAATGTCTATGAGGTAAGTCCCGAAAAAACAGAGCTTGCTTTGACGGTTGCGAAGAATGAAGAGCTTCTTTTAAAGGAAATAGAGCCTCAGAGCGTGAGTATTTACATAGGTATTCCGTTTTGTCCGTCGAGATGTGTATATTGTTCATTTGTTTCGACGGATATTCACACAAGCGGTAAATATATGGAGGAATTTGTAGAAAGACTGCTTGATGAGATTGACAAGACTGCTCAGATAATAGAGGAAATCGGTGCATATGTGGATAATATTTATATAGGCGGCGGTACTCCCACAACTTTAAGTGCGTTTAATATAGAGCGTATATGTGAGAGACTTCACAGATATTTTGATTTTTCAAAAATAAAGGAATTTACTATTGAAGCAGGCAGACCCGACACCATAACAGAAGAAAAGCTTATTGCCGCAAGAAAAGGCGGAGCCGACAGAATAAGCATAAATCCGCAGACCATGAATGATGTGACTCTTAAAAAAGTAGGAAGAACACACAGCGTTGATATGGTAAAAGATTGTATGGAAATGGCAAGAAAAGCAGGCTTTGACAATATAAATATGGATTTGATAGCAGGCTTACCGGGTGAAGATTTTGAAATGTTTAAGCACAGTCTTGATGAGGTAATAAAGCTTGATCCTGAAAATATAACGGTTCATTCGCTGTGTATAAAGAGAGCGGCAAGCTTCAGACAGCTTAATGAAAGACTGACTGAGTCGGAGCAGATGAATAAGATGCTCGATTATACTCAAAAGCGTATGAAAGAAACAAAAAGAGAGCCGTATTATATGTACCGTCAGAAGAACAGCAGCGGAAATCTTGAAAATGTAGGCTATTCAAAGGAGGGCTGCATGAGTACCTATAATATAAATATTATGGAGGAAAAGCAGACTATAATTGCACTTGGCGGCGGCGGTTCGACAAAGCTTGTTATGGACGACAGAATAGAGAGAATTTTTAATTTCAAGGATCCGCTTGAATATATACGCAGATTTGATGAAATTATCGATAAAAAGGATGAAATAGTAAGTATCCTGAAAGGAGGAAAAGCATAATGGCGGATAGTGAGTTAATGATGAAAATAGCCGAGAGGTATGAAGAGAAAAGAGACCGTGCGGCAAGAGACAGACGTCAGCGTATTTCGGATATAAGAGAAAGATTTCCGAGAATAGGCGAGATAGATGATGAAATATCGAAGCTTGGAAGTGAAAATCTTGTTAATATAATGAAAAATCCGGACAAGGCTGAGGAATATAACAAGCAACTCAAGGCAAGATTTGACGTACTTGAGGAAGAGAAGAAAAAAATAATAGAAAAGTACGGAATTGATCCCGATTATGCTGAATATGATTACGAATGTAAGGAATGCTCTGATACGGGATACACCTCCGATTCAAGACGCTGCCGTTGCTTTGAACAGCAGATTATAAATGATATATATGCAAGGGCTGATTTAAGTACAATATTGGAAAACGAGAATTTTGATACCTTTGAATTAAAGTATTATTCGGACACAAACGGGGAAAACGGAATCAGCGAAAGAGCAAATATTATAAAAATAATTGACCGTGCAAAGAAGCTGTGCAATAATTTTGATACAGAAGTAAAAGGCTTATTTTTCTATGGTGGTACAGGATTAGGAAAGACGTTTTTATCAAACTGTATAGCAAAGGCGTTAATGGACCGGGGAAAAACGGTTGTATATACAAGAGCAACAAGGATGTTTTCTGTTTATGAGGATTATAAATTCGGCAGAGAGACTGACAGAGAAAAAATAGACAGGCTTTATGATGCTGATTTACTGATAATAGATGATTTAGGAACAGAAAATCAGAGTAAATTCAATTTAGCGTTTTTAGATGACCTTATAAACGAGCGTGCATCGGGTAAAAAGAAGATGATTATAAGTACAAATCTGAAAATGGAAGAGCTTGCAAAGCTATACAGCAAGAGATTTACATCAAGGTTATTTGAGTATTTTATTATAAACAGATTTTACGGTAATGATATAAGAATGCAAAAGCTTTAATAAAAAAAGATGCGTAAGCATCTTTTTTTTGTGAGGTAATTATGGGTTATGTAGCGTGATTTGGAAATGCAGGGGCGATTCGTGAATCGCCCCTACAATGACCATCAGACAAGACCACTAAATCATAATTTAATCTACATATCACAAAGCCAGGCTTTATACACTGCAAGCTTTTCCGTATCCGGTTCCTTTGAATTTTCAAGTCCCTCAATAACCTTTGTAAATTCTCGCTTTTTCTTTTCATATAAAGCATTGTAATTTTTATTGTTCTTCAAATACGGCGGTAAATGATAGTCTATATCCCTTTCAAAAGGAATTCCCTCACCCGAAACTGCTACTATGAGATTATAAACCTTAAATCCCTCTGTGCTGATGTCCTCTGTTTCTATTTTAAAGCCGTTTTCGAGCAGATAATGTCTTAATTCATATTGAGAGTTCATAGGCTGTAAAATAAGCCGTGAGGCGTGTGCTGTGGCTTCGTGAGCCTTTAATATTTCTATTATAAGTTCTCCGCCCATTCCGGCAATTATTATGTCCTCTGCTTCACCCGGTGTCAGATGTTCAAGTCCTGACCCCATACGAACCTCTATTTTCCCCTCACAGCCATGTTTTCTGATATTTGCTCTTGCTATATCAACGGGTCCCTGACGCACGTCTGAGGCTATTGCACGCTCACATACGCCGTCTTTTATAAGCTGTAAAGGAACATAAGCATGATCTGTTCCTATATCTGCAACACTTTTTCCTCTAACATGCGAAATAATGTTTAAAAGTCTGGGAGTTAACGGTAAATTCATTTCATTTTCCTTCCATAATTTATTAGTATGTGAAGTTATTCAGCAAGTTATCCACAGAATGTTAATAACTTTATAAAATAATACACGCCAAAATTCCACATAAAATGGGAATTTTTTGAATTTTTTTGTAATTTATACACCTTAATGTTAACAAAATAGTGAATAACTTATCAAATTTTATCCACATTTTTATGTAAACCTCAAAAAACCGCATATTTGCGTATATTTTAAATATTATCATTATACACTTAAAGGTGTGAATAACTATGTGAATTAAGTGGATAATTTCAAAATAATCAGATAATACAAGGGTTTATTGTGGTATAAGTTTTTTAAGTGGGTGTGGATAACTTTTTTTATTTAATAAATTGGTTTACATAATATATACTGTTTTGGTAAACTAATTGTAACATGTATGAAATATTTTTATAATATAATCAGTTATAAATTATGGTTTATGTGGGGTGTATTAGTTAGCACTTAACCATAATTTATCTGATTAATCATCAAGGGGATGTTTATAAACATCCCCTTTAAAATTATTTCTTTATAATATCAGTACCCATGTACGGAACAAGTGCTTCAGGAATTGTAACAGAACCGTCAGCGTTCTGGAAGTTTTCCATAATAGCCGCTACTGTACGTCCTACAGCAAGTCCTGAACCGTTTAATGTGTGTACGAACTGTGCCTTGTCCTTTGCACTGTCCTTGAAACGGATATTTGCACGTCTTGCCTGATAGTCCTCAAAGTTTGAGCATGATGAGATTTCAACATATCTGCCGTAGCTGGGCATCCATACCTCGATATCATATGTCTTGGCTGATGAGAAGCCTAAGTCGCCTGTTGAAAGTGCTACTACTCTGTACGGAATACCAAGTCCCTGTAAAAGCTTCTCTGCATCGTTTGTTAATGATTCAAGCTCTGCATAGCTGTCCTCCGGTCTTGCGAATTTAACCATTTCAACCTTGTTGAACTGATGCTGACGGATAAGACCTCTTGTGTCTCTTCCTGCACTTCCTGCTTCTGCTCTGAAGCATGCTGAATATGCACAGTATTTAATCGGGAGCTGTGTGCCGTCAAGAATTTCGTCACGGTGGAGATTTGTAACCGGTACTTCTGCTGTCGGAATCATAAAGAAGTCGTTGTTCTTTACGTTATATGCATCCTCTTCAAATTTCGGAAGCTGACCTGTACCTGTCATTGAATCACGGTTAACCATGAACGGCGGGAAAATCTCTGTATAACCCGACTCGTCAACATGTGTATTTAAGAAATAGCTTATAACAGCTCTTTCAAGTCTTGAGCCTAAGCCCTTATAAACTGTGAATCTTGTACCTGCAATCTTTGTACCTCTTTCAAAGTCAAGGATATCAAGGTCTGTTCCTAAATCCCAGTGAGCCTTAAATTCAAAATCAAATTCTCTCGGAGTACCCCAACGTCTTAATTCAACATTTACACTGTCATCCTCACCTATAGGACATGTGTCTGACGGGATGTTCGGGATTCTTAACATGAAATCACGGAGCTGTGCGTCGATTTCTCTTACCTTTTCGTCGTCCTCCTTGATTTCATTTGAAAGCTCCTTCATTGCCTTAAATATTTCAGCAGTGTCCTCGCCTGCTTTCTTCATAGCGGGGATTTTCTTTGAAATAGCGTTCTGCTCTGCCTTCTTCTTTTCAACATCCTGAAGAATTTCACGTCTTTTTGCGTCAAGCTCGATTGCCGGTGTTATATCCAAATCATTGCAACGGTTTTTTAAAGCTTCTCTTATTTTATCGGGATCCTGTCTTAATATTTTAATGTCTAACATGTTTATTACTCCTTTAGTCTAAAATTTTTGTTATGTTGTTATATATAATTTTCTGAGCATCTGTCAGAGAATCTACGTTTATTGAATTTAATACTACTTCAGCATCATCATAGTTCTTATCATAGATATACTGATATATTGAGCAGAAAATGTTTCCGTTTGAATAATTGATTTCAAGCTCTGCATTTCTCGCTTCAAGAGCTTCAATATCACTTTCAAGCTCTGCATTGTACTTTGTAAGCGTATCATTCTGGGTTATAAGAAGAGCATTGTTTTCACTCAGCTGAGATACCTTCTGGGTTATACCCTCCTCTACCGGTGCTGAGGTTGCATTCGGAACAGGCTGTGACCGTTCAAGATTAGCCTGACCGAAGAATGCTACTATAATAATTATTATAGCCGCAAGGAAAATAAGACCGGTGTATAGGAAGAGCGATTTATTTTCATGCCTTTGTGCCATTTTAATCATCCTCTCTCAGATTTTTCATTGCACCGTTAAGTGCCTTTTCTTCTTCTTCTATAAGCTTTACTGACGAGTTACCCTCTGATATATGTCTTATATAAGTATTACATGAGCTGTGTCCGTAAAGTGAGGTAAGAATTATACCTGAATTTGATGCATTTAAAAGTGCAAGTGAAAAGCTTTGTTTTCCTGTTATTCCGTCAAATGCGTCGAAATGAACAACGTACATTTTTGTATATGCATCCTTTAATTTCTGTTCACATAATGTTATTCTCTTATCAAGAGTTTTATCGGAGGCGTCATGAATTGTCTTTCTTAAATCACTTACCTTTTTATAGTAGGTTTCAAGGGTTTCGGCAAGGTCGCCATCCTCTGCATAATCATTTAATTCCCGTATTTTCGAGCCGTTTATAATGTTCATCACAAGATTTATTACAGCCAGCACTGCAAGAACGAGAATTGCCGCCATAAAGATATTTTCCATTTATCCCTTTCCTCCTATATTATACTTAATAAATTGAGTATTCTGTCAAGATCGTCATTGCCGTAATATTCAATCTCAATTTTACCCTTTTTATCGCCGTGCGAAATGTTTACCTTTGTACCGAAACGGTTACATAATTTTTCGGATATTGAATCAAGCTCTACTTTAAATTCCTCACTGAGCTTCGGCTTTTCTATTTTAGGCTTTAAAAGCTTTTTAACAAGCTGCTCTGTCTGACGTACATTCAAGCCGTTTTCCTTTACAAGCTGTGCCGCCTCTTCACGAAGTGATTCATCCTCAAGTGACAGTAATGCACGGGCATGTCCTGCGGAAAGCTCGCCGTTTATAAGCATTTTTGAAATATTTTCACCGAGTGAAAGAAGTCTTAATGAATTGGCAACCGCACTTCTGCTCTTACCTATTTTTTTGCTGACTTCATCCTGTGTAAGTGAAAATTCGTCCATTAATGCTCTGTAGCCTGCGGCTTCCTCTATAGGATTAAGATCCTCACGCTGTAAATTTTCAATCAAAGCAATCTGAGCCGCTTCAATCTCGGAATATTCACGGATAATTACCGGAATTGTTTTAAGTCCGGCTTTTTTTGAAGCACGCCAGCGTCTTTCGCCGGCTATTATTGTATATCTGCCGTTTTCGGCAGGTGTTATAAGTATGGGTTGTATAAGTCCATGCTCGGAAATCGATTCGGATAATGCCTTGATTTTATCAGCATCAAATCGTTTTCTCGGCTGCTTTTTATTAGGCTCTATTAAATTTATACTTATTTCACTGACTGAGCCTTTATCATCTTCAGGTACAGATGAAATAATATCTGATGAATATTTTTTAGAGGGTTCTTTCGTGTCCCCCATAAATATATCAAGTCCCCTGCCAAGTCCTCTTTTAGCCATAGAGTCCTCCTTTTATTTATTATTTCTGATAACCTCGGCGGCAAGCTCCGAATAAGCATATGCACCCTTTGAGGTTCTGTCATATTTTATAATCGGCTCGCCGAAGCTCGGAGCTTCGGAAAGGCGTATATTTCTCGGTATAATTGTTTTATACAGCTTGTCCGGGAAGAATTTTTTTACCTCCTCCAATACCTGTATTGAAAGGTTGGTACGTCCGTCATACATTGTTCCCAGAACTCCCTCAATTTCAATTGCGGGATTTAAACGTTTTTTTATAGCACGGACTGTGCTTATAAGCTGACTAAGTCCTTCAAGAGCGTAGTATTCGCACTGAATAGGAATAAGAACAGAATCAACAGCTGTTAATATATTTATTGTAATAATTCCGAGTGACGGCGGTGAATCTATAAGTATAAAATCAAAATCGTCACGGATATCTGCAATTGCATCCTTTAAAAAATATTCTCTTTTATCCTCATATGCAAGCTCTATTTCAACAGCCGACATATCGGGTGAAGACGGGAGAACATAGAGATTTGAATATCTTGTTTTAACAACTGCATTTTTTGTATTATCGGGATCGTCAAGGCAATTATATATAGTAAGCGAATAGTCACCGTCCTCAAGACCGAGACCACTTGTTGAATTGCACTGAGGATCGCAATCTATAAGTAATGTTTTTTTACCTGCATAAGCAAGACAGGCGGCGAGATTTACAGAAGTAGTAGTTTTACCAACTCCGCCTTTTTGGTTTATTACAGCAATAACTTTACTCAATTAAATAACCCCTTTGCTGAATTTTATATATTGGTTTACATAATATCTGAATCTATATATTTTATAATTCTCTACATTATATTATATCATATTTTTT
>JAZQKZ010000023.1:0-58961 GCA_045542415.1 Clostridia bacterium
AGTAAACAAGTCCGCTTTCGCTATCAAGATACTCGCCGCAATATCCAAACGGATTTGACTCATTTGGGTCGCTTTCAAGGCTGTTACCGAATGCATCATAGATATAGTAGCTGTCCTGAAGTCCGCTTGCATTTACTGTCCCTACAACATTGCCGTGTGCATCCTTTAGATACTGTACACTTGTTGTACCGAGCGTTGCGCTTAATATACCGTCAACACCGTAGTGATACTGATTCTGTATTACACCGCTGCTGTTGGTTTGAGCAACCATGTTGTTGCCACTCCATACAAAGCCGGTGGTTACTCCGCTGACGGTTTTGGTGTCTCTCATTCCGGTTGCTTTGTAGGTGTAGGTTGCTGACGTTGCGGTCTTTGTGTTGGTGTATTGACAGCGCAAAGGGACGGATTTATTGTGCGATTAATAGAGGATAGCTGCAATAACAAGAGAACCATCCTTTTTGTGTTTGCCTAATCCTGTACACCTACTTTGATTACTTCGCCGGTAGCTACATCAAAATCAACATAATAAACTCCACCGAATGAGACGATCATAGATCCATCATCTAAATACTGTATTGGATCAAATTTATTATATACTCTCCAAATATTATTTCTTTTTTCAACAATTATTTCTTTTTCGATGGCGTCATAGACTTCGGGATAAGTATCCTTTAAAATTTCTTTTCCACGTTTCAAATATTGTGCTTCCGGTGATGAATTATTATGTAGTATATTAATGCAAGTCAGACATAAAAGAACAATCAAAACGATTGAAAGTATTTTTAGTATTTTTTTCTTCATATTCATGATCCTTTCAGTTTATAGAAACGTAGCACAAAGGGACAGTTCTGTTGTGCAATTCGATCAACTGCAAACACAGGAGAAGCGTCTGTTTGTGCTATTTAAGTGTTTTCACATATAACAACATAGATGCATCACGAGAGATTATTTCATCATTGCAAGCTGTCAGGGTACGAAGAATATCGACTGCTTCATTAGCTCGGTAATTTATGTCAATACATACTCCACATCCCCAGATAATAGCTACATCATTTTCTGAGGCTAAAATATTATCTATGAAAAGATAATAATCTCCTTTGTTCAAAACCTCGTCGATGATGAGCTGCATTTTTTTGCATATACATTAGCTTTTCTGATTTGGTTTTTTTTATGATATTCATAAAATAACTCTGCACTTTTCAAAAAATCTTTTTCCATTACTCTATAACTCCAAAAGTTTTTAATACATTTAAGCCAAATTGATATTGTTCTTCAAAACTTTTACCAGCCAGCCAATCTCTCACTTTTAATCCATTAGTAAAAGGTTGAATTGAACTATAATATCCTGTTATCTTGGAACGTATTTCGGCACTGACAGCATATATGTTTGCTGTTGTGTCTATTCACTAATCAGGTATTTTGCCATCATTGGAGACCGTGATTACTTCGCCTGTGGTTGCATCAAAATCAACATGATAGACTACGCCGAAAGTAACAATCATAGAGCCGTCCTCTAAATGCTGTATTGGCTCAAAGTGATTATACACTCTCCATATATTATCCATTTTTTTAATAGTGATATCTTTTTCAATCGAAGCATAATCATCGGGATAAGTATCCTTTAAAATTTCTTTTCCGCGTTTCAAAAAATGTTCTTCCGGTGATGAATTATTATGTAGTATATTAATGCAAGTCAGACATAAAAGAACAATCAAAACGATTGAAAGTATTTTTAATGTTTTCTTCATATTCACACCCCCTCGATATACCCCCGAAATTATTTACCAATAAATATATACCACCAAATTAACAGCTTTAAACAAAAAAATAAAAAAAATTACCTGCACACAACAGTTTCATGTTTTAGCCTGCCGCTTTTGTTTTCAAAAAATGCCCGTGCATATGCGGCATTTTCGGGGGCGTTGGCACGACAGCGTGAGGCCAAAAAGGCAGTGTCCTTTTTTGCGAAGATAACCTTGCCTGTACGGTCATAGTAAATATATAGCGTGAAGCTCTTTTCTTTGTATTCGTTTTTTATCTTTTCATAAAGCGTGGCATGGTTGATTACGGAGCTGTAGCGGAAATGGATTTCCCCTTTTATTGCTTCGTTACTGCTGTTCATACGCATCTGCTTTATGATTTCATTTCCGTTGTACCATGCACTTGATGAATCAGTTCCGTACTCGTCCATGCGGTAGTCGGCAAGTCCTATGTACAGGTCTGTTGCACAGCCCTTGAGACTGTCGCACCACCATTTGGAAATTATACCGTAGTCAGCAGGGGCATAGCCGTTATACCAGTAAATCTGCGGTGCGATATAGTCTATTATATTTTCTCTCGCCCAACGGAGCGTGTCGGCGTACATATCAAAGTACGCACTTGCACCTCTTGTATCGGAGCCGTTTTCCATGCTGTCTTTGTTTGCCCATATTCCGCACGGACTTACTCCGAACCGGAGCCTTTTGTTTTCCTTATGCACCGCTTCGCCCATTTCCTTAATCAGTATATATGTATTGCTCCGCCGCCAGTCTTCAAGTGTCATACTGCCACCGTATCGGATGTAGGTGTCGGAGTCGGGGAAGTCCTTGCCGGGATAGAAATAATCATCAAGATGTATTCCGTCAATATCGTACTTTGAGGCAAGCTCTGCGGCGGCTTTTATTACATATTCCCGCACCTCCGGTATTCCCGGGTCAAGATATGTTCCGTTCTTGTATTTTTTTGCATATCCGGGATGTGTTCGTGCAATATTATCCGGAGCGAGGGTGATGGGGGAGGTTGATATGCGGTAGGGGTTTATCCATGCGTGAAGCTCAATATTGTTTTCATGGGCAATATCGCACCAGTAGGCAAGCGGGTCAAAGCTGTTAGCGGGAGCAAGTCCCTGAGTACCGGTCAGGTAATGACTCCAGGGATAAAGCTCGGTTTTGTACAGAGCGTCACCGCTTGGACGTACCTGCAAAAATATGGCATTAAAGCCGAGCTCACGGCAATTGGAGATAATATTATCGGCTTCCTGCCTTAAAATATCGGGGTCGGTGGTTGGTTTGGTGGGGTAGTCGAGATTTGCAACAGTAGAAACCCATACGCCTTTTAAGCTGTCGGCAAAAACAGGGTATTGAAAAAGAATAATTGCAGATAATATAATGAGTATTTTCTTCATAAATATACCTCTTGTGTAAATATATATTTTTCAAGCTATATTTATTTACAAAAGCGGTAAAGTATGATATAATTATAAAATATTGAAGTGAAACCGGAGGAAAAATTTTATGAGAGCAAGCGGCATTTTGATGCACATATCATCACTTCCGTCAAAGTACGGAATCGGTACAATGGGAAAGGAAGCGTATAAGTTCGTTGATTTTCTGGCAGAGGCAAAGCAGACATATTGGCAGATACTTCCCATTTGCCCGACAAGCTACGGTGATTCGCCATATCAGTCATTCTCAACACATGCGGGAAACCCTTATTTCATAGACCTTGATATGCTTAGAGATGAGGGACTTCTCGAAAAGGAGGACTATGCGGATTTATACTGGGGTGACGATGATGTGGAAAAGGTCGATTATTCCAATATGTATTTCAGACGCTTTGATGTGTTGAGAAAGGCATATGAGCGTTTTAAGGATACAGACAGAAGCGAGTTTGATCTCTTCCTTGCAAGGAACGAGAACTGGATTTCAAACTATGCATTGTTTATGACAATTAAGGGTAAGAACGATAACAAGTGCTGGCTTGAATGGGAGGACGGGCTGAAAAAGCGTGATCCGCATTCGCTCTGGCTGTTTAAGACTGCAAACGAGGAAGAGGTTGAATTCTGGGAGTTTTTGCAGTTCAAGTTTTTTGAGCAGTGGTTCAAGCTCAAGGAATATGCAAATGAACAGGGAGTGCAGATAATCGGTGATATTCCGATATATGTTGCACTTGACTCGGCGGCTGTATGGGTGCATCCTGATTTATTTGACCTGGACGAAAATCTTGAGCCGAAATCTGTTGCAGGCTGTCCGCCGGATGCGTTTTCACCGACAGGTCAGCTTTGGGGCAACCCGATATATAACTGGGACAGGCATAAAGAAACAGGCTATAACTGGTGGCTTGACAGACTAAAGGCATCTGCCGAGATTTTTGATATGGTAAGAATAGACCATTTCAGAGGCTTTGACGGCTATTATGCAATTCCGTACGGCGATAAGACCGCTGAAAACGGCGAGTGGCGAAAGGGTCCGGGAATTGAGTTTTTCCGTTTTGTATCAAGCCGACTTGGTAAGCTGCCGATTATTGCGGAGGACCTTGGATTTTTAACACCGTCGGTATTACAGATGCTTGCCGAATCGGGCTTCCCCGGCATGAAGGTGCTTGAGTTTGCGTTTGACCCGAGAGAGGAAAGCAACTATTTGCCGTATAATTATGATAAGAACTGTGTTGTATATGTGGGAACGCATGACAACAATACAATTGCCGGCTGGGCAAAGGAAATGGATAAGGATACGATAGATTTTTGTTACAAGTTCCTTGATTTGCCGTCAAATGCTTCAGACAGCAGGCTTATATGGAAGTTTATAAAGACTGCATTTGCGTGTGTGGGTGACACGGTAATTATACAGATGCAGGATTATCTTGAGCTTGGCGAGGAAGCGAGAATGAATGTTCCGTCAGTAGGCAGCGGAAACTGGCAGTGGCGTGCAAAGTCGTCTGCGGTGTTTACAAAGAAGCTCGCGCAAAAGATAGCGGATATTACAAGGACATACGGAAGATGTTCGAGATGATGTAAATTATGGTTTATACGTCTTGTCGGATGGTCATTGCAGGGGCGATTCGTGAATTGCCCCTACATTTTCAAATTACGCCGCATAAACCATAATTTACCTACATAAAAGGAGAAAAAAATGAAACTTATATCATGGAATGTAAACGGTCTGAGAGCCTGCGTGCAAAAGGGTTTTCTCGATTATTTCAATACGGTTGATGCAGATGTATTCTGCCTGCAGGAAACAAAGCTTCAGGAGGGACAGATTGAGCTTGATTTGCCCGGATATTATCAGTATTGGAACTATGCCGAAAAGAAAGGCTATTCGGGTACGGCTCTGTTCACAAAAACAGAACCGCTTTCGGTCAGTTACGGAATAGGGATTGAAGAGCATGATAAAGAGGGAAGAGTAATCTGTGCGGAATTTGACGACTATTATGTGGTTGTATGCTATACGCCAAACTCGCAGAATGAGCTTAAACGCCTTGATTACCGCATGACATGGGAGGATGCATTCAGAGCTTATCTTAAAAAGCTTGAAGAGAACAAGCCGGTGATTTTATGCGGCGATCTGAACGTCGCCCATAAGGAAATTGATTTGAAAAATCCTAAAACCAACCGTCACAATGCCGGATTTACCGACGAGGAAAGAGGTAAAATGACAGAGCTTCTGGAGTCGGGATTTATAGACAGCTTCAGATATTTTTATCCTGAGGTTGAGGGAAGATATTCATGGTGGTCATACAGATTTAAAGCAAGAGAAAAGAATTCGGGGTGGCGTATCGACTATTTTATAACCTCCGATATTCTTAAATCAAGACTTGTTGCGGCGGATATTCACCATGATGTGATGGGCTCCGACCACTGTCCTGTAGAGCTTGTTATACAATAATGGTTGTAAGATTTGCATAAAAGGAAATACACATTTTTGTGTAAATCAACAGAAATTTTGCCTTGCAAAAAATGTTCTGGTAAATTTCCTGAATATTATGGTATAATAATAACAATAACAGTCGGAAAACTGATGGTGTCCCTATACTGAAGCAGCATCAATCCGACTCTGACCGGCAGAGGCTGCAGACACATAGCCAAATACAACAGGGAAGCCCCTTGCCGGATATTATTGAATGGGTTATATCAGCGGACTGCGAAAAATCAGTGCAGTCCGTTATTTTTATGCTTTTTTTAACTAAAGTATTGCAAAATTTCCGGTTTTGTTATATAATGTAATTTGAGTGCTTATAAGTAAAAATACAAGAGTATAAACATAGCATTCGGAAGGAAAAAATAATGTTTAATATAGTATTGGTAGAACCGAGAATACCGGCAAATGCCGGAAATATAGCACGAACCTGTGCAGTTACCGGTTCGCAGCTTCATCTTGTATATCCTCTCGGATTTAAAATAGATGACAGGCAATTAAAGCGTGCAGGTCTTGACTACTGGCATTTATTGAATGTTCAGGAGCATGACAGCTTAGAAGACTTTTTCAGAAATACCGAGGGCGGCAGATATTTTTATGCAACCTCAAAGGGACAGCATACGCATGTGGATGTGGAGTTCCGTGACAATGACTACATACTGTTCGGGCGTGAGGATGCAGGGCTTCCCGAAGCAATGCTTGCCGAGCATGAGGAAAGATGTATAAGAATCCCGATGATTCCCGATGCAAGATGTCTGAATTTATCCAATTCCGTTGCGGTGGTAGTGTATGAAGCATTACGTCAGCAGGGATTTGATAATTTAAAGACATTAGGGCAGATGGAACATTTTAAATGGTAACTGCAGCCGAGGGTAATAAAAACAAATAAGGAGAGAATAAAAATGGCAGATATTAAAATTGTAATTGACACAGGTGCGGATATGCCCGCAGAGCTTATTGAAAAATATGACTTTTCGGTTATTCGTTTTTTATCGATTTTCGGTGAAACGAGCTATGTGCAGGGTATAGATATAACAACTGATGAATTTTATGATAAGCTTGAAAATGAGGGCGTGATTCCTACTACCTCACAGACTCCGGTCGGAGATTCGTTTGACTTTTTCCGTGAGCTTGCCACAAAGCACGATACAGTAATTTATTTCTGTCTTTCAGGTGCGGCAAGCGGACAGTATCAGTCGGCAAATCTTGTTGCAAATGAGCTTATGGACGAGAATCCGGAATTTGATATCAGGATAGTTGATACACGTCTTTTCTCAATCTTTATTTCGATTGCTGCTGTATATGCGGCAGAGCTTGTTAAAGCAGGCAAGAGTGCGGATGAGGTTGTTGCAGAGACGGTTGAATATATGGAATCATGGAGAGCATATTTCCTTGTTGAAACTCTTGAATATCTTCAGAAAGGCGGCAGGCTTTCAAAGGGTGCTGCAATCGTGGGCAGCCTGCTTGATATCAAGCCCGTATTGACAATTGAAGACGGACTTGTAACAACTGCCGAGAAATTAAGAGGAAAGAAAAAGCTTATTGACAAGCTTTTAAATATAATGGAAGAGGACGAGGATTTTATAAACTGCGACGTAAAGGAATTCGGTGTAATTGAATCACACGGCGGTAAGGGTGATGAAATTGAGGAAAAGCTTATCGAGCAGTACGGCGAGGAAAGTATTTTAATGCGTTCCACACTCGGTCCGCTTATCGGTACTCATGTAGGACCGGGTACATCGGCGGTTCTTTTCAGAATCAAAAAATAACGAAAAATAAGCTTCGCAGCTCACCGTTTTGCGGAATTCGATGTATAAACATACTCCCGCATTCTTTAAAACGGCAATTTGCTCGCTTCTTTTTATCGTTCAGAAATAGTATAAACACAACATGAAAGGGATGATTTCATAATGAAATACATTGTAATTTTAGGCGACGGCATGGCAGATTACGGTGTTGACGCATTTGACGGAAAGACAATATTGGAGGTTGCTGATAAGCCGACTATCGATTATATGTCGCAGCACGGTGAGCTGGGCATGGTAAAGACGGTTCAGCCGGGTATGAAGCCGGGCTCGGACGTGGCAAACCTTTCCGTTATGGGCTTTGATACAAAAAAGTGTTACAGCGGACGTTCACCGCTTGAGGCGGCATCAATCGGAATTGATATGCGTGATGATGATGTTATTTTCAGAACAAATCTTGTAATGCTCTCTGATGAGGAAAATTACGAGGACAAGACAATGCTTGACTACAGCTCAGGCGAGATTACAACAGAGGAAAGCACACAGCTTATGGAAGCCATTGCAAAGGAGCTTGATACTGATTTAATCAAGTTTTATCCGGGCATCAGCTACCGCCATATCTGCGTATGGAACGGCGGCTCAATGAATGTTGAATTAACACCGCCGCATGATATTTCGGACAGAAAGATTGCGGATTATCTCCCTAAGGGTGAGGGTGCAGAAAAGTTTATTGAGATGATGAAAGCATCAGAAAAGATTTTAAAGGAGCATCCCGTAAACAAGGCAAGAATTGCAGCAGGCAAGAATCCTGCTACTTCAATCTGGCCCTGGGGCGAGGGTACAAAGCCGCAGCTTGAGAACTTTGAGGAAAAGTATGGAATTAAGGCATCGGTTATAAGTGCAGTTGACCTTATCAAGGGTATTGCAAAGTGTGCAGGAATGAACTCAATTGACGTTGAGGGTGCAACAGGTAACTGTGAGACGAACTGGGACGGTAAGGCACAGGCGGCCCTTGATACGCTTTTGGACGGTGCGGATTTTGTATATGTACATATGGAAGCACCGGATGAAATGGGTCATCAGGGCAAGCCGGACAAGAAGAAATTAGCTGTTGAGATTATCGATGAGAAAGTGGTTAAGTTCTTAAAAGAAGAGCTTGAAAAGAGAGGAATCGATTACAAGATGCTCATTCTCCCGGACCATCCGACACCGATTTCGACCAAGACACACGCATCAGACCCGGTACCGTATGTAATTTTCGACAGCACAAAGACAGAAAACGGCAGCGGTAAGGTATATACCGAGAAGAACGGCGAAAGCACAGGAATTTATATTGAGCCGGGATATACGTTAATGGAAAAGTTCTTAAAAGATTGAGAAAAAAATAAGCTTCGCATCTCACCGTTTTGCAGGATTCGATGTATAAACATACACCTTAATTCCTTAAAACGGTAATCTGCTCGCTTCTTTTTCCTCAATCGGAATTTATCGTATAAATAAAAACAGGAAAGGAACAAAAATGGAAAAAGAAAAATATTATATAACCACTGCGATTGCATACACTTCAAAGACACCGCATATCGGTAACACTTATGAGATTATATTAACAGATGCAATTGCACGTTTTAACAGATTTATAGGTAAGGACGTGTTCTTCCTCACAGGTACGGATGAGCATGGTCAGAAGATACAGGAAATTGCAGAGGCGGCAGGAATAACACCGCAGCAGCACGTTGACAATATTGCAGGTCAGATTAAGGACATTGCAGATATGTTAAATGTAAGCTATGACAAGTTTATAAGAACAACTGACGATTATCATGAGAAGTCAGTACAGCAGATTTTCAAGAAGCTCTATGACCAAGGCGATATCTATAAGAGTGAGTATGAGGGCTGGTACTGTACTCCGTGTGAGTCATTCTGGACAAACACACAGTTAAAGGAGGGCGGACTCTGCCCGGACTGCGGTCGTCCGGTTGAAAAGACAAAGGAAGAGGCATACTTCTTCAAGATGTCAAAGTATCAGGACAGACTCATGCAGTATATTGAGGAGCATCCGGAATTTATTCAGCCTGAATCAAGAAAGAATGAGATGGTGAATAACTTCTTAAAGCCGGGACTTCAGGATTTATGCGTATCAAGAACATCATTCACATGGGGTGTACCGGTAGAGTTTGATCCGGGACACGTTATCTATGTATGGATTGATGCACTTTCAAACTATATCACAGCACTTGACTACACTCCCGAAACGCAGGGCGAGCTGTACAAGAAGTACTGGCCGGCAGATGTGCATATTATCGGTAAGGATATTTTACGATTCCATACAATTTATTGGCCGATTATGCTTATGGCTCTTGGTGAGCCGTTGCCAAAGCAGGTATTTGGTCATCCCTGGATGCTTGTGGGCGAGGAGAAGATGAGCAAGTCAAGAGGTAATGTAATTTATGCGGAGGATTTAGTACGCCATTTCGGTGTTGATGCAGTGAGATACTATTCACTCCACGAAATGCCGTTTGCACAGGACGGTACAATCACATACGATGTGTTTATCAGCCGTTTCAACAGCGACCTTGCAAACAAGCTCGGTAACCTCGTAAACAGAACAGTTGCTATGATCAATAAGTATTTCGGCGGTGAGATTCAGTCGGGAGATGTTGAGGGCGAGTTTGATGCAGACTTAAAGGCTGTTGCAACAGGTGCTATAGCAAAGATTGAAGCAAAGATGAAAGGGCTTCACGTTGCTGACAGTATGGATGAAATCTGGGCGATTGTTGACCGTGCAAACAAGTACATTGACGAGACAGCTCCCTGGATACTTGCAAAGAACGAGGAGGATAAGGCAAGACTTGGTACAGTACTCTATAACTTAGTTGAGGCTATAAGAATAATTGCGGCACTCTTAAAGTCATACATGCCGTCAACAGCTGATGCGATTGCTGCACAGATTAATGCACAGGCACTTGATTATGAGAGTGTAAAGGTATTCGGTGTGACCAAGGCAGGCACAAAGGTAGGCGAGGCAACACCGTTGTTTGCAAGAATTGATGCAGAAAAGAAGATTGCAGAGATTGATGCAGAAATGGAAGCAAAGCAGGAAAAGAAAATTGAAATAGCTCCGTACAAGGATTATATCGAGTTTGAGGATTTTGAGAAGCTTGACATCCGCGTGGGTAAGGTAATAGAATGCGAGCCGGTTAAGAAGTCAAAGAAACTGTTAAGATTCACTCTTGAAGTGGGTAGCGAAACAAGACAGATTTTATCGGGTATTTCGGCGTTCCACGCACCTGAAGAGCTTATCGGCAAGAATGTAATATTTATTGCAAACTTAAAGCCGAGAAAGATGATGGGACTTGAATCATGCGGTATGATTTTATCAGCAGAGTTTGAGGACGGTTTAAGTGTACTGACAACCTTAAAGGACATCCAGAGTGGTGCAGAGATAGTATAAAAATATGCGGCGTATCGAAAGATACGCCGTATTTGTTTGTTAGCGGATATTCAGAACTTCACATATAAAACAAGGAGGTGTTAATGTAACACCTCCTTGTTGTTATTCACTTATCTGCAAGGTTTCGTTTGTTGTCTTTAAAACGATTTCATTGCCTGCTGCATCGGCAATAACCTCTGTGCCGTTGGTAATCTGTCCTGTAAGTGATAACCTTGCAAGCTTATCCTCAAGAAGCTTCTGTATAGCACGCTTTAACGGCCTTGCACCGTATTTCACGTCATAGCCCTCTTCAAGAATAATCTCCTTTGCGGCATCTGTTACTGTAAATACAGCACCCTTTTCCGCAAGCTTCTCGCGGATGTCCTTTAACAGCAGGTCGATAATCTGTCTCAATTCATCCTTCTTGAGCGGCTTGAAGATAACTATCTCGTCGATTCGGTTAAGGAACTCCGGACGGAAGAACTGCTTTAAGCTCTTGTGAACGTTATCCTCTACACGAATTTCCTCGCTTGCCATGAAGCCTGAAAGACCGCCCTTGACCTCTGAGCCTGCATTGGTGGTCATGATGATGATTGTGTTCTCAAAGTTGACAATCTTGCCGTGACTGTCTGCTACTCTTCCATCGTCAAGAATCTGTAAGAACACGTTGAATACGTCCGGATGTGCCTTTTCAATCTCGTCAAGAAGAATTACTGAATACGGCTTTCTTCTTACCTTTTCGGTGAGCTGACCTGCATCGTCATAACCCACATATCCCGGAGGGGAACCGATAAGCTTTGAAACCGAATGCTTTTCCATGTATTCGGACATGTCAATTCTTATTAATGCTTCTTCTGTACCGAACATTGTCTGTGCAATGGTCTTTACAAGCTCAGTTTTACCTACACCTGTCGGACCTGCAAAAATAAACGATACCGGACGCTTGCGTGTTGTGATGTCGGCTCTGCCTCGTCTGATTGCACGGGATACTGCTTCAACGGCATCGTTCTGACCGATTACGCGGGCGTGGATACGGTCCTCAAGCTCAAGCAGTCTTGCACTTTCTGCCTCGGTGAGACGGTGAACGGGGATTTTTGTCCAGCCCTCGATTACGGCGGCGATATCATCAAAGGTGATTTCTGATTTATCCGCTTCGTATTTGAGCTGTGCCATTCTTGAACCCATTGTGAATTTCTGTGTTTTGAGACCGGCTGCCTTTTCATAATCACCGTCGCTTTCTGCAGCGGCAATATCGTCATCGATGGTTGCTGCCTGGGCTTCAAGCTTCTTTAAATCGTATAAGGCAGTGTTTCTGAGGTTGGCTCTTGAGCCTGCCTCGTCAATTACGTCAATTGCCTTGTCGGGCAGGAATCGGTCGGTAATATATCGCTCCGAGAGTCTGACTGCCTCTTCTATTATATCCGAGCTTATTTTAACGTGATGATAATCACAGTAGTAGTCCTTTATTCCCTCAAGTATTTCAATACTTTCTTCAACAGACGGCTCATCAATCAGTACCGGCTGAAAACGTCTTTCAAGTGCCGAATCCTTTTCGATGTGCTTTCTGTACTCCGCAAGAGTTGTCGCACCGAGAATCTGGATTTCGCCTCTTGCAAGTGCCGGCTTTAATATGTTTGCCGCACTCATTGCACCCTCTGCATCGCCGGCGGCTACAATGTTATGGATTTCATCAATTACAAGAATGATGTTTCCTCTCTCTGCCGCCTCTGATAATATGCTTTTAAGACGTGCCTCAAACTGTCCGCGAAACTGCGTTCCGGCAACTATTGCGGTGAAGTCGAGCAGATAAAGCTGATAGTCCATAAGCTTCGGCGGAACCTGCTTCTCAAATATTCTGCATGCAAGTCCCTCGGCTACTGCGGTTTTACCTACGCCCGGCTCACCTAAAAGAACAGGGTTGTTCTTCTGACGGCGGTTTAAAATCTGGATAACTCTGTCGATTTCGGTAGTACGGTTAACGACTCTGTCAACCTTGCCCAATGCCGCCTTTGCTGTGAGGTTGGTTCCGTAGGTGTCGAGCATACTCTGCTTCTTCTTGCCGCCAAACGGTGATTTTCTTCGCTCTCGCTTTTCGTTTGAGTCCTTGCTGTCGGGAGCGGGGGAGTCGCCGTTGCCTCCGAACAGGTTTTTAAAAAAATCTGCCATAGGTGCAGTCGCGGCACCACCCTCGTCATCAACGCCGCCGCTTAGCTGCTCAAATGCTTGGCTGAGTGAGTCGGGGTCATCGCCTAAACCGCCGCCCATGGTTTCTATAAATTCGGACATCTGAGTGTTGAGTGAATCGAGATCATCCTCCGAGACGCCGAGCTGATCTATCATATTATTTAAAGGTGCTATTCCCATTGCCTTTGCACAGGGAAGGCACAGACCTTCGCTTGAGGTTTTTCCGGCCTCCATCTTTGTAATAAACATTACTGCCGGATTTTTTTTACATCTTGAACATAATTCCATAAAATGCTTCCTTTCCTTTGTACTCCTAATAAAATATTATATCACAGTCTGTCAAATAATAAAAGCCTTTTTTTGTATATTAACAAAAAATTAAAAAACGGGCGGCTTGGGATTTTCTTTGAATTGATTATATCATATATCTGAAATTTGCAAATTCGGGGGATAAAAAAATAAGGAGGTGTCAAAACACCTCCTCATAGCCGTGATTTTATTTTGCTTCCTTGCCGCTCTTCTGTACGAATAGGAGACTGAGCAATAATGCTACGATATAAAGCACGATTGTTACATAGAGTACTGTCTGATAACCTGTCGGGTTGACCTCGTATCCGCCGACTGTTATCCATTCACCGAAGTTATTCACAATCCATGTTGCAAGCTGGTTGCCTGTAAGACCTGCAAAGCCCCATGCTGATAATGTGATACCGTGAATTGCACTGATTGAGCCCATGCCGTAATGGTCTGAAAGGAGAGTCGGAACGTTTGAGAAGCCGCCGCCGTATCCTGCATTTACCATCATGATGAGTGCAAGCACGAGGATTGTCAATGCTATGTTACCCTGACCGTTTGCAATACCGCCTGTTACGATTGTAAGTGCAGTAAGTACGATTGAGATGATGAATATTAACTTATAAACAGTATTTCTGTCCTTCATCTTATCAGCCCATGCAGAGAAGCCTAAACGTCCGCCTGCATTAAATACAGCTGAAACTGTCGAAACAACACCAACTACTGCGGCAAGTCCGAGACACTTAACAATAGCTTTTTCCTGTGAAATAAGTGCAAGACCGCAGGTGATATTTATGTAGAACATTAACCAGATACCGATATAGTTCTTTATCGGCTTTGTCTTTAACACTTCCATAATGCCCGGCTTCTTTTCGTCACCTGAAGGCTCGTGCCAGCCATCCGGCTTCTTTAATAATAAATGTCCTACGAACATCATTACAAAGTAAACTATTGCAAGAATGAAGAACATCTTGTAAATAGCACCGTCGCCTAAGCTGTCGAGCATCCACTGCATTATCGGGCTTGCGATAGCCTTTGCTGCACCGAAGCCTGCAACAGCAAGTCCCGTTGCAAGTCCCTTACGGTCGCTGAACCAGAGCATAAGTGTCTTTACCGGTGAAAGATAGCCTGTACCGAGACCTACACCCATGATGAAGCCGTAGCAGAGATAAATACCTACAAGAGCAAGAACACTGCCCGGATTGTTACCGCCGTACCAGATGAAAGCACCTGTACCTGCCATACCGCCTGCGAAGCAGAGTGTTGCGATGAGTGATGATTTGTGAATGTCCTTTTCAACTACGTTACCGAGGAATGCCGCTGACATTCCGAGGAAGAAGATTGCAAGGCTGAACGCCCATTCTGTAGCGCCCTTTGAGAAACCGATATGATTTCCGATTTCTTCACTGAAGAGTGACCAACAGTAAACTGTTCCGATTGAGCAGTGGAGCAGTAATGCCGGAATTGCGGCTCTTATCCACTTGTTTGTACGCCAGCCGCCTTTTGTTTGTGCATTGTTGTCCATGATTTTTTGTCCTTTCTGTTTGTCAGATTAATAAAACAGAATATTCAACTCCGCTTTCGCTAAAGCAAAATTCAATATAGTGTTTTATATTGTAAAATAAAAAATTCACTATATATTTTATCACAAAGATTTTTTAAAATCAAGTATATTAATTTTTAAAAGTGTATAATTAAATTGAAATATTTTGAGCATTTTTTATGAGTTTTTTTGGCTGAAGATGTTGAAATAACAATTTTTGCTCATTTGTACGGTATGTCCGATTTGCCGATAGTATAAGGGGATGATTTAACGGCATATCCTCTCTTGTGCTTTTTGGATAAATAATGCACATTATGCGAAAATACAATATAACAAAACACGGAAAAAAATTTCAAAAAAAGGCTTGACATTTATATGTGTTATGAGGTATAATATCTATTGTTGTATATGTATAACACTGCAACAGAAAAACGATTCCATCCAAGTCCATTTTGAGAATTGACTTGCCGGAGGGAGGGAAACAGAAGTGTCAGAAGTAAGAGTAAAAGAGAACGAAAGCTTAGACAGCGCTCTCAGAAGATTTAAGCGTCAGTGCGCTAAGTCAGGCGTTATGGCAGAGGTCAGAAAGCGTGAGCATTATGAGAAGCCGAGCGTAAAGCGTAAGAAGAAGTCAGAAGCAGCAAGAAAGAGAAAGTATTAATTTCGGTTTTATAAAAGGAGATGACTTTAAATGACATTGAAAGACAAACTCATGGAAGATTTGAAGTCAGCTATGAAAGACAAGGATACAATCCGCAAAAATGTAGTGCAGTTAATCCGTTCAGGTGTATTGCAGTACGAAAAAGATAACAAGGTAACTCTTGATGATAGCGGCGTTTTGGACGTTATCGCAAAGCAGCTTAAACAGCGCAGAGATTCCCTTCCGGAATACGAAAAGAGTGGCCGGGACGATTTGATCGCCCAGTTAAAACGTGAAATGGAGCTTTTGATGGAATATTTACCGGCTCAGCTGAGTACTGAGGAGCTTACAGCGATTGTAAAAGAGGCTGTAGAAGCTACAGGTGCTTCATCCGTAAAGGATATGGGTAAGGTAATGGCCGCTGTAATGCCTAAAACAAAGGGCAGAGCAGACGGAAAAGAAATTAACGCAATAGCAAGACAGCTTTTGGGTTAATAATATTGTTTTTTACAAGTGTACCGCAGGTCGGTACACTTGATTTGCTGGTATAGCTCAGTCGGTAGAGCAGCTCATTCGTAATGAGCAGGCCGCGGGTTCGAGTCCCATTACCAGCTCTGGAAAGCACCCTGAGGGGTGCTTTTTATGTAACATTTTTGTACTCATATTACAAAAAACAATGTCTATAAAGGTTAATTGTAAAAAAATTGAAAAAATGTTGAAATTTTTTTAAAAAAAGGCTTGCAATACAAGATATAGTATGCTATAATAGTTCTTGTAGAAAGAAATTACATTCTACCCTTTTATCCTATACATAGCGAAAACGAAAAAAGCTCCTTCCGCAAGCTGCTTTTTTCGTTTTTTGTTTTGCACCGAAACAGGAGGCACAAAATGGAAAATTTATTTCCGTATTCAGATGACAATAAACGCTACCATACATGGAATTATCATCTTCGCCATACTTTCGGCACAAAGGTGATGAAGATATCGCTTAATGCCGGCTTTACCTGCCCCAATATTGACGGTAAGCGTGGTGTGGGCGGCTGCACCTATTGCTCTTCGGAGGGTAGCGGTGACTTTGCAGGTGATCCCTCAAAGCGGCTGTTGGAGCAGTTTGAGGAGATACGGGTGCGTATGCATAAGAAATGGAAGGACGGTAAATATATGCCGTATTTCCAGGCACATACAAATACCTATGCACCGGTAAGTGTGTTGAAAGACTGCTTTGAGCCGATTTTGAGACAGCGTGATGTCGTGGGCCTGAGCATAGCGACAAGAGCTGACTGTCTGGAGGACGATGTGTTAGACTATCTTGCGGAATTGAATGAGCGTACTTATCTGATTGTTGAATTAGGCTTGCAGAGTATTTTTGATGAAACAGGTGAGCGTATAAACCGCTGTCATACCTATGAAGAGTTTCTTGACGGTTACGATAAGCTTCGTGAGAGAAATATAAAGGTCTGTGTACATCTGATAAACGGCTTACCGGGTGAGACAAAGGAAATGATGATAGAGAGTGCAAAAGCTGTTGCGGCACTAAAGCCGTACTGCGTGAAGCTGCATCTTTTGCATGTATTAAAAGGAACACCGATAGCGGCAGAGCTTGCAAGAGGTGAGTTCAGACTGCTTGAGCTTGAAGAATATGTTGACATTATTGTGTCGCAATTAGAGGTGTTTTCGCCGGAGACGGTGATACAAAGGCTAACAGGCGACGGTGCAAAGGATTCGCTGATAGGACCGTTGTGGAGTTTGAAAAAGTTTGTCGTACTTAATGAAATAGACAAGAAAATGATACAAAAGGATACATACCAGGGAAGATGCTTTACGGGTTGATTTTTTTGTCGGAGTATGGTATAATATTTTTATAGTAAAAATATGGATGTTACAAACAGAGGAAATACGATGGAAAAGAAAAATGTTTTTATCAGCTATAAATCCGAAGAGTGGAAAGAAGCGGAACTGATAAAATCTGCTTTGGAGGACAAAGGAATTTCGTGCTGGATTGCCCCCAGAGATATCCCGGGTGGCTCTAACTATGCAAGAGAGATTGACCGGGCGATTGACAACTGCTCGGTTCTTGTGCTTGTGCTTTCTTCAATAGCGCAAAAATCAAAATGGATTCCCAAGGAGCTTGACTGTGCGATTAATTCAAATAAGATTATTCTGCCGTTCCAACTTGAGGAGTGTCCGTTAGAGGGTGGATTCAGACTTTATCTTACCAATATACAGATGTATCAGGCGTACAGGGATAAATCAGGCGAGTTGAACAGATTGGTGGGAGATATTGCTGAAATAACAAATGTTAAAGCTACGAAAGATACCAAGCCGTCCTATCCCCAAAAGATTGATGTGCCGATGGGAAATACATCAAAGCAACCGCCGGAAAAGAAAAGTCCCGAACAGGTTGGGCAGGAGCTTTTGGAGGAAATGGAAAAAGATATTAAATTCAGTTCCGGCGTGAAATCAAATAAGGTTGATACAGCGATTGTAAATATATCAAAGCAACCGTCGGAAAAGAAAAGTCCTGAATGGGTTGAACGGGAGCTTTTTGAGGAAATGGAAAATGATATGCATCCCGATTCTGATGAAAAATCAAAAGACACGCAGGCTTCAATGCAGAAAAAGCCTGAATCCAATAATACCAATCAGGCAAGGATGCAGAAAATGAATCGGCGAAAAGAGAAGCAGGACAAGAAAAAAAGTTATGCTGCTCGAATCGTGTTGGCGATTATAGCATTTATGATTTTTGCATTTGTTTATAGACAGGGAATGATAAAGAATGCTATTTTTGAGTTTCTTGTATTCATATCTCCTTACGGAAGGGGAGCCGCTATGGGATACAGATTCGGATATCCTCTTGCTATATGTAGCGTATGTACCGGAATAGCATATTTATTTATTCAGCTATTCGCACTTTTACTTTCGGATATCATGAGTCTTAGAAAAAGATTGCTTATACCGATTATTTCAGGATTTGCGATATGGTATGCGGCATTCGGTGTATGTCATTGGATAGTTAAAATACCTGTTTTCTATGAAGTATTGGCGGCAATTGCGGCTGTTGTTGCAACTCTTTTGATTTCGCTTATAGCTGCGATAATTGCAATTTGTTTTGTAGATACAAAGTAATAACACATATGCAAAAACCGATTACAGCATGGCTGTAATCGGTTTTTTTAATCCGTTTAAGCATTGTGCGTTTGCACTGTGCTTCTCTTTTTGTTGATGATATCAGCTTTCAGCGGATTCATCAAGCTCTTCTTCATACTTGGCTAAAATTGCCTGCTCCAGTAAAGCTCGCATCTCGCTGTTAATCGGATGCGCAATGTCCTTGTACTCGCCCTCCGGAGTCTTCCGGCTCGGCATAGCTGTGAAAAGCTTGTCCTGTCCTTCGATCAATTTTATGTCATGTACTACGAATGCGTTATCGAATGTAACTGAGGCCACAGCCTTCATCCTGCTGTCCGTCGATACTTTTTTTATTCTGATATCGGTAATTTCCAAGTTATTCACCACCTTCCAACTTTTTAGGTTATACCCATTTTCGCAGTCTATCCAGTGATGTCCCTATACTAAGTCTATTTTACTTTAAAAATCAAGATTTGTCAATACTTTTGTGCAGAATTTATTAAAACTATGTAATATAAATATATAATTTTGTAAAATAGCGAAAAAATTACTGCATTATGCTAAAATTTTTTAAAAAAGGTTTAAATTTTTTTGTATTTGATATATAATACTATATTGGATAAATATGTAGATTTATGATGACACGGAGGCATTTATGGCACGTTTAGATATGAGCGATATTCCCGTCGGAGGTACTATACATTTCATAGGAATCGGCGGAATAAGCATGAGTGGACTTGCTCAGGTTGCACTCAGAAAAGGCTTTAAAATTACAGGCTCTGACAGAGAGGGTTCAAAGATAACGAAAAGACTTGAGGAGCTTGGTGCAGTAATATATATAGGACATGAGGCGAAGAATGTTGAGGGTGCAGTGCTTGTGGTACATACAGCGGCTGTGCATGAAGACAACCCTGAAATGATTGCCGCAAAGGCAAACGGCATACGTCTTGTTGACAGAGCTGAGTTTCTGGGAGCTGTTATGAAAGAGTTCCCGCAGTCGGTAGGAGTAAGCGGAACACACGGCAAAACCACTACTACGGGAATGCTTGCACATGCACTTATCCATGCGGATACCGACCCGACAATCAGTATAGGCGGCGAGCTTGATCTGATAGGTGGTAATATCTGCTGCGGAGACGGCGGCTGCTTTGTAACGGAAGCGTGTGAATACACAAACAGCTTTTTAAAGTTCTATCCTACGGTTGCACTTATAACCAATATAGAAGAGGATCATCTCGATTTCTTCTCGGGGATTGATGAAATATGCGACAGCTTTAAAAAGTTTGCACAGCTGACCCAAAACAAGGGCTGCGTTATTGCAATGTGGGACGATAAAAATGTAAGAAAGGCACTTGACGGCTGTGATGAGCTTGATATAGTAACATACGGCATGGGCAGTGACTGTGATTATTATCCGCAGTGCATAAAGACGGTTGACGGATATCCGAGCTATGACGTAATGTACAGAGGCGAAAAAATATGTCATATAAGCCTTAATGTTCCGGGTGACCATAATGTGCTCAATTCGCTTGCGACTGTTGCGGTGTGCCGTACTCTGGGCATTGAGCCGGAGGTGGCGGCGGCAGGTATTGAAACGTTTAAGGGAACACACCGCCGCTTTGAAAAAAGAGGTATGCTTAACGGTGCGATTGTAATTGATGACTATGCACATCATCCGACAGAGATAAAGGCAACCTTAAAGGCGGCAAAGGACATTCCGCACAATAA
Organism: Clostridia bacterium; assembly: GCA_045542415.1. Taxonomy (GTDB): domain Bacteria; phylum Bacillota; class Clostridia; order UBA1381; family UBA1381; genus UMGS1958. Next base: position 20,363 of record JAZQKZ010000023.1, read on the forward strand.
AATCCGTTGTATATTCCAGCCGCACACATATTCCAGAACGAGAACTCTCTGGAACGACTTTGTAGAGGCGTTTGATGATGCTGATGAGCTTATTATGACGCATATTTATGCAGCCCGTGAGGTGTTTGACGGCGTGACACGTCCCGAAAAGCTTGTTGAGGAAATCAGTGCAAGGGGCAACAATGCCGTATATATCGAAAGCTTTGACGATATTATCGAAAGGGTTAAGGAAACTGCCCAAGAGGGTGATATCATCTTTACTATGGGAGCAGGAAATGTAACCAATATCGGCTATGAGCTTGTAAAATAGTATATCGGAGGGGCGAAGCATCGCCCCTTTTGTAATTTTTATCAATAAGTATAAATAAAATGTAATAATATGCAATAATTTTGAATAAAAATACAATATTTAATGAAAATAATAAAAAATCCTTGCAATTACAGTGTATATGAGTTATAATATATTCATGTTTTCACATCAGCCCGTATCGGGCAGGAAGGAGCAGAAAATATGCTTAATGACATTATAAATTTGGATAAAAAATATTATATGAATACTTTCGGAGACAGGCTGCCCGTTATGTTTGAGCGTGGCGAGGGTATGAAGCTTTTCAGTGACAGCGGTGAAGTTTATTATGACTTTCTCGGCGGTATTGCTGTTAATTCGGTAGGTCATTCTCATCCGCATATGGTTGAGGCTCTTACAAAGCAGATAAAAAAAATGCTTCATACATCAAGCCTTTATTACATAGAAAATCAGGCAAAGCTTGCACAGAAGCTTGTTGAAAATACCTGTGCGGACAGAGCATTCTTTGCAAACAGCGGTGCAGAGGCGAATGAGGGGGCAATGAAGCTTGCAAGAATTTATTTCTATAAAAAGGGCATTGACAAGACAGAGATTATTTCATTAAAGCACTCATTTCACGGAAGAACACTTGCAACGGTTGCAGCAACCGGACAGGAGCATTATCAGGCACCGTACCGCCCGAATTTGCCGGGTGTTATGCAGGTAGAACCGAATAATTTTGAGGCACTTGAAGCGGCTGTTACAGACAAAACTGCCGCAATTATGCTTGAGCCGATTCAGGGCGAAAGCGGCGTACATCCTATGGATAAGGAATATCTTGAAAAGGTAAGAGCTTTGTGCGACGAAAAGGAGATAATACTCATTTTTGACGAGGTTCAGACAGGAATGGGACGTACGGGATGTCTGTTTGCTCATCAGCTTTACGGTGTTGAGCCGGATATATTTACGTCTGCAAAGGCTCTGGGCGGTGGTGTGCCAATCGGTGCATTGTGTGCAAAGCAGTTTGTCGCATCGGCATTTGAGCCGGGAGATCACGGCACAACCTTTGGCGGAAATCCGCTTTCTACTGCTGCGGGACTTGCAGTATTTGAAATTTATGAAAAAGAAAATTTAGTTGAAAATGCACGCATAAAGGGTAAGGAGTTCAAGGAAAAGCTTGAAAAGCTTGCCAATAAGTATCCGGAAAAAATTGCAGAGGTACGAGGCGAGGGACTTCTTATAGGTATAGAAATTGCTGATGGCAGCGGCAAGGCGGTTTTCAATTCGCTTTTTGAGAAAAAGATTTTAGCGAGCTTATGCGGCGGCAAGGTTATAAGAATTGCACCGCCGCTGAACATTACAAGTGAAGAGATTGATATATTCATAAATGCATTGGATGCAGTATTAGGGGAATAAAAGGAGAATATAAAAATGAAAGATTTAATCAGCTTACACGATCTTACATCAGAAGAAATACAGGATTTATTAAAGCTTGGCTTAAAGCTTAAGGCAGAGCAGAAGCAGGGCATTCCGCACCCGCTTTTAAAGGGTAAGACTTTGGGTATGATTTTTACAAAGTCATCAACAAGAACAAGAGTTTCATTTGAGGTTGGTATGACACAGCTCGGCGGTTATCCGTTGTTCTTATCATCAAACGATATTCAGCTCGGACGCGGCGAGTCAATCCATGACACAGCAAAGGTTTTAGAGCGCTTTCTTGACGGTATTATGATAAGAACTTATGCACACTCAGACGTAGTAGAGCTTGCAGAGGAAGCGAACATTCCGGTAATCAATGCACTTACTGATTTGCTTCACCCATGTCAGGTACTTGCAGACCTTATGACAGCATATGAGCATAAGGGCAAGCTTGAGGGATTGAAGTTCGCATATGTAGGCGACGGAAACAACATGGCCCACTCAATTATGTACGGCTGTGCAAAGGCAGGACTTGACTGTGCAATCGCTGCACCAAAGGGTTATGAGTGTGACCCGGAGGTTGTTGCCAATGCAAAGGATGACTTCAAAAAGTCGGGCAGAAGCCTTATTTTAACAGAGGATCCGATTGAGGCTGTAAAGAATGCAGATATAGTATATACAGATACATGGGTATCAATGGGTCAGGAGGCTGAAAAGGCAGAGAGATTGAAGATATTCACACCTTATACAGTGGATGGCAAGCTGTTTGCACATGCAAAGGAGGATGCAGTATTTATGCACTGCTTACCGGCATACAGAGGCTATGAGGTAACAGAAGAGGTTATCGACGGACCGAGAAGCGTTATATTTGATGAGGCTGAAAACAGATTACATGCACAGAAAGCTGTAATGGCAACACTTATGGGTTAATTAAAGGACTGATGAAAGGAGAGTGCAATATGCCTACAGAGTATCAGTCACTGTTTCAGATACGTCTTGCGACATATGCGGATATCCCGGCAATTCTGGATATCACCCGTGAGGCGTTTACAAAGTACGGAGAAATGGCAAACTGCGACTGTAACAAGCTTGAGGCATTGCACGAGACTGAGGAGGATATCCGCCGTGACATTGATACCAAGCTTGTGCTGATAGCCACGCAGGACGGAGTTCCGTTGGGAAGTGTGCGGCTTGAGCTGTTTCCTGACAACACCGCATATCTGTCGCGTTTCGGTGTAAGATTGGATAATCAGAACAACGGTATAGGAAAAAATATTATGAATCTGGTTGACCGGATAATGAGAGGACGAGGTATCAGGCGTATAAGTCTGCATACCGGTTCAAAGGTAACGCCTTTAATACGTTTTTATTACGGACGCGGATTTTATATTGAATCGACAGATACAACACGAGGTTACCTGCGTGCGTTATTGGTTAAGGATTATGAATAAGGTTTTTGAAGAGCTGTCTAAAAGACAGCTCTTTTGTTGTGAGGATTTTTGATAATTTACAATATAAGAAAAAATGTTGCAAATTTAACAATATAATAGTATAATATAATCAGGGAGATTTTTCATTATGAAAGGAGAAAGATTTTATGAAAATACATTTTAAAAGACTCCTTGCTATGTTACTTGCAACAGCACTTGTGCCGGTATCGGCGCTATCTGTATCAGCGGAGGAAACAGCTATGCTTGCTGAAAAGGCAACAAGGGTAGTTCTTGACCCGTCATATGCGTCGCCGTTTAATAACGGACGATTTGAGGGCTGGGGTACAAGTCTTTGCTGGTGGGCGAACAGACTCGGCTACAGCGAGGCGCTGACACAGCAGGCGGCGGACTACTTCTTTTCGGATGAGGGATTGGGTCTTGATATCGCACGATATAATCTTGGCGGCGGCGACGACCCGACGCATGCTCATATCACACGTTCAGATTCAAAGGTACCCGGATATGCAACCGGCTTTGATGAAAACGGCGATATTATCTATGACTGGACAGTGGATGAAAATCAGAGGAATATTACAGTTGCGGCATTAAAGGCAAACCCTGATTTATATATTGAGGGCTTTTCAAATTCACCTCCGTATTTTATGACAAATTCAGGTTGTTCGTCCGGTGCGGTTGATTCGGGAGAGGACAATCTCCGTGCGGATATGGTTGATGATTTTGCGAAGTTTATCGCACAGACAACTAAGTATTTTAAGGACAATTTCGGAATCACATTCCAAAGCTATTCACCGATGAACGAGCCGGATACGACATACTGGGGAGCAAATAGCCCTAAACAGGAGGGCTGTCACTATGACCCGGGTGAGAGTGAGTCGAGAATGCTCGTGGCAACCCGTGAAGCACTTGATGCTGAGGGACTTGACAATGTGTTGGTGGTCGGTATGGATGAAACAAGCATTGACCAGACAATCACTAATTTAGGAAAGCTTTCCCCGGAGGCGGTTGAAGCTTTGGGAAGAATCGATACTCATACATATGGCGGTTCACAGCGCAAGGAGCTTCGCACAAAAGCGATGGCAATGGGTAAGACACTCTGGATGAGCGAGGTTGATAACGGTGATATTGCAGGAACAAATCCGGGTAATATGGGTGCCGGACTTGCACTTGCAAGACATATCATTGCCGATATGAACGGTATGCAGCCAGCTGCATGGGTAATGTGGGATATAGTTGACTATCACCGTGACGCAGGCTTTGCAGGTGAAGAAAATAATGCCTATGACCACAATAACGGCTTATGGGGAGTTGCATTCGGTAATCATGATACACAGCAGATAGAGCTTACACAGAAGTACTATGTTTTCGGTCAGTTCACAAAGTATATTCTTCCGGGCGATACAGTTATTGCTTCATCTGACAATACTTTGGCGGCATATAACAAGGATACAGGTGCTATAAAGATTGTAGCAATGAATCTTCTTGATGAGGCAAAGAGCTATGAATTTGACTTGTCGGCATTTACTGAGACCGGAAGCATGGCACAGGTAATCAGAACAAGCGGCTCAATTACTGACGGGGAGCATCTTGCGGATATAGGTACAGTTGAAGTGGCGGACAAGGCATTCACATATGATCTTGCACCGAACTCTGTTACTACATTTGTAATAGATAACAATGCTGATAATATAGGTTATATCACAGTTGACGGTGCGGCACTTGCAACAAAGGGCAGTGATTATGTTTATACGGCTTCGACAAGTGATGGAAGTGATGTTAAATGGTCAGTTTCAGACGAAAGCGTTGCAACAATCAATCCGGAAACAGGCGTACTCAAACTTGTCAAGAACGGAACAGTTGAGGTAATCGCAACAAGTGAAACAGTAGGCTCAAACAGCATGACGGTAGCAGTTGTAAACGGCTCAAGACTTGATATAACATCAGATATGGTAAGCGGTTCAAATCCGTGGAACAGCGATGCTGCAAACGGTCCCGCAAAGGTTGCGGACGGAAGTGTCTCAACGTATTTTGACGGTCTTAATGCAGGCTATGTGACATATGACCTGGGAACACCGTATATAGTCGGTATGGTTGCATATGCACCGAGAACAGGCTATGAATACCGTATGGTTGACGGTATGGTTCACGGCTCAAATGACGGTACTACATGGACACAGCTTTATAAGATTGATTCAATCCCGGCATCAGGTACGCTTACTTATGTAACAGAGCTTGAAAATAATGAGGAGGCTTACAGATACATCCGTTACAGTGTTCCGTCGGGTAAACAGAGCTATAATGGCTCAGCGGAGGACTATAACTGTAACTTATCGGAGTTGGTGGTATATGCTGAAATGGCACCGCTGACGGATGGAGAGGATGTAGAAAAGGCAGTTGCTGCAATGACTGTGCCGACAGAGGTATATGGCAACCTCTATATGCCCACAGAAGTAAACGGTGTGTCAATTGAATGGACTTCATCGGACGAAACGGTTATCAGCAAGGACGGTATTGTTACAAGAGGTGATGCAGAGGTATCGGTAACTTTATCGGCAGTATTCAGCAAGGGTGCTTCGACACAGAGTGTAACATATAATGTAGTGGTAAAAGCAAAAGCACAGGGCAAGAGCAATGCTGATATGGAAGCATATCTCTTCACACATTTTGTCGGAACAGAGGGGAATGCAGACTGCGAGCAGATTTACTTCTCGCTTTCAAAGGACGGAATCAACTGGACAACGCTCAACGAGGCAGCACCGATACTCACAAGCACCGTAGGTGAGCTTGGAGTGCGTGACCCGCATATCATCCGTTCGCCTGAGGGGGATAAATTCTTTATCGTTGCAACAGACCTTTCAATATATAACAGACGTGACGATTCACATCGATGGGGTACTTGCCAGACATCGGGAAGTAAGTCGATTGTTATCTGGGAGTCAACAGACCTTGTTAACTGGTCGGAGGCAAGACTGGTTAAGGTTGCACCGGACAATGCAGGCTGTACATGGGCACCTGAAACGGTTTATGATGATGCAACGGGCAGATATATGGTATTCTGGGCGTCAAAGGTTGCAGGAGATAACTATACAAAGCAGAGAGTATATAGAAGCTATACAAGAGATTTTGTGAACTTCACACCGGCTGAGGTATATATTGAAACAGACCACAGTAATATTGACACTACATTCCTTAAAGAGGACGGTGTATATTACAGATTTACAAAGAATGAGAGCAGGTCATCGGTAATCATGGAGCAGAGTATAAGTCTTGACGGACCGTTTGCCGAGGTGTCAACCTACACATTAAACGGTACCGCAGGCAATACTATAACAGGCTATGAGGGTCCGACTGCATATAAGCTCAATGGTGAAGATAAATGGTGTCTGCTGCTTGATAAGTATTCAACAAGCGAGGGATATAAGCCGTTTATCACAGAGGATATCACAGCAGGTAAATTTACATCGGGTGCAGACTTCAACTTTGACGGAACCTACCGTCACGGTACGGTTATGACTATCACAATAGATGAATACAATGCACTTATGGAGGCATACCCGGCGACAGGTAAATATGAGGAGGGTAACCTTTTATTCGAGCTTAGCTTTGACAATGAGGCAACTCCGGAGCTTGGCAAGGCAAAGGTTAACGGCACAATAACCTATGAGGATGGCTATAAGGGCAAGGCGGCAGTGCTTGATTCGGGCGATTATATTGAAATAAGCAATGCGGCAGGCAAGAGCCTTTTAAGCGGATACGAGACATTTACGGTATCGTTTATGTCAAAGACTAATTCGCAGTCATGGTGGTTCTATGCCGCACCGAATGCCACAGCACAGACGTATCAGTCGGAGAAGTATGTAGGTGTACTTGACAGTGGTTCAAAGCTTACATGTGAGAGATATAACAGCAATTCGCAGTCACGTCCGACGGCGGCAACAGCTAATTATACAAACGGAGAGTGGAAGCATGTTGTTGTGTCGTACTCAGATAACTCATACTCGCTTTATGTAGATGGAGTGAGAAGAGCAACGGTCCGCACAGAGGTTGAGTTAAGAACGCTTTTGGGCAGCAGCTCGGTTGCATACATCGGTAAGGCAAACTGGGGCAGCGGCGAGTATTCGTCAGGTATGATTGACGAGTTCAGAGTGTTTGACTACGCAATGAGCGAGGATCAGGTGATTGAGGAATACAAGACAATGAACGGCGAGCCGGTGTTAAGAGTAGGTGCGATTGATGATAATGGCACTGTAAAATATGAGTATGAGAATACAGATGCTGAAAATGACGTATATCTTGCGCTCATGTATGCAGACGGCAGGCTTGCGGCAGTAAGCACCGAAGCAAGCGGTGAATTTGCTCTTACAGAGCCGGGAGAATACATAATCAACGCATATGCATGGGAAAAAGGCTCAATGAAGCCTGCAAGCGACAAGCTTGTAAAAAGTGTTACGCTTGTAAAGTGAAAAAAATCAGCCAACGTATTGTTGGCTGATTTTTTATGAGGTGAATTTTATTTATTAACAATTCCCGTTGTAGTACGAACCTCAAATACGCCGCCTGCGGCTGTATTTGCACCCTTTGTTCTGAACTTTACAATAACGCTTGTCTTTCCGTCCGTAAGCTCCGACGGGATTTCATAATAAGTATATATCAGATTTCCCGGGTCATTGTTGTTTAATGTTGCTTCACCTATAACAGTGTCATCAACAACAATTTCAAAGCTACGGGTATAGCTTACTCCGTTGGCACTGAACGGCGTGTCACCGCCCCAGTAAAGTGCCATTACATAATTGGTTGTACTTGAGTCAACCTCCATCTCGTAGCTGAAGAAGCCTCCATCACCTCTTGCATCTCTCCAGCTTCTTGCAACTGTGTCAAAGTAGCCTGAATATGAGTTGCTGTTTTCCATTGCATGGTCAACCTCCGGCTGCTGTTCACCTGTGCGGACAGTGTCGATTGTTACAGCATCAAGTGCCTCCGTAAACTCATCCTTTACGATTTCGTCATTCTCGCCGTAAAGATTCCAGTAGAGCGAATAACGCTGGTGGTGGATGTCAAAATAGGGGAGAAGTGTATAGGTGTAATCGCCTGCCGTTAATGTAAATTCAAGCTTCGATAAATCCGACACGCTGATAAAGGTATTCGGGTCTTTGTCTGCTACAACGAGGTCTGCTACGTTGATTCTTGTGTGCGAATCAAGTGCTGTGTGGTCGCTCTGTATATCCGATGACGGGAAGTTCTGCGTTCCCAATGCACCGGCAAGCACTACCGGTCCGTACATGAATGATACCTTGTTTACAGAATCTCTTGCTGTATAGGTGTGCAGACCCATCGGGAGCTTGACTGTGATTGTATCGCCTGCATTCCATACTCGGCTGATTGTGTAGTAGCCTGTCTCGGAAACCTTAACCGGCTCTTCGTCATTGATTGTGATAATTGCAGCATCGGCAATCCAGCCGGGGATACGGATATTGATTGATGCTTCTGCATTGCCCTCGTTAATTGTGATAACCGTAGTATCCTCGTACGGATAATTTGTCTGCTGTGAAATTGTAAGTCCTTTTTCAGCCCATGTTACGTCTGATGAAATGAACTGGTTAATATAGAAATCCTTACCGTCCTTGTAGTAGATATTTCTCGCATATCTGCCCGGGTTTTCCATGCCGCTGCCCACACAGCACCAGAACGAGTTTTCAAGAGTTGAATAAACCTTGAAATGTCCCGGAGTTGTAGCCATGAAGTATGTCTTCATTCCGCTGTCAGGATCCTGTGAAGCAAGAATGTGGTTAAATAGTGCCTTTTCGTAGTAGTCCATGTATTCCGGGTTGTGATTCCATGCGTAAAGATGCTCTGCTAAACGCATCATATTATATGTGTTACAGGTCTCACATGTCTGGGTACCCAGAACCTCCTCGGTAACTGTGCCGAAATGCTCGTAGTTTGAGTTGCCGCCGATACAGTATGAACGGTTGTTTACAACGGTATCGTAAAAAAACTCTGCCGCCTTGCGGTAGGCTGTATATGATTCATCCTCATTATATACCGTTGCTGCACCTATTACCTTCGGTATTTGAGTGTTGGCGTGCTTGCCCTGAAGTCTGTCCTCGCCGTTTGCAAGCGGGTCAAGAATTGCCGATTCGCAGAAACGGAGTGCAAGGTTGAAATAATCCTCATTGCCTGTGATTGTGTAGAGCTGACACATAACCTCGTTCATGCCGCCATATTCACAGCCGAGCATTGCCGCAAACTGTTCGTCTGAGAGGTTGTCAGTGAGATTCTTTGCCCAGTCAGCGAACTTGCATACAACCTCCAATGCCTGCTCGTTGCCCGTTAATGTATATGCATCAACAAGTCCCTGATAAATCTTGTGGATTGAATACCAGGGTACCCAATATCCGCTTATTTCAAAGCCGCTTATTTTCATGCTGCCTGATTTGACTGCTTTTTCAAAATCTCCGGGAACCCATCCGCCTACAAAGCCTGTACCGCATACTGCCTGATACTCTGCCATCTTTGTAACTGCATAGTCAAGCTTCTCTTTTAATGCCGGATCACCTGTTGAAGCGTACATTGTTGAGGCGGCACTGAGCCAGTGACCGAGTGAATGACCTGTAATTCCCGTAGCCCCGTAACCCCGATAATTGTAGGACTCCCAGCCTCCATAATATTTTGATGTGTTCTTTGAAGCACCTGTTGAGTATGCAACCGGTGCTAAAAGTCTGTCAATGTCAAGTGAAAGAATCATGTTCTTGCCGGTATCCTGTGAGGTCTTGAAAATTCCGTCACTGAGCTGTACCTCGCTTACACTAAAGGCTGAGCCGTACGGATTTGAAATGTTTCTTTCCTTGGATGTGGTAAGTGGTTTGAGTTCTTTATCCCATAAATATGTTTTCATAATGACCTCCATATTAAATTTGTTACTTTAATTATATATTTTCTTGCAATTCTTTGCAATAGATGATATAATACATAATATGGACAATGTTCACTTTTTCGAGGGAGAAGAGTATGAAATATATGAACATAAACACAGACCGTGAATTTTCGAGTATTCTGTGCGGCAGGCTTATATCACGGAATTTTGTGCATATGGAGCGCAATATGCGTCTGCATGTACTTATAGTGGTTGAAGAGGGCGTATTGAATATTGAAATGGATTCGGTCAGGTATAAGGCGCATAGGGGAGAGGCACTGATACTTCCCGGTGAAGTTCTTCACAAGGGATTTCGTGACAGTGATACAGCGGGAGGTATCAGATATTTCTGGGCACATTTTCTTATAGGAAGTGATTTCAGTGTTGATGATGAGCGTAAGGGCAGGCTGAGCATACCGGTGCATTTTAAGCTGACGGACTATGCGAGAGTTAATATACTGTATAATCAGCTACTTGACGTGCATAAGCTGACGGGTGCAAGGCAGCGTTACTGTGATTTCCTTTTTACGGCACTGTGCTATGAGATTGCGTCGCAGTCGGAGCATGAGGGTGTGTCTGAAAATAAGGCGGTAAACCGTGCAGTGGCATGGATTGAGCTTGAAATTAAATCGAAGCTGTCGCTTGAAACGGTGGCAAAGGCTATAGGGTATAACAAGCGGTATCTGGCAAAGATTTTCAAGGAAAGTACCGGAATGACAGTGAATGAATTTATCACAGAGAAGAAGCTTATGCTGGCGAAGCAGTTGCTGAGTGCATCGGACGAGAGCATAGGGGCAATTGCGGAGAGCTTAGGCTTTGAGGATGCCGGATATTTTATGCGGCTGTTCAGGCGGCACGAGGGTGTTACCTGCAGTGAGTACAGAAATGCGTATTCAAAGATGTATCTTAATAACATATAAAAACGAGAGAGGGTAGCGGGCGATGGCAAAGCACCCTCTTTTTGTCGGATAGAGTAATAAAAAATAAAAAAAATTAAAAAAATGCTTGACAATCAGCAACTGTTGTGGTAGAATATTATCTGTTGATGAGCGAAAGCTTAGAAATCGGGATGTGGCTCAGTTTGGTAGAGTACTACGTTCGGGACGTAGGGGCCGCAGGTTCGAATCCTGTCATCCCGACTTAAAAAGCACTTCGTAAGAAGTGCTTTTTTTAACTTAATACGGAGAAGTATCGAAGTGGGGACGTTTGCGAGCGCTGCCGGTGGCAGAAGAAGCGAGCAAAAAGGAGTGGCAGCGGTCGAAATTTTTGCACGGAAGTGCATAAACAATTTCGGGCACCGCAACAGGACATAACGGGACGTCCCGTTTCGTGAAAAAAGAATAGGAAAACACCCTGTGAAAGCAGGTTGGTATATACGGAGAAGTATCGAAGAGGGGACGTTTGTGAGCGCTGCCGGTGGCAGAAGAAGCGAGCAAAAAGGAGTGGCAGCGGTCGAAATTTTTGCACGAAAGTGCATAGAAAAATTTCGGGAAACCGCAACAGGACATAACGGGACGTCCCGTTTCGCAAAAAAAGAATAGGAAAACACCCTGTGAAAGCAGGTTGGTATATACGGAGAAGTATCGAAGTGGTCATAACGGGACTGACTCGAAAGAGTGTACACTAAAGAGAACCTCCAAAGGCTTGAACCCTTGAAATTACTGGGTTTGTGAGAATAAGCCGCTCACATTAAATTTGAAGTTTTGCCGTAAAATTTGCCCTAATTGCAGGTTTTGGACAAAACGCTTGAAAATAACTTAATACGGAGAAGTATCGAAGCGGTCATAACGGGGCGCACTCGAAATGCGTTTGCCTTAACGGGCACGTGGGTTCGAATCCCACCTTCTCCGCTTTATCGGGATGTGGCTCAGTTTGGTAGAGTACTACGTTCGGGACGTAGGGGCCGCAGGTTCGAATCCTGTCATCCCGACTTGAAAGAGGCAAGTTTTTAGAGCTTGTCTCTTTTGTTTTGCCCAATTTTGCCCTAAACTCCCTTAAATTCATTCCTGACCTCCGCCAAAATAAATGTTTTCCATCTCGTTCGCTGCCGAAATCTTGTCGGTGTAATCAAGATGTGAGTAAATGTTTGCGGTTGTTGAATAATCGCTGTGCCCTAAAATCATCTGAATCTGCTTCATGCTGATACCGTTTTTGAGCATAATGCTTGCGGCGGTATGCCGACAATCGTAAAGCCGCAGATTACGGATATTGTTCTGCTTTGTCAGTCGCTTGAAGCTCTCTGACACTGTACGTGGCTTTATAATCTCGCCAAGCTCGTTGACACAGACATAATCAAGATATTTCGTGCAATAGCCGCTTTTAAACATCTTTCTGTACTCGCTGATGCTCTGTTTCTTCTCAAGAAGCAGAGTTTTTATTTGTGGCACAAGCGGTAAGCTTCGGCGGCTGCTCTTGTTCTTGGTCAAGTCCTCAAACACCATCTCTAAATGACCGTTGATTCGGGTTTCCGTTATTGTGTGTGCGATAAGCAGTGTGTCATTGTCGAAGTCAATGTTGCTCCATTTAAGCCCCATCGCCTCCTCACGCCGAAGTCCGTAAAATAACATCAGCACTATGGGTATTTCGTAAACCGTGTCCTTGATGAGCTGTAATATCTGCTGTACCTCGTCCACCGTGTATGCCTGTCCGTTGTAAGGCGTGGTTTTTGGTGGTTCAACGCAATCCATCGGATTTGAGTCAATCAGCTGTAATTTGCGTGCGTCCTTGAATGCCTTGTGAATGTTTGCGTGGTATCGCTTCACCGACGTTCCCTTCACACGTTCAAGCTGTTCCGTATAGAAATCCTGGATATGCTTCGGTGTGACCTCGCTCAGTTTCAAGCCCAGTGGCTCAAAATACGGAACAATAATCTTGTTTACGCTGTCGTGATAGCCGCTGTATGTAGTCTTGCGAATCTGCGGCTGCATCTTTGCAAGCCATTGCTTCATGTAGTCGGTAAAGAGTACGTCTTTGCCGCTGTCGCCATTGGCACTAAGCTCCGACTGCTTTTCACGAATGAAATCGTTTAACATATCCTGTGCACGCTTCTTGTTGCCTCGTGAAATAAGTCCGGTACTGCGTGATTTACGCTGACGTTTGCCATCGGCTGAAACCCATGTGATCTTCATATGGAAAACGCCCTTGATTTCTTCCAGGTGTCCCGACACCTGAATGTCTTTCTTCATTGCTGCCATATTCTCCTCCTTCTTTATGATACCAACAGCTTAATAAGCTGTGATTTGACTATCCGATATTCTCTGCCGACCTTTACGGCGTGCAGCTTCTTATCCTTGATAGTCTTGTACAGCGTCTTTTTGCTGACATCAAGGATTTCTGCCGCTTGCTCAGCGTTTAAGATTTCGGGATAGTGCTTTAATCTCTGCATATAATCCATTCGGTTCATAAAATTCCTCCTTCCCGTTCAGAATATACGGACGATTATAATATAAATGTATTTCTATCGTCGCTTATAAGTATAGCACACCTATTTGTATTTGTCAAGCATTATTTCTGAAAAAGTTTTTTATAATCGTTTTGCATAAACTATTGACTTTTAAAGAACGACATAGTATAATAAATATATAAATTATTTATTTTCGTTAGAGGTGCGTGTATGGATAAGAAGATTCTGACAGAGATTGATAATGCGATTAGGTATATATGGAAATATGAGATTAAACAGGATTATGATAATGATTTGTTAATAAATGAGGACACTCTTAAAAACGCCTTCTATTTTCATATCAGGACAAGGTTAAATAATCTGCTCGAAAAGTATAATATCAAAATTTTCACAGAGCTTACCAACGGAAAATTTGCAGGCAGCAAACGCAGACCGGATATGGCGTTAGTGCAGATTGATAATTCCTTACCGGGTGATTATTTAAGTGATGGCATTGCAGAATATATTTGTATAATCGAAATCAAATTCCAGTCAGATGATTATCGGGCAGCTAAAGTTATTTACGATGATTATGATAAAATCAAATACTACATAGAGAACATGGATTTGAATTGTCCTTTATATTATATGGCAACTATTTGGGAAGCCGAGGATAAGGCAACGACATGGGCACGCAAAAATGCAGCATGGGCAAAGGACAAACTAACCGAGCTTAACGCATCATATAAAAATGGGGAAATGCGTTTCTATATAGGTGAACATAAAGGAAAGCAGGGATAATTATGAAAAACAAAATTTACGGATTTGCAAAGGACAACAGAACATACTACAAGCTGAATTTTAACGAAATTGAGGAAACGGTCGTTCATTCAGTATGCGGAAAAACGACTTTTGATTTCCTGTGGCTTGATTCAAAGATTTTATCAACTATATTCTTTGAAATCCAAACAGCATTTGCAGTAAAAATAGCCGCAGGCGGAACAGTCAGCGAAGCAATAGGTCAGGCAATGGATGCAGCAGCTCCGTATGTTGACAAAAACAGCTTTCTAACGATTTATATCGCTGCATACATTGATTATCTTGCAGAGAGTGCAATAAACAGCAGTGAAGCTGTTGCAAGGCTCACGGCGTTTATGGGCAGCGACTTTGCTCCTCCGGTAAAGGGTTCAGCGCATTACCTGATGAATTTTATCAATTCAATGATTGCAAGTATTGGTCAGAAAAAGGCTGAAATCAGCTTCTATATTGATAAGATTATGAAAGACGACAGTACTCCACTTCCCCAACGTTTCATAGAGCAGGGCAGCGAAAGCGACCTGTTTAAATTTGATTTTGAAACCGAGTTCGATACAAACGGTCTTGATGATTATACGATTCTGTCAAAGCTAGAAACAATGGACGATGTAATTCGATTCGATATAATGCAGATGCTTAACAATAAAGTTGCATTCAAGCCGTGTAAGTGCTGTGGTAAGTATTTTATTCCGGGCGGCAGAGTTGACAGCGAATACTGCGACCGTATCATGCCCGGCGAGACAAAGCCGTGTAACGAGATTGGTGCATTAAAGACATTTGATATAGTGCATAAGAACGATGCAATTCACAAGGCATATATCACAGCATACCGCCGCATGGATTCCCGTCAGCGTGCGAAATTGATTACAAAGGACGAATTCAAGGCATTCGGCAAAAAAGCCCGTGCAGAGCGTAAGCGCTGCTACAACGGCGAGATTACTCTTGAAGAGTTTCAACGCTGGCTGGATGGGCATAGGTAATATATTGCCTTTTATGACAATATATGATATAATTTTTAATTAGTTGATATATAAAACACGAATGACAAATTCTTAATACAAATAAACATACATGGGAGTATAAAATATATGAATATTGTAATTTGTGATGATGATGCAAATATGGTCGGAATTTTGCATGACAAAGTATTATCCGTTATGAAAGATAATGGATTAAAGTGCGATATTAAGGAGTTTTATGAAGGGGAAACAATGGTTAAATATTGCACCGAAAATAAAGTAGATGCTGTTCTTGTAGATGTAGATATGCCAAAAATGGATGGGTTTAAAGCGGTAGAAGAATTGCAAAAAAGCAAACACAATGCACTTATTGTCTTTGTCACCAGTCATGAGGATAAGGTATATCAGTCGTGGGAATTTCAGCCGTTCTGGTTTGTAAGAAAAAGTCATTTGGAGGACTTGGATATAGTATTGCCACGCCTTCTTCAGAAGATTGATTCAGAACGTGAAAAAGAACATTTTGTAATAGACTTTATAACCGAAAACAAAGCGATTGCCTTAGATATAAATAAAACTAAATACATTCAGGCTTATAAGCATTACATCATAGTCAAATGCAAGGACGGAAAAGACATTCAACTGCGATGCAAAATTTCAGATGCAGAGAAACAGCTGTCGCCTTTGTATTTTGTGCGTATCCAAAACGGAGCTATTATTAACTGTAGGTTTATTGAAAAAATAACAAGTCGTGATGTTGTTCTGCGTGATGGAGAAAAGATACATATAAGCAGGGACAGGCAAGATTACGTTAAGAGTATTTTTCAGGAGTTTATAAGGAGCAAAAAATTATGAGTAAACTTATATTTGAATGGGGCGTCAATCTTATAGAAACCTTTATTATAATTGACTTTGCAACAAGATATCTTGGATGTAAATTTACTGATAATAGAAGAATAGTTGGTTTTCTTTGCGGATGGTTTGCTGCTTTTTCAGAGCTTTGTATAATAAATCATATAACTGCATATGAAGGGTTTGCATCTGTTATTCCGGTTGCTATTTACTTCATATATGCGGTTTTGTGTTTAAGAGGGTCTATTTTTCTTAAATTATGGGCATCGGTATTGATACAAGTCATAGTGATGGCTATTGCGGTACTTACAAATCTTTTTGTGTGTAACATTATCGGATATGACCCAAATGCAATGATTTCGGTTTTTAACAGCATTCGTGTCATAAGCGTTATAATAACGAAAATAATTCTTTTCTATGTTACACGCATAATTCTCAGGAATAAATACAAGAATCCACTGGATAAACATTTTTGGATTTTATTACTGCTGATACCTGTAATTTCGTTGATTTCGGTATGTGCTCTTATGCTTGCAGCCCTTGACCACGAAGAAATCAGAACATATATATTATTAGGCATGGGATGTATAGTAATAGCTAATATTGTTACATATTACTTTTTTACTGTTCTTAATAAGGAACACGAAACAAAGTTAAAAATTAAACTGTTAGAACAAGAAAATGAAAATGCAAAAAAGAATATTGAACAGGCAAATGCATTTGTGCAGCAAATGAAATCTGTACGGCATGATGTTAAAAATCAACTGTTGATTATATATAATAATATAGATTCCGGTAAATGCGAAGAAGCAAAGGAATATATAAAGAATTTAACAGGAAATCACCTTCCCAATATTCAGAATTTTATCAACACAGGAAACAACGCTTTTGATGCAATAGTAAACTCAAAAATAGCAATATGCAATCAAAAAAACATTTATATAATAGTAAAGGTAATGAAAGACTCCCTAAATGAGCTTGACGCAGTTGACACAGGTGTGCTGTTCGGAAATCTGATTGATAATGCAATAGAAGCTGCGGATAAAACTCAAACAAGAAGAATAACCGTAGAGGTTCAGCTTCAGGGTGCATATTTATCTATACTAATAAGAAACAGTATTAAAGAATCGGTATTAGAAAAAAATCCACAGCTTAACACTTCCAAAAGCGACACGGAACTACATGGAATAGGAACAAAAACCATTGATTCCTTAGTTAAAAAATATGACGGAATGATACAGTATTTTGAAGAAAAGCAGGAATTCGGATGTCATATACTTTTAAATATAAGTAAATAACCTTAAGGGTAAGTCGAAAGTTAGTCGGCTTATCCTTTTTATTCACCCTAAAACTGTGTCTATTGTGCCTGAAATTGCGTCTATCGTGCCAGACCTATAGACATTTGTGTGTTTTTTAGTATAATGAAATTATAAAGAAAGGACAGTATAATGGAAAAAATATCAAATGCAATAACAGATTTTTACATAAGAAAAAATTATGTTCCTCAGGACAAACGTGAAATTTACAGTTATGGTTTTCAGTTGATATTAGCGGATATAATCAATTTTTCAATAGTTATATTATTAGGGATGTTATTGAACAGAATAATTGACAGTATATTATTTTTAATAACCTTATGTTCTGTACGTCAGTTCAGCGGCGGTTTTCATGCTAAAACGTTTTGGCTGTGCAGATTATCAATGCTAATTACATTTTTGGGAGTAATAGTGGTTTCACAATTGCTGTCAGCATATCCTTTTAAAATGATTATATCTTTAATTCTCAATGTATTCTGTATTATATTTATAGCAGCTTTATCACCAATAAGGCATTCAAATAAAGAATTAACCACAAAACAGAAGAAACAAAATAAAACAAATGCAATTCTAACATCTTTTATTATGTCGGTAATTTCAATCATATTGCTTATCGCCGGATTTAACAAAGGTGTTACTATATCAATAACATTAGTAGCTGTAACCATTCTTATGGTAATCGGTATATTAGTTCAGGAAGGAGGGGATTAAAATGTTTAGTTGGCTTAGTAATCTTTTTATGGGTTCAACTGCAGATGCAGCACTTGAAGCAGCAATTTATTCTGCTGGTTTAGCTTCTAATTATGGTATGCATCAGATTAAAGCGCCTGAGGCATTACAGGCATTAGTAGCAGAAACCGAGAAATGATTTCACAGTACCATATGGTACTGTGAAGAATACATTGTATTCTTCACAAAAACAAAACTAATAATAAAGAATAACGCTTATAAAGGCAAAAAAAGAGAGCCTTACAAATCATAATAAGCCGTGGAAGATTTATTGCTGATTTTAAAAGACTTCTCTCTTATAAAAGTATATATGATTCCTTTTGGTTTGTCAAGTACTTTATAAGAATTTTTGCAACTTTGGCGTTAGAACAAGAAAGGAAGGAAAAATATTATGAAAACAAAAAGAATTGCAATAATAGTCTTTTTAAGTATGTTTATGGCTAGTGTTAATATTGCAAGTGCATATACAATTAAGTATCGTTATGGATTTGATTCCGTTCCTGCCTATGTGCAAGGTAGTAATACCTTTTCAGAAGATACAACAACAGCGATACATAATGCTTGCTTGGCTTGGAATATGGTTCATGATGGTGATTTAGTATATCGAGACACTGTAAAACATAGTACAAGTACATATCCCATTCTCAATTCTATAAATCAAATAACTAAAGGGACAAGAGGAACTAACAGTTATTTGCTTGAAACAGCTTTTATCAGCACGGGCAGTAATAGAGTTTATGAAGCAGATATTGACATTAACGTGAGTTTCCCGTTTGGTACGGCATCGACCTCTTATGATATTCAAACTTGTTTAACACATGAGTTAGGGCATTTGTTGGGATTAGATGAATCAAATGTTGAAGGTGCTGTTATGTATCCTCATATTGAACCAGGAGTAGTGCGAGGAGTGGCACAGGACGATGTTAACGGAATTAATGCGATATACTGAGGAGGAGATAAATGATGAAAACTGTATTAAAAAAAGTAATGATAGGGTTGTTGTGTACATCGGCCGCTATAACTTTGGGATTTAATTTGAAAGATATCCTTCAACAGGAAAAAAGAAGCATAACAATTAGTGGGATAATGCCGGAGCCAAGAAGCGAAGAAGAAATGATATTAGACTCTGACTTAATTGTTGAAGGTACCGTATCAGACATATTACCAAGCAAATGGAGCAATAAAAATTTCGAACGGGGAGAAGACATAAGAAATATTCTCCAAACTGATATTGTTATAGATGTTGATAATGTATTATATGGAGATATATCAGGTGATAATGTCAAGGTAAGAATTAATAAAGGCGAGGACGCTAATACGATTGTGCATTCTGAGGGTTATCCGGATTTCTTTGAAAATGAAAACGTATTGTTGTTTTTATCGAGAGATGATAGCGATGTAGCGACAGATGAAGATTACTATGTACTTACAGGAATGAAACAGGGTAAATATAGTATTTCCGAGTACGGAATGACGGCTTTGAACAGTGATTTAGACAGCGGTGCATTAAATATAAATAATTTAGCGGAGAAAATAAAACAGGTATATGAAAGCAACCCGGACTATAAAGAAGAAAAAGCTATTCGACAGAAAGAAATCAAAGAGCAAAATGAACTGTTATTTGGAGAATAATTGTACCTTTAATTTGAAGTTTAAATAACATACAAGGAGAGACACAACAATGAAGCACACTAAACTAATATCACTTATATCAGCACTGGCAATTACTGCCGGTGTATCAGCGGTTACAGTATATGCCGGCGAGGAATATGTTGATGAGAATGGTACGGTATATCGTTATCTGAATTCTAAAATTACTGACATTATTCCCGGTGAAGATGTAGAAGTATTAAATATTCCGGGTGAGCTTGGCGGCAGACCTGTTTTTTCTGTTCAACCGGGAAAAGGACTGGAGGATATTGAGGACACTATTAAGGAGATAAATCTTGGCGAGGGTGTAGAACCGAAGGGTGATTTTACTTTTGGAAACTTCAAGGCACTTGAACGTATTTCATTGCCTTACGGTTTAGAGTCAATATCTGATATGGCATTTCTCGGCTGTAAAAATCTTGAAGATATAAATATTCCTAAGAGTATAGAGAGAATTGGCAGCGGTGCATTTATGAATTGTGTTTCTCTTGAAAACATAACGATTCCTGACTCTGTTAAGGTGATTGGTGATTCGGCATTCTCAGGATGCACGTCACTTGGGTCGATTAACTGGAATGGCGAAGCGGAGCTTAATAGCAACGTATTTGAGAATACTCCGTATCTTGAAAATTATCCTGAGAATTTTCTTCTTGTAGATGGAGGGAAAACAATATATGCAGTTTCAGGACGTGCAGATGATACTGTTGAAATCCCCAAAACCGTAACAACCATAAGACCATATACATTTAAAGGTTCAAAGGTTAAAAAAGTAATATATCCCGAAACGCTTGACACAATACCGTCTAATGCATTTACAGAAGCAACCGAACTTGAGAATGTAGAATTTAAGGGTGAGATAAAACAAATCGGTGCAGATGCATTCAATGGCTGTACATCACTTACAAAGCCGATTATTCCTGAGGGCATAACGGAAATTCCCAGAGGATGTTTTGTGTACTGCAAAGGCATAAAATCAGCTGAAATTCCGGAGAGCATCACAAAAATAGATCAGTATGCTTTTGCATATAACGCTCGCCTAAAAGATTTAAAGCTCAATAAAGGGTTAGAGACAATAGAGGCAAATGCCTTTGAAAACTGTATAGACCTCAAGTACGTAACAATTCCAGAATCAGTAGAAAAAATTGGTTCACGAGCATTTAACAAATGTATTTCGTTAAACAGCCTCACTGTTAAAGGTGACACAATAATAGAAAAGGCGGCATTCTGCGACACAGCTCTTGAGGAAAAAAATATAAGCCTGGCAGATGGTGTTGTATATGAGCCAGTAGCGGAAAATAAGAAATATGAGGATGACCCGCTGGAGTTTCTTTATGATGAGGATTCCGATGCAGAAAAGGAGCCTGTTTATGCTACGCACAAGCCTTTCGAGACTGAAAAACCGGCAAGAGCAACAGCAGAGCCGGAGGAAACAGAAATCCCGAAGGCAACTCAAAATCCGGAAGTCACACCCAAACCTGACAAAGTTACGGTTCTTGAAGTGACGAATCAGAGTGGTGAATTAGAAGTAATCATAGAAGATGAAAAAGTAATCTTCCCGGATGCAAAGCCGTTTATCGACGAAAATGACAGAACGCAGCTTCCCATCCGTGCCGTTGCGGAAAGCATAGGATGTGAGGTCGGATATGATGAGGGAACTCAGACTGTAACGATAAATAGCGAGGATATAGATATAACGCTGAAAATCAGAGAACAAGCAATGTTATGCAACGGTGAGACGATAATAATGGATACCGCAGCACAAATAGTAAATGACCGCACATATGTGCCGGTCAGATACATTGCAGAATGTATGGGATATGAGGTAGTATGGAGATAGCCCCTGATGTGTTGGTTACATTCATACTTGAGCAGGCTATGGCAAATGCAAATTTGCCATAGCCTGTTTTGTGGTTTGTGTTGACGTTTTAGCCGTATATTTTAATTATTCTAATTGAAAGTGTTACTTGATTATGGTATAATAATTTTAATAGAATTATCATCCGTGAAAGGAAGGAAATAAAATGAGCAAAATATTTATTAGCCATGCAGAAAAAGATAAGGAAATAGTACAAAACTTCGTAGAGTTATTATACGCAATGGGAATAAGTCAACACGATATGTTTTGTAGCTCCATACCTGAATTGGGCGTGCCGACCGACGAGGATATTTTTGATTATTTGAAAAATATGTTTGATGACGAAGAACTGTATGTTTTATTCATGTTATCTGAAAACTACTATAACAGTGTAGCTTGTTTGAATGAAATGGGAGCAGCTTGGGGGAAACAGACGAAATACACTACGTTTCTTTTGCCTGGGGTTGATTTTAGTGAAATAAAAGGCACAATAAATCCGAGGAAAATATCAATTAAATTAGACGATGATGTATATAATGTGAAGTCTAGGCTGAACGATTTTAAAGATAAGTTATCAACTATGTTTGATGTAGGTATAGATCAGAATCGTTGGGAACGAAAAAGGGATGATTTTTTGCAGTCTATACAATATGATGTTAATATAAATATGCAGGAATCCAATACATATTGTATAGGCGATACATTAACAAATGGATGTGTTTTTCTTTCGCAACAAGAAAGAGAATTGTCAGTGGCTGTTGATTTTAGTAAAACAAGCAGTAATTTATGCTCTGTTGTTATCTTTCCACAAAATGCTAATTGGGCTCGTTGGGCGGAAGATAATAAAAGCTTAAGTTTTGATATTTCAGCAACAAATAAATTGAGTGAGATTGATTTAGAAATCAAGACAGAAGCCAGGATTCTTAAATATAGACTGAATGTAACTGAAGCAAAAAAAACATGTGCCATACCATTAAAGGAGATTTCTGCTAATTTGAATTCCTGGAAAAAAGTTAAAGAGATTTGTTTCTTAATTAGTGATGATAAGAAAAAGATCAAATCAACTTTGAATATTGCAAGATTGAAGGTAGAATAAAATCAGTGATTTGTTATCACTAAGTGAATTCTCACTAATGTGCAAAACTGATTGTGAAAAAACAGTTTAAAATAATGTTAAACTTGCCGTGAAAAGCATAAGTGTTGACTGAAAGGAGTTTTAAAATGTATAAACATACTATAAGCATAGAATCTCAATTACAAAAGATTTCAAATGAAAACCAAGAATATAGAGAACTTTGGTCGACATGGAATCTGAACAAGAAGACACTGGAACCAATATTAAATACCATTATCAAAGATTATCCACATTACAGTTTGCATGATGGATCGCATTCGGAAAGCATTTTGTTAAACATTGAACGAATGCTCGGTAATTATAATATTGAGAATTTATCACCTACCGATCTATGGCTATTGCTTCATGTTGCTTATTTGCATGACTTTGGTATGGTTATTATGGATACAAAAATACAAGAAATATGGAATGATGATAACTTCAAATTGTTCTTAAAAGAACAAGCAGAATCTTCAGATGAAGATGTTAAGAAAGCGGCAAATGCGATTTTAAAACAAAATAAAGATGAAGAGCCATATAATATTTCATGGGCTATTGAAATAAAAAGTGCTGTGACATTGCTTATGTCTTCGTATTGCAGATGGCAACATGCAGATTACTCTAAAGGTTACATTTTAGATATTGATAAAATATGGGGAATTGATCTCGGACATAATGGGATAATAAAGAAAAGATTAGTGTCTCTTATTGCAGATATAAGTGC
Source organism: Clostridia bacterium (assembly GCA_045542415.1). Classification (GTDB taxonomy): domain Bacteria; phylum Bacillota; class Clostridia; order UBA1381; family UBA1381; genus UMGS1958. Next base: position 43,823 of record JAZQKZ010000023.1, read on the forward strand.
CATTCATACGAAACAATTTAGCGAAGTGTTAGCACTTCATAAAGAAACAAATGGCTTTAAAAATGATTATATTCATCCACGTTTTATTGCGTGTTTACTCAGAATCGGTGATGCATTAGATTTGGATAATGGAAGGTTTAATAGGTATGGTGAGACGATTTTTGGGAAAATGCCAGAAAGTTCAAAAATACACCTTAATAAGCATGAAGCCACGAAACATGTACTTGTTACAAATGAGGTGATTGAAGTTGAGGCAGATTGTCCAGATGATGCAACATACAGAGAAACAAGAAAATGGTTTGATTTGCTTAAAAATGAAATTGATAACTTACATTTAAATTGGAGTGACATTGCACCAAATAATTTCACTAATCCGCCGAAATTAGCATCGTACAAAATTTTACGAAAAGGGATTGAGGATTCATACGAACTATCCAATCTTAAATTTTCAATATCACAAAACAAGGCATTTGAAATAATTGAAGGCTCTTCAATATATAAGGACAAATTTTCTTGTATTAGAGAAATTGTGCAAAATGCAGAAGACGCATCTAAGATACAACTTTGGAGAGACATAAAGAGTGGCATGTATTATTCTGCGGGGATTGACGAAAGCAAAGTGAAAACTGGTAGTTTATTGCCGACTGATATTCCTACCTGGATATATCAAATATATACAATTCAAATCACTGTCGAAAAGAACGAAGCAAATAATGCTGTGGTTTCTATTATGGATCATGGAACGGGAATTTCTACAGATACTCTTAAGGGAATATGCAATGTTGGACAGAGTTATTATCAAAAAAAAGAATCTATGCAGGAAATCGAAGAAATGCCAATATGGTTAAGACCAACAGCTAACTTTGGCATAGGAATACAATCTTGTTTTATGGTTACTGACAAGATTACTATTTATACTCACTCAAACAAAGATAGTTCTTTAAAAATAACTTTTAGGTCTGGAAAACAGGACGGATATGTAAATGTAGAAACCTTACAAGAAAATCGAATACGTGGCAGCAAAGTTGTGATTGAAATGTCTAATGATTTGGATTTTTCGTATAGCCTGGGTGGTTTTACAGCAAAGAAGCTTATTAAAATTGAGCCGTTTGAAACAAATTGTATTATAATGTATAAAATAATAGAGGCTATTTTTAAGGAATGTGGAAGCGGTTTCTTTGATATTAAAATAACTTCAAAGCATGCAAGTTTTGAAGATATAATTCCTGCATATTTGTCGGAAAATAAAAAAGCTTTTCCGAACGAAGTTATAAATGATAACTTTAGATATATTTTGAATGAAAATATGAACACTATAACCGTGTGGTACAATAACAATTTATATAAAATCGAACTTAATAAAAACAGCCATGGCAATGTCAACGTGTGCTACAAAGGAAAGCATGTCAGTAAAACGAAAATAAATCCACTTAGTTTTGCGGGATTTATTATCAATGTAGATATTTATGGGATACCTACAAAAGAGGCTTTAACATTAAGTAGAGAAGAATTAACATTTTATGCTTCAAAGAAAATATGTGACGATATATCAAAAATTATTGGAGAATATTTTAAATTGCTATCACAGAACTTAAGTACAATCCAAGATGAAACAGCGCTTCTGGATGTTTTTTTATTGACATCTTGGTTGTATGAAAAGTCATTTCCTGATTCACTATTCAATAAAGTATCCGATAATAAAAATATTCGAGTAGTAAAATTTAGTGAGTCAAAAAATATCTACGAACTGGATTATTGTTCTTTGCGAGAAATATCACAGGTATATCCGTGTATTCCATATATCAATTGTACGATGGAAAAAGTACCTATGCCATCAGTCCCTGGCTATATGACTGAAACTAAGTTGGTTCAGGAATTAAATCAAAGTAACATAGATAAATCATTATATACCATCCTTATAATTGATGAAAACATCAAAAGATTTTTGGCATATGCACCCAAAGATATAACATACATAAAAGGAAGCGAAATATTGAGTATATGTACCATCAACACAAATGATAACTTGTATAATCCAAATGATTTCACAAAAAAGATATTACTTAGAAAGTTAGTATATGATAGCAAATGTAAAAATATATACAACAACAATATGTACATTATGCGTAGGTCTATACCCGCATTTGAGGAGTTTTCCAAATTAGCAGTAAACTTAAAAGGAGTATTATTTATTGGGCACGAAGGTTACTCAAATTGGAACATTATCTCGCCAATTTCATTAAATGATGTGGATAAAGTTGCAGAGTTATCAAAAGATGCTTTTATAGAATACGTCTGTAGTCAAGCAACATTCAAAAATATAGTTGAATATACAATAAATCACGGAAAAATCGCATCTGATGAAACGACTATTAGAAATGAATATAAGCGATTAATAGAAGCCTATTATGATATGATTACAACTCCGAAAGATGAATAATGTCAAAAGCAGCAGGGTGGGGTCCTGCTGCTTTGTTGAGTTATCGTAAAACATTCCAATTTCCGTTTCTATCAGAGCCGATGCGTTTTATTCTGCCTTCTTTCTTTAACTTGGCAATTATACGCTGAACCTGTCTTTGAGTAATATTCAACTTTTCCGCAAGAATTTTTGATGTAATTTTGTTATTTGTTCTCATCAATGCAACGACATTTTCTGCGACATCATCTACGACATCTACGACATTTTCTACGACATCAGCAAATCTAAACGTAACGACCATAAAATTATCGCTGATATCAAAAATGCTTGTATCGTAAGCCTTTAAGATTCGGCTCATGCCTGAACCGAGCTGCTCAACTAAGCCAATGTCCTTGAAAACACGCATTAACTCACGGTTGCGTGACATTGAACGGCAGTTGAAGAAATCGTCCTTGCTTAATCCAAGCGGAAGTCCGCCGTAGGAAGTAATCTGTATTCTGTCAGAGAAAATCTCAAATACAGGCGGCACTTCTCTTGTGTAATCGTTATGAACAACAGCATTGATTACTGCCTCACGCAAGGCAATTGGATCTACAAGCTTCTTTTCGATACGCTCCTTACTCGTTATCTTAGTAAGTGTTCTATTCTCAATTTCAAGCTTATCCAATACGCTCTTCGTAGCCTTTATAAGTGAGCAGAATCCGTATTCTTCATTTTCGATAAGGTCAACTTTATCTGTGCCTGAATATTTTGCAACCTTGATTGAAGTTCCGTTGCTGTCTGCCAAAAGATATGCAACGTAATTTAATTTGCCATCCTCGGTTAATAAATCGAGATTTTCCGGGAATTTATCATTTAAAGTCAGACCTTTAGACTGATAATAAATTTGTAATTGCTCAAATGTCAGGCTTTGGCGTGGTGAGGCGATTTTGTTGAGAGAGTTTCTTGTTCTCTTTGAATACAAATCATCAATCATACCCGGCTCCATAGGCTGTGATGAGCTGCCGACACGGATAAAACATCCTTTAGGGGACATTCCAGCTCTTTTAATGTAATATGGTTTTTCTGAGCCGCTTGAAATAATAATATGAATAATATTCTTTCCATTCTGTTTTTCAGTTACAATATCAAACAATCCGAGCGTTGCCGGAAGTATATTGTCTTTAATTCGGTCAGCTATCATAAGCTGCATCTCATCGGAATTATCCACTCCAATCGCTTCTCCGTCATCATTTACACCGATATATATGTCTCCGCCTTCACGGTAGTTCAAAAAAGCCACAACTTCACGTTCCAGCTTGTCGTTCAATTGAGATTTGAATTCAGTTCGATTATTCTCCTGCATACGGCACCTCCGTTCTCTTTATATAATTATAACCGTATTTGACAATAAATTCAATAGTTTTTTGAAAAGTATCAAAAGTTATTTTTCGTGAAATACTATTCTTGAGGTGATTTATAATGGCCAAACAAGGAATGAAAAGACCGGAACGTACTCATACAAGACCCAAAAACGATGCACCGCCGGTGCCGGAGATTCAGGGAAAGGCAAAGCATGGAAAGGAACAGGCAAATCCTGTGATTAACGGAACCTCTGCACCGGCACTGAAGGTTTGTCACAGGGATGCATTCAAAAGCGAACGACCTATATCTTCGGCATATTCTGTAATTGATACGGACTTGGCGAGGGATAATCTTGAAAATGACCTTTCCGATGCGGATTCACACGATTTGTAGAAAACATTATGCACTTCAAAAGTATCACTCTTGGAGTGCATTTATATTTTATGTTGAGTGATACATAATAAACCTAAAAACCAACAAATACATAAGATTTTATTTGCTTTTCTTAGTATAGAATTCACACTTGCCGAAGCATATTTTTCTATTATATCTTGCTTGTATTCAAGCACAAGACTCTTGTTCAATTCTGTTTCTTTGCATCATTCCATAAATACAGTTATATCACGAATATACTTGTCCAAAGTAGAGGATGACGTCTCCTCGTTAATTAAATATTCTTTAAACTTTCGTATTAGTTCGTTTGTGATTTTTCTCATTTTGAATCAACTCCTTTGGTTTTATTTTACCACCAACGATAAAACATATAATAGTTGTCAATGATTTGCGTTTTACCTACTTATTCAATCACAAACAATACCACAAGAAATGAATAATATCTATTCAAATAATAAGAAATAACAAAGGGGCTGTAGCAAAACGATTTTTTAAATCGGGTTGACTACAGCCCTGTTTTCTTGCCTGAATTGCTCAATATCAAGGAATTTTCTCTAAAAAACGGCATGACAAAATAGAGGCATTGCCTCTTGCTTTTCTCAGTATTCACTTTTTCTTTCTTCTAAGCCGAAAGTTTGCCGTGAAGCTGCGTTCCGGTCCGATTGTCCTGAATTTTATGGTGTAATTTGTTGATGTTGTATGCCATTGCTATGAGGGCTATTTCCGTTCTTACCTTTTTGTTTCCACGAAGCAAAAAACTGTCTGAATTTGTAATTCGCTTTTATCACTCCAAATGCTCCCTCTACCTGAATACTTCTGTTAGTTTTGAGCAATATTCCCATCGGCGAGGTGATATTGGCTAATGAGGTCTTTCTCTGTTCAATAAATTTTTTAGACACTTGCATTTTGCGGTTGCCTTTGCTACGTGTACAATTCTTTTTATGTGGACATCCTTCACAGCTTCCGCATTCGTAATATGTAATTTCACTCTCAAATCCGGATTTGCTTTTTCTCTTACCCTGATACACGGCTTTGAGCTTTTTGCCGTTTTGGCAAGTGTATTCATCTTTCTCGGCATCATATTTCATATTTTCTCGCAGTGCCATGTTATTCTTGAATTTCTTGGTCTTTGAACGCTCATAATTTTGGGGTTTTATGTAACAGCTTTGCTTTTTATCTTCGAAGTATGTGTAATTTTCTTCGCTTTCATAGCCTGCATCCGCTGTTACATCTCCATATTGCACATCAAGCTTTTCCTCCATTTTGTTTAGTAACGGTATTAGTGTTAATTGGTCGCTTCTTTCGCTTGATATGTCGAATCCCGTAATATATTCGCCCTCTACTGCCAATTGCAGATTGTAAGCAGGCTTAAGCTGCGCATTTCTCATGTGGTCTTCTTTAAGATGCATAAATGTTGCATCGGGATCTGTCTTTGAAAAGCTGTTTCTTCCTGAAAAAGTAGCTTGATAGTTTTCGTACTTTTCTTTGCGTAATACAAGTTCACTTAATTGCTCAATATCTCGTTGGAGTTCACTCTTTCGTCTGCCTCTGCCATACACAAACGGTGTTTGTACTTTTGATTTCAACATATCAAGGAGTTGTTCCGCACTATCAGTGTTCAGCATATATTTTAAGCATAGCTCAGGAATTAATTTCTCCAGCTTTTCAAGCAAGCGTGCTTCATATTTGTTGGTACTCTTTTTCCATACGAAGCTATATTTGTTTGCATTTGCTTCAATTTTTGTTCCGTCAACAAAAAGATGTTCAAATTTAATTTCATTTGATTCAGATAACAATTTTACGATTTGATAAAAGATGTCTTCACTACAATCAGACAATCTTTTGCTTCTAAAACGGGCTATTTCATGATAATTAGGAGATTTTTCGCCGTTTAAAAGCCATATGAAATTAATATCTCTTTTACAAGAGCTTTCAATAGCCCTTGTTGAATATATTCCTTCCATGTTGGCATAGAGTAGAATTTTTAAAAGTGTGCGAGGATTTGTGGCACATTTCCTGCCGAGAGTCGAATATGAATGATACAAGTCATACAAATCCAATTTATCAACAATTTCATCGAGTAAACGAACGCTGTCGTTTTCGGGGATTGTTCTTTCTGCAAAATCTTCTGAAATTAGTAGTTGAATATTTCTTCTCATTGTGGTATAATCTCCTTGGGTAATTATTTATTAGCAATTTAATTATACCAAAAAACGAGGACTTTTGCTACTGCAATTGTCCTCGTTTTTCTACTTTGTTGGGCTGTTATTTTGCTACAGCCCCTTAAATTAATATATTAAATACAATTAATAAGGTAATTTTTCAATTAATGAACGTGTATAAGCTGCAGCTACTAGTGCAGCATAATTATGCCAAATATCATTTTTTTTGCCATCGCAATAGTCGCTTATTCCACGAACTACATAATATCCAATTTCTAATTGCCATGTAGCTTCTGCAATACCGCTTCCTTCCATCTCGACAGCATGGACTGAATATGTTTTTTTGAGGTCATCTCTTTTTGACGGATTTTTGAGAACTCTATTAGCAGATGCAATTTTTTCTTTAAAAATATATGGATAATCATTTCTGTTCGGATCTTCAGGATGGCTAATAGAATTACCTTGAATGTCATATAAAATATCAGTTTCGTTAGAGGGACGAGCAAATGTTTCAGGGTATTTTTGACATATTTCATCAATATATTTTTCCCAAGGTTTTTCTCCCATGAGTTTACCGACGTCTAGATGAGCCTGTGCTTCAAGCAGTCTTGCCGCTGGTGGAACGCTACAACCACGCAATTCTTCAATTTCGGCTCGTTCGCTTACAAAATCATACGAGACAATTTCTTTAGCAATTACTATATCACCTAGTCTAACATGCTTTTCTTTATCTTCTGGGGATGGTATTCCACCTGCTATTCCCACCATAATTATAACATCAATATTGGGGAATCTATTTCGTAGACAATTAGCACGTATTGCAGCGGAAGTATTACCTGGTCCAATTGTTTGCGCAAGTGCAACTTTATGTTCTCTGCCATCCAATGAACGTATTTTCCCGATACAATACTCTCTACCTGTTGCCATGGATGTTTTTGGGAAAACAGCTGTTCTAGGGTTAATCATCATGTTTTTCATAGCAGCAAATTCTTCAGGCAACGCTGTTATAATACCAATCCCTACACTCTTATCGACTTCTTCTTTATACTGTATTGTTTTTTGAGAATCTATTTCTTCAAAATCATTATGAATATAATAACTATCCTCATTAATGTTAATTTTCATAAAATCATTTTTCTCCTCACATTTAATGTTTTCATACATATCCTCTACAATAACAAACCCAGCAGAATATGAACACTGGCGTTTAGACACATTACAGGCCGTAGATGCTTGATTCCAAACAGATTTAATGTCACTGTGCAAAGTATCACTTACCTGACCAAAAGCACAACCAAATTTAAAGCCAACCTGCTCATAATCAGGTTCTGAGAAAAGAGTTCGAAGTTTTTCCGCAAAACATATAGCTTTTTCCAAGTTTTTGAATAGTATAGTTCCAAATGAATTTGTTCCAACCTCTCCATATATGTAAATGTTATCTTCATCTAGTTTTAAGATTGAATTAACAATTTTTTGAACCTCTTCTACAACATTTATATTTTTTGCATTTTGAGTGTTCCTATAACCAAAAAAGTCAAAGTGTAATATTACATAATTGGAAATTCTAGTGTTTTTTATGTATTGGATACACTTGTTTATGGCAACATCTATATCTCTTCTCTTGTTTGCACGGACATAATTAGTATCAGTAGGCTTTTTTAAACTGTGTATACATATACAAAGTTTTTCACATAATTTTTGAATTGTTGAATCAATTAAATCAACAGTTGATTTATATAAATTCGAATACTCCTCTTGTGCTTCAGTAGTACAAAGAACTTTTAATTTTTCTAAAATATCTATGTCAATAAATTTATTTTTATCGGAAATAATAATAAATTTTGACAAATATTTTTTGTCTAGGACAAGCTTATATAACATAATGTTTATAATTGCTTGTTCTAAAAATGTTGTATATGATAGTTTTGATAATTCTGTATTAAATTCATCGCTAAAAGGGACTACAGAATCGATTATCTTTTTGTATGCATCACGAAATCTAACATCGTAACCCACAAATTTTTCTATTGTGTCAAAAAGTTCTTTTTGATTATATTTTAATTTTCTCAAGGAGGCATTTGCAACTTTTGCTGCATCACGTAAATATCGTTCAGCTTTTGAAGGTATAAAAGTTCTATATGCTGTGAGAATATTAGAGTGCGCGAGCACTATATCATAATGTACATGTCTATAATAAATATCCTGATCTCTACATATAATTAATTGATTCAGTGAGTCCGCTTTGCCAAATTTTTCATGAATAGTGTTGAGACAATCAATATAACTCGTTATCTCTGAAAGCGGGACAGAATCAGACTGTGAGAATGCATCAATCTCATTTGGTATTATTTCTTGATTTATACTTAAAAAATCGCCATTCTTATCCCTTATGCAATATTTAGAAATTTTATTGACATCATACAAAGCTGTTTCTATTTCTTCATTAAGTCTATTTTTAGCATATGAAAATGGACCATATAAATATGGTTTAGTAAAAAAATTGTGAAAATCATACCTATCCATTGGATAATCATACGCTAAATTCGCAAGCACTTTATTTAAAAATGTAGCTTCCATTCTATGCAGTTTGCTATTTTCTTCTCTTGTTCCACAAATATTAATGATTATAGGCAGAAGAATGGATGCTTTTTTTTCGATATGATCATAGTCCCCCTCGCCAGATCTACATGCTCGACAGTATACTCCGTTAATAAGTACATTTCTAGCTACTAACACACCTCTATCACAGAGGATATCAATCCATTTTATCAAGTTAGCTCTGCCTTCATATCGAGCAATTAGTTCGTCAAACGACAAGAAAAATTTTGTGCCAAGAACAGAATTATTCTGTTCAATACGACGTTCATACTCACTTCTGAGTGTCTTCATAATGTTCATTATAGAGTAAAACTTTGGAACATCTGGCGCAGGAATTGGATTTAATAAATTGTTGAGTGAACTATTGATGGTGCTTTGCAAAAATAATATTGTTGATTTTTTTAAGGTGACTGCTTTTTCGTTTCCAACATATGATATTAAGTCAAAATCATCAATTGTGTATATTTGATTTTTTACCAATTCTGGCATTTGAGAAAAGAAAGCTTTCAATAAATATAAATTACATGAATAAAGTATATTCATATATATTCCTTCGTTTTCTATATTTGCATTTAATTCGTACGGTAACTCAAATGGCAAGTTCCCCAATGTGTTTTTAATATTGGAAGCAGAACTAATATTCCATGATACAAAATACAGGGGTACTATCGACAAACATTTTGTTTCCAAATTGTATGCAATTCTAATTTTGCTCAAATTACTATTATATACAAGATCATCAGAAACAAAAGGAAATTGTATAGGAAACCTAAAGTTGTATAAACATAATTTAGTTATATTTTTAGGGGTATATACATCATTTGTGTACTGTAGTTCTCCTAATTCAGACAAATTTTTGATCAAGTCAGAAAACAAATTTTCAGATAGTTCTGTTCGAAAAACAAGGTGGTCTATGTCAAAAGAATGGTCATCTTTTGATAACTCTATAGATTGCTGTATTATATATTCTTGGTATGTAGATTCCTTTAAATACTGAAAAATCTTTGCTTTTTCATCGTATTGTTCTCTTTCGGCGGTTCGAAGCAAATCTTGTCCTACAAATGAATAAGTGTCTACTATTGCACCTTGTTCCTCAAAATATTTACGGTATTCATACAAAGTTGATGTATACTTTGATGCATCATCTATGATCGCTATCTTCTTACCTTTAATATTGGGTTTTGTGTTTGAGAAATATTGCTTGTATCTTATGTTATAAGAATTTGTTTTGTCATCGTCCTTTAAAGAACGGATTAATTTACAGCCTTTTCTTTCCACTGGTACTATATAATCGGGACTAGTTGCTAAAATAAGATCAAAAAAATCGGAAATGTTTTTTGAGTATTTTTTAAAGGTATTATTCATATACATCCCTCTTTTCACTTAAATGTTATCTAAAATATTTATTTCCAATTATTATTATATCATAAAATAATCCAAAATTCAACAATTTACGCTTATATAAGCTAAAATTTTTATGTTTTAAAAAGCAAAAAAGTACAGCTATTTTCATAACTGCACTTTTGGTGGTGCGGGCGAGGAGACTTGAACTCCTATGCTCTTGCGAGCACATGGACCTGATGGTAACGACACTTTGGTGATAAAACGAAAAACCGCATAAAATCAAGGCTTTTAAGCATTATGTGGTTTGAAAAATTCAATAAAATGAGCAATTTTCAATTCTCGTGAATTGAAGCAGAATTGCTTGAATGAATTTAAGTCGTATCGAAATGATACGGCTTTTTTATTACCGAAGGAGGACTTTATTTATGAAATTGTATACTGAAAACTTTACGATTATACTGAACAAGCATATAACAAATACAGAGATTGATACATATGAATTCAGGGTGCTCTGCTATCTCTTAATGCTTGCAGATGACGAGGGCGTTTGTTTCCCTTCCTACAACACGATTGCCGAAAAAATCGGCATAGGCGAAACGAAGTTAAAGAATGCTGTCAAGCATCTGATTGAGTTTGGAATCATCAATAAGACTAACCGAACAAAAGAAGATGGCAGTGCCGGTTCTAACTTATATGTTGTGTGTGAAAAGACCACTATGCAGGTCGTAGAAAAACCTACAGAGGTCGCCCGAGGCACAACCCCTTGTGTGTCAGATGACCTACCTGTTGGTTGTGAAACTACTGAAGGTGGTGTGCAAGACGACTGCAATAAATATATAAATAAAAATATTAATTATTTTATTAATAACCACCTATCATCAATAGAGGATGTGATGGAACGTGCAGAAACGTATGAACTGAATGGACTTACAAAGAAGAATTACGAATCGGCTATTGAGATTATGTTTAATTCAGAATCAATTTCGGTTGGCGGTGAAATCATCCCCCGTGAAATTGTTCGCAAGCGATTAGAAAATATCAGCTACGAACATATCGTCTATGTCGATAACAATATGCCGAGAAAAATTGTTAACGGCAAGGTTGAAATTCAAGTTAGAAGTCCTGTTCCATATATCGTAACTGCTCTGTATAATGCACTCCGATATACGGCAGATGAAATTGTAAAAATGGAATGCGGAGATGATGTAATTGCTGACCTCTTCCGAAAGGAGGATGGCGATGAGATATTTATATAATCAGAAAAATAAATTCGGGAATTGTTTTATACTTTCCAATTCCATTATGCAACTGGATTTAAGTCCACTTGCTCGACTGATATATTTCTATCTCATATATATTGAAGACAGAAAAACATATCAGTGCTACCCAAGCTACAGAACTATCGGCAAAGCACTTAACATCAAAAGCATAACGACAGTTGCTAAATATGTAAGAGAACTTGAAGATAAGTGTTTAATCTATACTGAACCGACAGAAATAATTCTGAAAAACGGTAAAAAACAAAACGGTAATTTGAAATATACAATCAGGCCTATCCAAGATGCCGTTGAGTATTTTCATCAGCAGCAGATGAAAAAGTTTCAGGAAGTTTTGGCTCGGGAAAAAGCTCAAAGAATGCTTGAAGAATATGACAAAAAGCATTCAAAATGAACTGCATAAAAATCGTTTTTTTGTCGTTTTGCAGATACCCCCTATTAAATTCTGTTATACATAAACCAAAGAAAAGGGATTTTTGATTTTTGGCAAAATGAGAACGACTGTGACAGAGAATTTCGAGAAGAAAATTCTTGGGTAAGGTATTTACCCTACCCAAGTAAGTTAACCTCGTAATTCATCGTGTGACAAATAGGTTTGAGACCTCAAAAACGATTATATGCGTTAGACCAAGCCTCAAGGCAGGGTTCAGAGACAAAACAATTCGGGGTAAGGTAGTTACGCTACCCTGAAAAGTTAACCTCTCGAACCGAAAAGATATGCCCTATGTTAAGCCCTTAAAATCGATTTGAAAGAACAAACGAAAGTACGAGAAATCAACTGACGGGGCGCCCCGAAACGGCGATGCGAGGGGTTTAAAAAGAAGCAGGATAAAGCTTGGTGCGTTATCCGCTCCAAGCCCCCTTACATCGCCGTGCAAAGCCCTGCGGAGAGGTTACAAAAGTGCATCCGGTGGTGCTGATTTGGTGCTGAAAGTGAAGAAAGACCGCAGTGTTGGGCACTTAAACAGGTGCTTTTCACGGTGCGGTTGGTATTTAACGATATTTTGAGAAAGGACAGTGGTAAAATGAGTAAAGTTGTATTTAAATCGCCATATGCTCCGAGCGGCAAAGCTGTCGGCGGAGATTATATAAACTATATGGCAAAGCGCGAGAAAGTTGACAAGAGTGTTAACACGAAAAGAGTTGAAATTAATCTGAATTATATTGCAACCAGGCCTCGTGTTGAAAAGGTCGGAGAGCATGGTCTCTTTGGTAGTAAGGACGATGTTAATCTAAACAAGGCAAGGAATGATATAGTAAATCATAACGGAATTGTGTGGATGCCTATCGTATCTTTGAGACGAGAAGATGCAGACAGACTTGGATATAATAATGCAGATGCATGGAGAAATTTGATTCTCTCAAAGCAGTTTGAAATTGCAGAAGCGTATAATATTCCGGCAAAGGATTTGGTTTGGTACGGAGCATATCACGATGAAGGTCACCACCCTCATATACATATGATTGTCTATAACAAGAACACAGACAGCGAATATCTCTCACGAAAAAGTTGTAACGACCTGCGTGCGATGTTTACAAAAACTATTTTCAAGGACGAACTCAAACAGCTCTACGATGAAAAACAAACGCTCCGAGATAAAATTATTGACGAAGTCAAAGAGAAAGTCAGTGAGTTTAAAGCTGACATTGGCGGAGCAAGTGATGAGTTCGTAGAAGCCTTTAATGAATTGAAATTCTCTCTCGATGGATACTCCGGCAAGAGAAATTATAAATTCATTTCCCATGAGCAAAAGGAAAAGGTCGATGCGGTTGTAAAAGTTGTCTGCAAGGATAATAACCTGCAAGAGTTATATCGTCAGTGGTGTCAGCTGCAGCTTGCAAATCAAAGATACTATCGCAAGCATCCTGAAAAAAGTTTTGATGCCCTTGAGAAGAACAAAAACTTCGAAAGCCGTCTGCAAAACGCAGTGCTGAAATCTGCATTAAAGGATAACAGACAAGGAAATGTTTACACAAATAAAATCGACGCATCTCCTGTCTTTGGTGACATTGTATTCAGTCTCTGTAAAATGTTTGAGCAGTCAATTCAGAAAGGCATTGAGGAAGGCTTCACGAAATCAATTGTTGATTCCAAGGAAAGAGCAAAAGAATACAGACGTGATCATGGCATGGGAATGCATATGTAAATCTATAAAAGGAAGGTGAATTTTATTATGAAAAGAGAAAAGATGACATTCAATGTACCGCCTGCAGTACGAACTGAAATCAAAAATTATGTTAAGCTGCTCGGCTTCAAAAGCGAGAGTGATCTCTGTAATAAGGCTATCAATGAGTACCTTACCAAGCTGCATTATGAAGCAAACAGTGACAACATAAATAAGATTTTGGTTCAGGCGGTGGACTGTACCATAGAGCATCATGTTGATAGAGTCTCGGACATGCTCTTCAAACTTGCTGTCAGCATCGAGAAACAAAATCTCATTGCCAGCGGTGAGTATGATGATTACTATGAGGAGTACATCGAACAGGTAGCAATCGAAAATGTTATGAAAAGACATGGAAGATTGTAAAAATCTTCGTGGACTTCTTCTCTCTTCTGTGGTATGCTTTGTCTCACTGGAGGTGAAATTATATGACAAAGCATACAAATGACTTAAGGCGATTGTGTTTCGGTTAACGAATGTGCAATCGCCTTTTGAAATTAATACTGAAACATTGACAACAAATTTTCAAAAAGGTATTCGAAAAAATTATTCGGTATATAATATTTGAAAAGGAGTTGTTAAAAAATGAATGAAATTACTAAACGCACTATTGAAGACTACAAAAATTATTTAATCGAGGAAGAAAAATGCCCTGTCACAATAGAAAAATACATCCGTGACATCACTGCATTTGTAAATTGGACAGACGGCAAAGAAATTACAAAGACACTTGTGCTTGAATACAAAAACATATTGGTACAGCAATATGCACCTGCAAGTGTGAACTCAGTCCTGTCTTCCCTCAATGGATACTTTGGTTACATTGAAAGATATGACCTCAAGGTTAAAAACTTAAAAGTGCAAAGGCAAATCTTTTGTCAGAGTGAAAAAGAGCTTACAAAAGCTGAATACGAAAGACTTCTCAAAGCGGCAAAGAGTAAAAAGAATGAAAGGCTCTACCTCATCATGCAGACGATATGTGCCACGGGGATTCGTGTAAGTGAATTAAAATATGTGGATGTAAATTCTGTGATGACAGGACAGGCACAGGTTAGGTTGAAAGGTAAAATTCGAATGATAATCTTGCCGAAAGAGTTGTGTGTTCTTCTAAAAAAATATATAAAGGAAAAGCATATCACTTCAGGCAGTGTATTTGTAACAAGAAAAGGTCAACCTGTGGATAGGCACTCGATATGGAAATCAATGAAACAATTGTGTGAAAGTGCCGGAGTGTCTAAAGAAAAAGTGTTTCCACATAACCTCCGTCACCTGTTCGCACGAACATACTACTCACTGCAAAAAGATATCGTTCGCCTTGCAGATATACTCGGTCACTCAAGCGTAAATACTACCAGAATCTATACCATAGAAAATGGCTCAACCCACCGCAGGCAAATGCAAAGAATGGGACTCGTGCGGATGCAAAATTAAAAAGAC
>JAZQKZ010000024.1:0-6777 GCA_045542415.1 Clostridia bacterium
CCGTCCTTGATAAGCACGAAGGCGCTGCCGCCTATGTCGAATGCAGCTATACTTCCGCCCTCCCGTACAGTTACGGGATGCGCAAAGCTTTTGGAAACCGAGATCACCTGTTCGCCAGAGGCATTCTGTATTTCGATGCCGCTCGGGGACAGCACGGCAATGCCGTCACGGTAGGTCGCGTATGAATTGAGCGAGTTTGCCGCAAAGGTAAGGCGTTCGGAATAGGTTCCCGAAATTTCCTCCTGCTGCGGCGAAATGGCATCACGCAGTGCCTGCGGTGTAAGACTGTCGTACTTCAGCACCACAAGCAGTGCAAGCAGAAGCGCAGCAATCAGCAAAAGCGCACGCAGAACAGCACGCAGTATACGATACGCGCGCGGCTGCTGCACATTCTCTTTAGTTGCACTTCTTTTTCCCTGCATAATACCTCAAATATTCGGGTCGGCGTATTTCACGCCGGTCATGTAAAGTCCGCACGCGGGAAGAGTCGGGCCGGCGTCCTGCCGCTCGCCGCTGATAAGCAGTTCGCTTATGTCGTCGGGTGTCAGTTTGCCCTCCGACGCATACAGGATAGTACCTGCAATTGCGCGTGCCATGTTGTAAAGGAATCCGTTTGCCGCAACGCAAATCTCGATGAACTCTCCGTTCTCGCGGACATCGCAGCGGTATACGGTACGCACCGTAGTTTTGACATTCGAGCCAACCGAACGGAGCGCGGCAAAATCGTGCTCACCCACAATCCGTGCCGCAGCCTCGCGCATAAGCTCGATATTTGGCGTGCGCGGATAAAAGTGTGCGCGGTTTACGCTGAACGGGTCGTGGATACGGCCCGGGCGTATAAGATAAGTGTACTCCTTTTCGATGTTGGAAAAGGTCGCATGAAAATCATAAGGAACTTCAACAGCACGGCTGACCGAAATATCAAGAGGAAGCCGCGTATTGATGGCATAGGGCAGACGTTCGAGCGGAATTGCACAGTCAGAGCGGAAATTCGCAACGTATGTGCGCGCATGAACGCCCGCATCGGTGCGTCCGCAGCCGATAAGGTTTATCTTCTCCCCTACCGCGGCGCTTACGGCATCAGAAAGCGTTTCGGATACCGTTACCGCATTCTTCTGCTCCTGCCAGCCATGATAGGCTGTGCCGTCATATTGAATTACTAATTTTATATTCATTGATTATTTTTACTGTTAATACAAAGTCATACTGATATCGCTCAACTTTGATTATACCACTACTTCACCTAAATTTCAAGTACCTGTCAAAATATCAGTGCCGCCGCCGATATTGCAAGCATTATCACCGCTGCATATGCATCGTTTTTCCCCGGATGCCTTTCATTCATCCGTGTACGTTTTGCACCGTTATAGCATCTGGCATCCATTGCAGTCGCAAGCTCCTCCGAACGCTTTAAGGACGATACCAGAAGCGGTATTATAACGGGAATCATAGCCCTTGCACGCTTTACTATACCGCCGCTTTGCATATCTGCTCCCCTTGCAGTCTGTGCCTGCATGATTCGCTGTGCTTCATCACCTATTATCGGGATAAAACGTATTGCAATCGACATCATCATTGCAAGCTCATGTACGGGAATATGCAGATATCCCAGAGGCTTCATCACCTTTTCCAAGCCGTCCGTCAGTCCGAGCGGCGGCGTGGTAAGCGTAAGAACCGATGTCCCTGCGACAAGCAGCATAATACGCAACGCAAGCTCAATCGCCTGCACCACTCCCTCATATGTAACACTGAATATTGCGATTTCAAAAAGCTCACGTCCGTCAACAAAGAAAACATTGAAAAACGCTGTAAAAATAATTATCCACACAAGTGGCTTAAAGCCCCTGAACACCGTTTTAAACGGTATGGCACCCATACGAATAAGTAAGGCTGTAAAAAGAGTATATATCGCATATCCCGACGGAGTATCTATCATGAATACAACCGCCGCAAAAACAAGCGTAAGCACAAGCTTGACACCTGCATCCATTCTGTGCAGAGGCGAATTTGCATAAATATATCGTCCTATTGTTATATCCTTAAGCATTGCCCCTCAACTCTTTCATAATATATTCTGCCGCTCCGGACGGTGTATATATATCCTCCGGTATATTAAATCCCACTTCATTAAGCCGCCGACAAAGCGAGGTGATCTGGGGAAGTCCCAATCCGATGCTATTAAGCAGCTCCGTTTGTGCAAACACCTCATCAATACTACCGCTTGCCGCAATGCTGCCCTTGTCCAGCACTATTGCATTATGTGCATACTTTACCACATCCTCCATCGAATGTGAAACAAAAACTATTGTCATCAGCGGATTTTCACGGTGTAATCTTGATATCAGCTCCAATATACGCCTTGCCCCCTCCGGGTCAAGTCCTGCTGTCGGCTCATCAAGCAGAAGTATTTCCGGCTCCATTGCAAGAACTCCGGCAATAGCCGCACGTCTTTTTTCGCCTCCCGACAGCTCAAACGGCGAGCTGTCAAGCTTTTTTTCATCAAGGCCGACAAGACCTGCCGCTTTTTTAACTCTTGCGGCTATCTCCGCCTTATCAAGCCCCATATTTGCAGGCCCGAATGCTATGTCCTTTTCCACCGTTTCTTCAAAAAGCTGCTGTTCGGGATATTGGAACACCATTCCCACCCTGAACCGCAACGCTCTGAGGTCGGTTTTCTTGTCTGTCACCTCTGTATCGCCTGCAAACACTCTGCCCGTTACCGGTCTTTCAAGACCGTTTATAAGCTTTATCAGTGTTGATTTTCCGCTTCCCGACGCTCCGATAAGTGCCGTTATTTTCCCCTGTGGAATTTCAAGCGAAATATCCCTCAGTGCATGCACCTCGTCATTGCGTCCGTGCGAGTATATATAATTTACATTCTCAAATTTTATCATTATTCTTCATACGGCATAGCTTTTCATACATTTCATCCTGCGTCAATGCGAATATATCTATACCTCTCTTTTTCAGTTCATATGACAGCTCCGACATAATCGGAACTTCAAGTCCTGCCGATTCTATCAGCTCATTCCCAAAAAAAATCTTCTCCGGTGCGGCATCTGCAATTATTTTTCCCTTATTCATCACTATCACTCTGTCAGCAAGCACTGCCTCATCCATATGATGGGTAATGTGTATAACTGTGGTTTTTAGCTTTTTGTTTATATCACGAACTGTCGCCATCACCTCTTTGCGACCCCTCGGGTCAAGCATTGCAGTTGCCTCATCAAGAATTATCAGCTCCGGCTCCACCGCAAGCACCGCCGCTATTGCCACTCTCTGCTTTTCTCCTCCGGACAGTGCCGCTGTTGATCGCTTTCCAAAGCCCGAAAGTCCTACAGCTTCAAGTGCATTTTCTACTCTTTTTCGTATTTCTGACGGTTCAATTCCAAGATTTTCGGGTGCAAATGCAACCTCATTCTCAACAAGTGCCGCAACCATCTGATTGTCAGGATTCTGAAAAACCATTCCTGCACGCGAGCGTATTTCAAATATATTATCAGCCGCCGCAGTATCCATACCGCAGACATATACCTTTCCGCCCGTCGGAAGATTTATGGCATTAAAATGCTTTGCCAGGGTAGATTTGCCGCTGCCGTTACGTCCGGCAATCACCGTGAATCCGCCTTTTTTTATCGATATATTTATATCAGATAAAACATACTCACTGCTTTCCGGATCATAGGTAAAGCAAAGGTCTTTTGTTTGTGCTGCATTCATTTCCCATTCCGCCTTGTTATATTATGCTTTACTCTGACCATCTGCCGCTGATACCGCATGGCAGCACAAGTCCGCTTGCACTCATCGGCAATCCTATTTCATCCGCCGCAACCTTACCGCCGTATTTTCTCTGCATTGTAAGAGTAAGCACGTTTGAAAGAATTGTTTCGGTAAGACCTGTTGTGTAGCAATTTATAAGGAAGAAAAGCGGTTTATCCGAAAGCAGCTTCATACAGTCAGAAATAAGCGGATAAAGCTGATCCTCAATTTTCCAAAGCTCACCCGACGGACCTCTGCCGTATGATGGCGGATCCATGATAATCGCATCATATTGCTTGCCGCGTCTGATTTCACGCTGAACAAATTTTACAACGTCATCAACTATATAACGCACGGGCTTATCCTGAAGTCCCGATGATATTACGTTCTCCTTTGCCCATGTGACCATACCTTTCGACGCATCAACATGGCACACGCTTGCACCTGCCGCAAGTGCCGCAACAGTCGCTCCGCCTGTATATGCAAAGAGATTTAAAACCCTTATCTCACGTCCCGAATTTTTTATAAGCTCCGAGAACCAGTCCCAATTGACTGCCTGCTCCGGAAAAAGTCCCGTATGCTTAAATCCCATTGGCTTTATATTGAATGTAAGGTCACGGTATTTAACAGTCCAGCGTTCAGGAAGCTTTTTGAAATACTGCCAGTTACCGCCGCCCGATGATGAACGGTGATACCATGCATCACTCTTGTCCCACAGCTTCTTTTCAGCCTTCATCGACCATATCGCCTGCGGGTCGGGACGGCGAAGAAGATACTCGCCCCAATATTCCAGCTTTTCACCGCCGGCACTGTCTATAAGGCGGTAATCCTCCCATTTATCTGCAAGATACATTATCTTTCCTCCGTTAGTTTATATGTATTCAATCTATTATACCACTTTTTCACTTTGCTTACAAGAGGAAAAACGAAAAAATACATAAAAATCTCACAGCAAATCTCCAGAAAGTGCATTTCATGTCAACTTGACGGCATTTCATGCTGTTTTTATTGATTTTCTGAATTTCTGTGATATGCTTAGATAAAAAACAAGGAGTGAATGATTATGAAAAAATTTCTGTTACCGATATTAATTTTTTCCGTAAGCACCGCCATGACAGCACATGCCGCATGGCAGTTCGATGAAAAAACACTTGACACAAATGCAGACGGTACAAGACTGCTTGACGGAGTGATAGAGACGTATCGGCTTGGATATTCCGGAAAAGAAGAGCATGAGCTTGGGTATCAGTATTACAGTCTCAGCGGTGAAAAGCTCGAAAATTATAAAAAGACTGTATCTTCTCCCGTTACTGACACAAACGGATACTTCACACGCAACAAACTCTCAATAGTTACAAATGACAGCAACGGAGTAAGGCTGACGGATTTAAGCGGAACAGTGCTTGCAAGCGGCTTTGAATTGTCAAATATATGGGAACAAAACGATGTTGCAAGAAAGGTAAAGAAAAACGGACGCTACGGTATCATGGCATATGACGGGCGGATGATTATCCCTATGGAAAATGACGGTGCTGTAATATATGACAATAATATTTACGCCGCTGTGAACGGCAGCAAGGTAAGCGTATATAACTACTACGGCAACCATCTGTTTACTCTTGATGACAATATCGAAATTGTCAAGGCAGGTGCTGACTGGATAAGCGTACATTCCAGGGACACCAATAAATATGCACTTGTTAATTATAAGGGAGATTATCTGACTGACCTTAAATATGATTTCATATCAATTTATGACAACAATGCACCCTGGCAAAGCGGTCCGTTTGCCGTCCTTTATGAGAACTCATCCGAAACATATATAAACCGCAGTCTAAAGGAAATTGATATATACTCCGAAGCCGACGTATATTGCCAGAGCTACAGCGAATATCAGGACATTGCTATAATAAACAACGCTACACAGTTTAAAAATGCAAAAACTGCTGTGTATAACAAAAGCACCGGCAGCTATATCATTCCGTTCCGTGATGGAATCACCTATTCTAACTCCGAGGTAATGATATATTCTTACAACAACAATTCATACATCTCTGATTTATACGGAAACAACCCAAGAAATCTCAACCATCATATATATTCAATCAGCAGCTTTGTTGACGGACTTGCCGATGTTAATCACGGCAAAGCAATATATGACACATACGGAAACAATATCTTCAGCAAGCAATACCGCAGTATTGAACGCATAGATAACAACGAATTTCTTGTTCTGGACGGCTCTGCAGTGAAAATACTCACTGCAAAGGGTATAGTCGGAGAAGCACTTTATACAGATATTAAAATTGATATAAACGGAGTGAAAATCCCTTGCCGCAGTGTATATGGCTATGCCGGAGTAATTGCGGAGGATTTACGCTTCTTTGGCTTTGATGTAATCTGGGACAATAATACACGGCTTTTAAGCATAACCCGAAATCCTGCATATCACAGCATAACCCCGACACAGTTCCCATCCGCCGGTGTTCCCGGAACACATTTTGCCGATATTTACGGCTCCGATATAAATGTAGAATTTAACGGAATGCGTATTCCGTCATACTGCATTGACGGACAGACAATAATAAAGGTAGAGGACCTTGCATCCGAGGGGATTTCATTCAGATATGATAACTCAGTTCGTACATTATTTATGAGCGTTGAGGGATTAGAGCAAAAGTAAGGTGCTTTTAATTATTATAAATTATTGTCCGCTGGCGTTTCCAAAAACCATAACCCGATTTTATGCAATACAAAAGAGCCGCTGCTTTTGCAGCGACTATCAGACCGTCGATAAATTGGTCAGAGCACGCATAACGGTTTGAGAAAAATAAAAATCAAAAATTTATTTTCTTTTGGGAACGGCGGGCGTCCCATCGAGGAACGCCCGCCGATATGCGTTTTTTACGAAAAGAAACTCTAACGTACCCATGTACGCCTACGAGTTCCTTTTCGCAAAATCTGCCCTGATTTCTCGCAGTCTGACAGCCTGCAGACAGGTTTGCCTACAAGCTGAGA
>JAZQKZ010000025.1:0-24092 GCA_045542415.1 Clostridia bacterium
GCAAAAAATCAAATCATACCAAAGTCTGCAAGGGGACAAAGTCCCCTCCAATGTCGTATGGTTAAGTGCTAACTAATACACCGCTAAACCATAATTTATATTATAAACTTAAAAAATCACATAAAAACGTGGGATGTTAATACGGCATCCCCGTTTTAACATTAATGTTACATATATATTTAATTTTTGATATAATTCTATTATAACTATTGAAAAATCAGTCGGATTGTGTATAATATATTATGTGATACAATAGTTATAACAGACTGCATTGAAATTTTAGCCTTGTGGCGGAATGGAGATTAATATGAAATTAAATAAATTTTTTGCATTACTGATGGCAGTGATGCTTGCGATAATGCCGTTATCGGCTTTTGCTGAACCGGAATCCGATGAGGTGGAGCGTTCAGAGGGAGTCGTTATGGATTCCACGATAAAAAAAGAGCCGAATGTCAAATATGCAGAATCTGCTTTGCTTATGGATCTTGATTCGGGTAGATTGCTTTATGCAAAGGATCCTCAGGAAAGACTTTTCCCGGCAAGTACCACAAAGATGATGACTGCTATTATGGCTCTTGAGCAGGGAGATATGAGTGAAAGAGTAACAGCAACATATGCGGCTCTTAAGGATATCACGCTTGAAGACTCACATATGGGTATTCTGATAGGTGAAGAGATGTCGTTGGAGGAGCTTATAAACGGCTTGCTCGTGTATTCGGCGAATGATGCGGCGAATGTAATAGCAATCCATTTTGCCGGCTCGGTAGAAGCGTTTGCGGAGCAGATGAATGCAAAGGCGGCAGAGCTTGGAATGGAAAATACACATTTTACAAACGCTTGCGGAATACATGATGACGATCACTATACAACAGCGGAGGATCTGGCAATTCTCGGTAAATACTGTATGCAGAATGAGACATTCCGTGAAATAGTAAAAAAGCCGATTTATACAATGGAGCCGACAAATAAATATTCACAGACTCGTTATCTGCCAAATACAAATCTGTTTTTGGGAACATCAAGATCAAGCTATCACTATTATGAGCCGTGTATAGGTATAAAGACAGGTCATACATCGCAGTCGGGATATTGTCTTGTGAGTGCAGCTGAGCATAACGGTATAAGCCTGCTTGCGGTTGTACTTAAGTGTGAAAATAAGGATACTCTCTCAGGAGCGTATTCATATATTGATTCAAAAACACTTCTTGAGTTCGGATTTAACAATTACTCAATCAAGTCCCTTGCACAGCCGGGCGTGATTGTTGCAGATACAAAGGTGTATGAGGCGAAAAACAATCTGCGTGTATCGGCGACGGTGCCGGACGAGGTGAAAGCGTTGATACCTGTCAATGCAGATGCCGAAAAGGATATTGTTAAGAATGTTGATTTGCCGGAGCAGGTGAATGCACCTGTGAAAAAAGGTGATGTAATCGGAAGTGTAACATATACCTATGACGGAAAGAGCCTGGGCCAGGCACAGCTTGTAGCGGTAAATGATGTGGAAAGAAATGAATTTCTGCATCTGTTGCATCTTCTCTTCGGAGTGCTTACAAGTCCGCTCTTCTTTATTCCGGCGTTGGTTATTATTGTACTTGTTATAATAGGCAATCACCAGAAGAGAAAGCGTGAGCGTAAGAGACGCATCAGACAAATGAAGCGTAACAAGCAGCGCAGTGAGAATAAGAATGACCTTGGCTACAGAACTCCGGACAGAAAGGTGTCAAGAACACAGATTCAGCGTGAGGAGAGCAAGGGTTCTACAGCAAGGTATAAGGATAAGAAATAATAAAGCGGAGGGTCTTTGCACCCTCCCGTTTTGATAGAAAGGGAACAGAAATGAGCATAAATCATAAGCAGAATGTAAAATGTCCAAAGTGCGGACAGATGAGTGATATTATGGTATGGTCATCAATAACGGTTAAGGACAGTCCGGACTTAAAGGAGGATTTGCTTAAAGGAAAGATAAATATTTTCCGTTGTCCGTCATGTTCGCAGACTGCGCTGATGCCATCTCCGATGCTGTATCATGATGAGGAGAAAAGACTGATGATTTCATTTACTCCGTGCAATGATCCTGTTTTAAAGGAACAGCTATATGATAACGTTGTAAAGACTTCAACAGAGTCGGGAGAGCTTGAGAAGCTTGAGGGATATAATCTGAGATTCAGTGCCGATTTCAACGAACTGCTTGAAAAGGTACTTATCTTTGAGAGCGGACTGAATGATAAGGCTGTTGAGGTTATCAAGCTGATGATAATAATGCAGGATGAGGATAAGTGTGAACAACGTCAGTGCAGATTCGGAAAGCGTGACGGCAGTGAGCTTGAATTTATGGTAACTGATGTAATTGAAAATCAGATATATACAACCCGTGTGCCGTTGGAGAGCTATAATGCAATATGGCAGCAGCTCCGTGAATCGGGTGTAAAGCCGTACAGTTTCTCATGGGAACGGGTTGACAGCGTGTATGCGACCAAGCTGTTACATGGGTATAATAATCAGTAAAAAGGGATGTTATAAACATCTCTTTTTTTATTATTACAAAACCATGCGTAAAAACATGCATTTTCTCGTATAATTCATAGATTTTATCAACAGCAATATTGACTTTTGACAATAAATTTGGTATTATAGAATATGGAGAAATATCCTATATTTAACACACAGAAAGGAATATGGAAACATGGCAAATCCGAAGGTTGCCCTTATAATGGGTTCAGATTCAGATTTTGATAAGGTAAAGGGAGCAATTACAAAGCTCAAGGAGTTTAATGTAGATGTTGAGGTAAATGTCATCTCGGCACACAGAACACCCGACAGAGCAATGGAATATGCAAAAAATGCAGAGGCGAACGGTATTGAGGTTATAATTTGTGCGGCAGGCATGGCGGCTCATTTGGGAGGCGTTGTTGCAGCGAACACTACCTTGCCGGTTATCGGTATTCCGATTGTATCTACATTTGACGGTATGGACGCACTTCTTGCAACAGTTCAGATGCCTCCGGGTATCCCGGTTGCAACAGTTGGTGTGAACAACGGTACAAATGCAGGTATTTTAGCAGCTCAGATTTTAAGCGTTAAGTATGATTACATCAAGGAAATGCTTAAGGAATCAAGAGTAAAGATGGCAGAGGCTGTATATGAAAAGGACGCAGCGATAAAAGAGAAGGCTTCGCTTCTCTAAGATAATAGATAAGAGATAATAGATAATAGTTATTGAAAATTTTCTACGAAAATTATAAACATATAAAGGAGAAAAAAATTATGGCAACAGATGCATACAAGGCAGCCGGCGTTGACGTTGAGGCTGGATATGAGTCGGTAAGACTTATTAAGGACGATGTAAAGAGAACAGCAATCGAGGGAGTATTAGGCGGAATCGGCGGCTTCGGCGGCTTGTTTGAGCTTGGCAAGGGCTATGAGAATCCGGTACTCGTATCAGGTACAGACGGCGTAGGTACAAAGCTTCGTGTGGCTTTCTTAATGGACAAGCACGACACAATCGGTCAGGACTGCGTGGCAATGTGCGTAAATGACGTTGCATGCTCAGGTGCAAAGCCGTTATTCTTCCTTGACTACCTTGCAGTAGGTAAGAACGTTCCGGAAAAGATTGCAAGCATAGTAAAGGGCGTAGCTGACGGTTGCGTGTTGGCAGGCTGTGCATTGGTAGGCGGCGAAACTGCTGAGATGCCGGGCTTCTATCCGGTTGATGAGTACGACCTCGCAGGTTTTAGCGTAGGCGTAGTTGAAAAGGATAAGATTACAGACGGTGCAAACGCAAAGGCAGGCGACGTACTTATCGGTATCGCATCAAGCGGCGTTCACTCAAACGGCTATTCATTGGTAAGAAAGTTATTCGACTTAAACGGTGAGAATGCAAAGGCTAACTTAATGGAGTACTCGGATAAGTTAGGTATGACAGTTGGCGAGGCACTTTTAACACCGACAAGAATCTACGTTAAGCCGTTATTAAAGTTAATTGACGAGATTGGTATAAACACAGTATCACATATCACAGGCGGCGGCTTTGTTGAGAACGTGCCGAGAATGTTACCGGACGGCTTAAAGGCTGTAATAAAGCGTGGTACATGGGATGTTCTTCCGATATTTGAAGTAATGCAGGAAAAGGGCAATATCCCGGAGATGGATATGTATAACACCTTCAACATGGGTATCGGTATGATAGTTGCAGTTGATGCTGCTAAGGCAGATGCAGCAATTAAGTGCCTTGAAGAGGCAGGCGAAAAGGCATACATCATTGGTGAGTTAGTTGCCGGTGAAAAAGACGTGGAGATTTTATAATGAAAAGAATTGCAGTTCTTGCCTCAGGCGGAGGCACTAATTTACAGGCACTTATTGACGCACAGGCAGCGGGCATTATAAAGAGCGGCGAGATTGTAACGGTGGTTACAAACAACTCAAAGGCATATGCTCTTGAGCGTGCGGCAAAGGCAGGTATTGCGTCAAAGGTAATCACAAAGAAAGAGTGCGGCGGCGATAATCTCGTGTTCAATAAAGCAATTTGCGATTATTTAGTGAGCGAGAAAATCGACGTAGTTGTGCTTGCAGGATTTTTACCGATAATTGACGGCGATATGCTCACAGTCTATAAGGACAGAATTATAAATATTCACCCGTCACTTATTCCGTCATTCTGCGGCGACGGCTTCTATGGCTTACACGTTCATGAGGCGGCACTTGCAAAGGGTGTAAAGGTTACAGGTGCGACAGCACATTTCGTAAACGAAATCACCGATGGCGGAAAGATTATCATGCAGAAGGCTGTTGAGGTATTGGACGGCGACACACCGGAGGTGTTACAGCGCCGTGTAATGGAGCAGGCTGAATGGGTTATACTGCCGTTGGCAGTGGAAAAGGTTTGTGCTGATTTGGTGTAATGGAACGCAGAACGAGAAAACCAAACAGATTAAAGAATTATGATTATTCGCAAAATGGTGCATATTTTGTGACCATATGTACACAAAAACGAGCAGAAATTTTGTGGGATAATTCGGGTGGAAATGTAGGGGCGGTCATCGGCCGCCCGGAAATAACAAAATTGAACCAAAACGGTTTGATTATCCAAAATGCAATAGAGCAAATTTCGTTGCATTATAAAGGTGTTAATGTTGATAATTATGTTATAATGCCTAATCATGTACATATGATAATAATGGTGTGCAGAGATTGTGAGATTAGAGAAAACGGGCGGCCGATGACCGCCCCTACAATATCAAACATTGTGAATCAATTTAAAGGATATTGTAGCAAAAAAATTGGTTTTCCAATCTGGCAGCGTTCATTCCATGACCATATTATACGCAGTGAAGAAGAATATCTTCAAATATGGAAATATATAGATGAAAATCCAATCAAATGGAAATTGGATGATTATTATAAGTTAAACATAGATTAAAGTTTTCAATTAAGAAAGGAAATCACAATGAAGAAAATTGACATTTTCGAGGAATTAAGAAACAATGATTATCCCGGCAGAGGCATAATCATCGGTAAGAGCGAGGACGGCAAGAATGCTGTTACTGCATATTTTATCATGGGAAGAAGCGTGAACAGCCGTAACCGTGTATTCGTTGAGGACGGCGACGGTATCCGTACACAGGCACATGATCCGTCAAAGTTAGAGGATCCGCACCTCATTATCTATGCACCGGTGAGAGTTTTGGGCGATAAGACAATCGTAACAAACGGTGACCAGACAGATACAATTTATGATTTGATGGCAGAGGGACAGACTTTTGAGCAGTCACTCCGCACAAGAGAGTACGAGGATGATGCACCGAACTTCACACCGAGAATTTCGGGTATCATTGAAAAGACAGAGAACGGCTTTGACTATTCAATGTCAATCTTAAAGAGCAACAACGGCGACCCGGATTGCAGATTAAGATATACATATTCATACACAAATCCGAAGGCGGGCGAGGGCAGATTTATCCACACCTACATGGGTGACGGAAATCCGTTACCGTCATTTGAGGGTGAGCCGAAGGTGATTTCAATTCCGAATGACTTTGATAAGTTCGCAGAGGATTTATGGAATGCTCTTAATGAGGATAATAAGGTTTCACTGTTCGTGAGATTTATCAATCTTGAAAACGGCGAGGTTAAGTCGAAGATTGTTAATAAAAATGCGTAAATTAAATTTGAAAAGTAAAGAGCTTTGGTGCTTGATAATTATAATATTACTATTGTCACCATGGCTTATATCATTAGCAAAATGCAATATATTGACACTTTGCCATGGACATGAGTTCAAAGGAAAAGAATTGCAAACCAATATGATAACAGAGTCTGATTATTTTCGGGTTTTGGAATATTCTGACAGCTATGCAAAGGTTTACTATGTAAATAGAGACTTAACAGGAGAGCTCTTAGGATTTGAAAAAGAAAATGGCGAATGGGTATATACAGAATGGCGAACAATATGGTCAGCCTGCGGCGGCAGTGCATCGGAGGTCATATGGCCATATTGGTGGCATTTTATATACGGAGGACTTTAATTAGAAGAAAGGAACAAATAACATGAATGAAATGCAGTTAAAGTACGGCTGTAACCCTAATCAGAAGCCGTCAAGAGTATATATGGCAGACGGTAGCGAGCTCCCGATTGAGGTGCTTGCAGGTAAGCCGGGCTACATCAATTTGCTTGATGCCTTCAATGGCTATCAGCTTGTAAAGGAATTAAAGAAAGCAACAGGACTTCCGGCGGCTACATCGTTTAAGCATGTATCACCGGCAGGTGCAGCAGTAGGCCTACCGTTGTCGGATACATTAAAAAAGATTTATTTCACAGATGACGTTGAATTAACACCGATGGCAAGTGCATACGCTCGTGCAAGAGGAGCAGACAGAATGTCATCATTCGGTGATTTCATTTCCCTCTCAGACGAGTGCGACAAGGCTACTGCACTTCTTATCAAGAAAGAGGTTTCAGACGGTATAATCGCTCCGTCATATTCAGACGAGGCACTTGAAATCTTAATGCAGAAGAAGAACGGTAACTACTGCGTTTTAAAGATTGACGAAAACTACACACCGGCTCCGATTGAAACAAAGCAGGTTTACGGCGTATCGTTTGAGCAGGGCAGAAATGAGCTTGATATAAATACTGAGCTTCTTTCAAACGTTGTTACAGACAACAAGGAAATGAGCGAGCAGCAGAAGATTGATTTGATGATTTCATTAATCACATTAAAATATACACAGTCAAACAGCGTATGCTACGTTAAGGACGGACAGGCAATCGGTATCGGTGCAGGCCAGCAGTCGAGAATCCACTGCACACGCTTGGCAGGTCAGAAAGCTGACAACTGGTGGTTAAGACAGTGCCCGAAGGTACTTGATTTACAGTTTGTTGACGGAATCAGACGTGCAGACCGTGATAACGCAATCGACGTATATATCTCAGACGAGAGCGAGGACGTATTGCGTGATGGCGAGTGGCAGAGAATCTTCAAGGTTAAGCCGGAGGAATTTACACTTGCAGAAAAGAAAGAATGGATTGCAAAGAACATAGGTGTTGCTTTAGGTTCAGACGCATTCTTCCCGTTCGGTGACAATATCGAAAGAGCACACAAGTCAGGTGTATGCGTTATAGCACAGCCGGGCGGCTCGGTGAGAGATGATAATGTAATTGAGACTTGTAACAAGTACGGTATTGCAATGAGCTTTACAGGTATCAGATTATTCCACCATTAATTTACGGCTGGATAAATTCCTGTATCTCACTACTCACCGCCAAGAATGGCGGACGACGAAGTCGGCTTTTGCGAAGCAAAAGTGATGAATTATTTCAGACACTCGACGTACCTGCGTACGCCGTCGGTCTTCAAAACGGCAATCTACGAAAAATTCTTTCAGCCGTGAGGGATGGGTATCGTAGGGGACACTGCCCACAACGTCCCGTTCCACAAACCTATAAAAGGAGAAAACAACATGAAAATATTAGTAATAGGCTCCGGCGGACGTGAGCATGCTATTGTATGGAAGATTGCTCAGTCGCCGAAAGTTAGTAAAATATATTGTGCACCGGGTAACGGTGGTATTTCAGAGCTTGCCGAGTGCGTTGACATAAACGTAATGGACAAGGAAAAGATGGTTGAGTTTGCAAAGGCAAACGCAATTGACCTCGTAATGGTAGCTCCCGATGACCCGCTTGTAGCAGGTATGGTTGACGCTATGGAAGCAGCAGGTATCAAGGCATTTGGTCCCAGAGCAAATGCGGCAATCATCGAGGGAAGTAAGGCTTTTTCAAAGGATTTGATGAAGAAGTACAACATCCCGACAGCCGGCTATGAGGTATTTACAGACAGTGACTCGGCTATTGCATATTTAAAAGAGCAGAACAGCTTCCCGACAGTCATCAAGGCTGACGGACTTGCACTCGGTAAGGGTGTAATCATCGCTCAGGATATGGCAGAGGCAGAGGAAGCAATCCACGATATGATTGACGGCGGCAAGTTTGGTGCAAGTGGCAGTCGTGTAGTTATCGAGGAGTTTTTGACAGGTCCTGAGGTTTCGGTGCTTGCATTCACAGACGGAAAGACAGTTGTTCCGATGGTAAGTGCACAGGACCACAAGAGAGCATATGACAATGACGAGGGCCTAAATACAGGCGGTATGGGTACATTCTCGCCGAGCCGTTTATATGACGAGGCAAAGGCTTGTGAGTGTATGAAAAATATCTTCATTCCGACAATAAATGCTATGAACGCAGAGGGCAGAACATTTAAGGGTGTGCTTTACTTCGGTCTTATGATGACTGCAAACGGCGTTAAGGTAATCGAGTACAACTGCCGTTTTGGTGACCCGGAAACACAGGTTGTTCTTCCGAGACTGAAGTCTGACCTTGTTGAGATTATGGAAGCTGTTGTTGATGAAAGACTGAGTGAAATAAATGTTGAGTGGTACGACAATGCCGCAGTATGTGTAGTTGAGGCTTCAGGCGGATATCCGGTTGAGTACAAAAAGGGATTTGAGATCACAGGTCTTGATAAGGCGGCTGAAATGGACGATGTTATTGTATTCCATGCAGGCACAAAGGCACAGGACGGTAAGATGCTCACAAACGGTGGACGTGTATTGGGTATTACAGCTGTTGCAGAAAATCTTGACGCAGCAATCAAGCGTGCATATGAAGCAGTTGAAAAGGTAACGTTTGAGGGCGAGTTCCATAGAAGCGACATCGGAATCAAGAAGTATTGATATGAAAAGAGCAGACTATATAAGTTGGGATGAGTACTTTATGGGGATTGCAGTACTTAGCGCACAGCGTAGTAAGGACAGCAATACCCAGGTTGGTGCTTGTATCGTGACACAGGATAATAAAATTTTGTCGCTCGGCTATAACGGCATGCCGATTGGCTGTGATGATGATAATATGCCCTGGGCAAGGCAGGGGGCACCGCTTGATACGAAGTATATGTATGTATGTCATGCGGAATTGAATGCAATTCTGAACTGTCCTATTGGCTCAATGCACGGTGCAAAGATTTATGTAACGCTCTTCCCGTGTAACGAGTGTGCAAAGGCGATTATTCAGAGTGGAATCAGAGAAATCGTGTATATGTCGGACAAATATGCCGATAGCGAAGCGACAATTGCATCGAAGAAAATGTTTGATATGGTGGGAATCAAATATCGCCAATATGAAACAACAGGCAGAAATGTTACGATAGAATTATAATTTTTTAATGTAATTTATAGGGGCGAACTGTGTTCGCCCTTACAATATAAGGTGAATATTATGGACTATATTGAAAAGACTATATCAACCAAGCCGATTTATGATGGCAAGGTTATCAAGGTGCGTGTTGAGGATGTGGAACTGCCGGACGGACGTACATCTAAGCGTGAGCTTGTCGCACATGGCGGCGGTGTCGGAGTGATTGCGGTAAATGACAAGCGTGAGGTATATATGGTGAACCAGTACCGTATTGCGGCAAGAAGCATGATGATGGAAATTCCGGCGGGTAAGTTGGAATTTGGCGAAGATCCGTTGGAAACAGGCAAGCGTGAGCTTATCGAGGAAACGGGCTACAAGGCGAACAAGTTCGTGCATTTGGGCGAGTACTATGCCACACCGGGATATTGCGAGGAAAAGCTGAACATTTACCTTGCAACGGAGCTTGAATATGTAGGTCAGAACTTAGACGAGGGCGAGTTCCTTGATGTTAAAACATATACTCTTGATGAACTGTACGATATGGTAATGGACAACAAAATATACGATGCAAAGACGGCAATTGCGATATTAAAGGCAAAGGCTATTTTGGGATAAATGTAAACACCACAGCGAAGCTGTGGTGTGTTTTTATTCGAAATGAGGGTGTAAATTATGGTTAAGTGCTAACAGTAATATAAACCACAAATCACCGCTGCACAAAAAAAACGGAGGTGCTAAAAAACACCTCCATCAAAGTTACTTATAAGTAATATTCCCCTCGGTATAATCAAACTCCGAGCTTCCGCTTAAAAAGCTGTCGCCGTATATGTAGCTTACAGAAAAATCGGTCTTGTAACTGCCCTCTTTCAGTGACTTTTCGGAAATCCTTGCACCTAACGGCCAGGTTTTGAATACCTTGCCGCTGACAAGCTCATTGGTCGAAAATTCACGGAACAGTGGAGTCAGATGATTATAAATCCTTATCGGGGTTATGTATCTGCTTGATTTGCTGCCTGCACCCAAGCTGTCATAAAGACCGATAATCTTATATTTACTTGTTCCGTTTTGTTTATGCTCCGCAACAAACCTCAGGTTTTTCTGCTCGCCCTCAATTTTAATGGGGGAGGTATAGACGGTGTAGCCGTTCCCCTCATAAACGGTATAAACCTGTATGTTACTTCCGTTTAAAGTGATTGCAGAAAAGTTATTCTTCGTCTTAAAAATTCCGGCTTCCTTGTTTTCTTCGACATTTTTTGTGTTTCCTAAATACATATAGCCGTTGTCGCTTTTTTTATAAATTCGCTGATTGACGGATTTTACAATATCCATATTGCCAATCATATTAAGCTCCAGACCTGTTGTGCCGGCAACTGTAACATACTGTATGCGGTCTTTTTCTATTTTGTAGTCAGCAAATGCTGTTGTATCCTCGTGAGTATTGGGATGATCACTGCCTGTATCGGCATGGGAAGCGATACTTGCTATAAATTCCTTGTAATGACGTATCGGTGAGATTTCCATATATCTCGGCAGCTCGTCCGAGGACTGGTTGAACGGATAGAAAATACTGAGTCCGCATGCTTCGTTACGGTATGCACCGTTTCTTGCATATACAACCGCACCCGACATCTCCTCCTGCACTCTGCCGGAGGTTTTGTCTGCATTTTCGCTCACACGCACTGCGAGGTCATTAATGTCAATCATGTTTGAATAACCCTCGTCAGCTGATTTTGAGCCGAACGACATTGTTTTCGGAAGTTCTGATAAAAGCGGCGAAGCATCCGAAAGTGACTTCAGCGATTCGCACATTTCGCCTGCCATTCCGTTTATTGCCTGTGTAAGGCTTGTGATTTCTGAAAGCTTGGTCACAGACATGGTTGCCATTTCATCATCGCCGCTGCGTTTGCATTTATCCATATAAGTGTCGCAGGCTGCCTTGGCTACATCCTCAACTCTGACAGTGGGATTTTCGATTATGTAATTAAACCAATCCTTGTAATTCCATCCACCCGGTGCCATTACCTCCTGAGAAGCAATAAGATACTCGGTGTGATTGGAGAGGATTGAGGCGTTTTCTACAGACGCCATAAGATCGGCGTCGAAGCCTATAATGTCAAATTCCATATCCGCATTGTCAATAGCAGTAGAAATTCTTTGCAGATTAAGGCTTTCGTTCAGATACGGCTCGTCATGCGCTACACCGTATGCACTGTTTGCACCGCTTCCGTGTATAATAAGTGCGTAATGCTCCGATTCGTAATTTTCCTGACCCCATTCAAGGAAGTCGGTAAGAGTCGAGGTCTGAGCCATGCTGACTACGTCTGTGCGTTCTGCAAGTCGCAGGCTTCCGTTCTGCGCCTCAAAGCGGTCTATATAATTGGTATCAATACCGTCAAGCTGCCAACTGTAGCTGCCGCCTGTCTGTATTATAACATCTATGTTTTCGGGATATTTAACCTTGGTCATCTCCTCAAGTGCCTTTGAAGCAGTACCGTGAAGATGCTCGTCGCTTCCGCCGCACATATAGACCATAATAGTCCAGTTTTCACCTGTGGGCGGTTCCTTTGGCGTAAACTCCTGAGTAGTAAGAGACTTTGCTCCGCAGGAGGATAATGCCATTACAGCAACGGTACCAAGGAGAAACGATGTTATTCGCTTCATTTGTTTTCTCCTTATCTTAATTCCGTATTATGCTAAAGGGGCAGGAATAAAAATTCCTGTCCCCCTATAAGTGTCAATTATTAAAATTAGTCCTGAACCGGAGCACCTACCGGACAAACACCTGCACATGCACCGCACTCGATACAAGCATCTGCATCGATTACATATGTTGCATCGCCTTCGCTGATCGCGTTAACCGGACATTCTGCTGCACAAGCACCACAGCTTACGCATGAATCTTCAATCTTATATGCCATTTTCTGAATACACCTCCTTGAATAAAATCTTTCCTGATGACGCATACTACGTCGATAGGTATATTATATCACATAATTAAAAAATCTTCAATAGTTTTTTGCAAAAACTTTAAATTTCCGTCAGAAATAATTTTCTTCCGTAATATCAGGCTCGTTGTCGTTCTTGCGTGATTTCTTTATTACCGTAAGCTCATCCACCTTGTAATCCCTGTGCGTTTTCTCATTTCCGTCAAGAAGCACCCTGCAAATTCCCTTTAACAGGCTTACATTTTCAACAATGCCTTTACCGTCGGGAGTTTTAACAAGCGTACCCTGTCGGGGAGTGATTTTTATAAGCTCCTCATATACGTCCTGCTCATATTTGAGACAGCACATAAGCCTTCCGCAGGCACCTGAGATTTTGGTGGGATTAAGAGAAAGTCCCTGCTCCTTTGCCATCTTTATCGATACAGGAACAAATTCGCCCAAAAACTTTGAACAGCACAGACTTCTTCCGCATACACCGATTGAGCCTATTGTTTTTGACTCGTCACGCACACCAATCTGGCGGAGCTCTATTCTTGTGCGGAATACCGCCGCAAGATCCTTTACCAGCTCGCGGAAATCAATTCTTCCGTCTGCAGTAAAATAAAAAAGTATCTTGCTACCGTCAAATGTATATTCAACCTCAACGAGCTTCATATCAAGCCCATGCTCGCGGATCTTTTCGTTGCATATGCTGTGAGCCTCTTTTTCTTTTTGCTTGTTTTCGGCAAACTGTGCATCATCCTGCTCTGTTGCAAGTCTCAATACGCCCTTTATCGGCTTGGAAAGCTCACCTTGTGCCAGTTCGCGTCTTTCAACGACAACATTGCCGTATTCTATGCCCCGACTTGTTTCTACAATTACGTTGTCACCTTTTTTTATTTCAAAGTCCATCGGATCAAAATAATAGGTTTTGCCGACGGGCTTAAATCTTACTCCAATAATTTCAGCCATTTTATTCTTCCTTCTTCTTTTTCTTATCTGCTTTAATTGATTTTTTTAATTCACTCATAAACTTATCTGACGGCTCAAAAACAAGCGTCTGCTTTGAACCGGTATAACCCCAGATAATATACTTTGATTTCTTGTCGGAAAATACCGAAACACGCATGTTATATACCGGCTTCGGCATATCGGCAGGCTTATATGAGGTGATTGAGAGTATATCTGAAAAATTAAACTCTATCTCTTTGTTTCTTTTACCGATCATTTGGTTTATTCTCAGGCTGTGACCTGTGTTTTCATATGTGAATCGGGCACTGTAGCGTGTCAGAACAAAGAATCCGAGAATACAGAAAGCTATAAGAGTAGCAATGCTTCCGAATATCTTGAATGACGGCATGGAATCAACAAGCATGCGTCCTGCAAAAAGCAGACCGAGTGCCCAGAGCATTGTGTAGAAAAATTCTCTGTTTCCCGATTTGTGAACTTCTTTCATCGGCTTACCTCCCTGACTGTATGAACCCCAAATACAGAGCCATCAGAAGTTATTATATCATAAGTGCAAAGCCGTGTAGGCTTTGCTTCACACCGATACAGTAATTACATAATTAAAAAATCCGTAAGGATTTTCTCTTTATTTGTAATTATTATATCATATGCGGGTAAAAAAGTAAATACGAAAATCAAAAAAAGATAAAAGTTAGCAAAAAAGAGGACTGAATTTTAGCTATTTTTTTTTGCAAAAAAATGCAAAAAAGACTATTATTTTTCGTCGATTTATAGTATAATAAAAGGTGTATGACCATTTTGAGGTTAAGAAATAAAAAATCAGCAAAGGAAGTGTATAAAATGCCGTTGAACAGAGTGATGCTTACAATTAATTCAAGATTATATACAGTAGTTTCGGACGAAAGTACGCAATATATGGAAATGCTTGGCGAGCATATCAATGAAAAGGTAGAAGAGGTTGTAAAAGGCGGTAAAAATATACTGGGTGAACGCCCGATAGTTCTTGCAGCACTTAATATTTGCGATGAGTATTACAAGCTTATGTCATCAAAGGCAGATATGAAAACGGACGAGCTTGTCGGTCTTAATAAAAAGAATGAAGCATTAAGGAATGAAATTGCCATACTTAAATCGGAGAATAAAACTTTCAGAGAAGAAATAGAGAGGCTTGAGTCAGGACAGATAACAATAGTGCAGACCGAGAATATGACAAGACTCCAGGACGAGCTTAAGGAAGCGACAGAGCAGGGAAGTCATTACAGAAGAAAAATAGCGGAGCTTGAGGAGAAGGTAGCAGAGCTTGAAAAGAAGAACAAGGATATAAAGGAACAGTGCGACCGGAGAATAGACGATATTATTAACAGCTTTGGTTCCGCAAGCTACGGAAGTGATAAGAAAGATAATCAGTGATGAATAAAAATATAGAATTGCTTGCTCCGGCAGGAAATGAAGACGCACTGCATGCGGCAGTTCAGTCAGGGGCGGATGCAGTATATATAGGCGGCACGAATTTCGGAGCCAGGGCAAGTGCGAAGAATTTCACGGTCGAGGACATAAAACAACAGGTTAATTACTGTCATTTATATGGCGTGGATGTGCATGTAACTGTCAATACGCTTGTAAAAGAAAGGGAATTACCGGCATTGCTGGAATATGTATATCAGCTCAATGACGCGGGCGTTGATGCACTTATTGTACAGGATATCGGTGCGGCAAAGCTGATTCATAAAGCAGTCCCGGATATGCAGCTTCATGCAAGTACACAGATGACGGTGACGAGTCTTGAGGGCGTGAAATATCTTGAGGATATGGGCTTTTCAAGAGTGGTGCTTGCCAGAGAGCTTGATAAGAGGGCGATAGAAAAAATATGCAGCGGTGCAAGGACTGAAATCGAGACATTTGCTCACGGAGCTATTTGCATGTGCTATTCGGGACAGTGTCTGATGTCAAGTATTCTTGGCGGCAGAAGCGGAAACAGAGGCAGATGTGCTCAGCCGTGCCGGTTAAGGTATGAGCTTCTTGAAAAGGGTACTGCGGTCGGAGGTGCATATGTACTCAGTCCGCGTGATATGGCACTTGTAAAGCATTTGCAGGAGCTGAGAGATATAGGTGTCAGTTCGCTAAAAATCGAGGGCAGGCTGAAAAGAGCCGAATATGTCAGTGCAGTGGTCGGTGTATATCGTAAATATCTTGACAGCATGCAACCCGTAACAAAGGATGATATGCGTGAGCTTCACGATGCGTTCTCGCGTACCGGCTTTACGGACGGATATTTCACCGGAAAGCTCGGTGTGGAAATGATGAGCCATAAAAATCCGGGAAATGAGAGCAATACATTTACGGACGAGGCAAAAAGCAGATGCTTGGACGGTGCAAATATCAGAAAAATCCCTGTTAATATATCGGGAACGATGCATATAGGGAAGCCTGTAGAGGTAAGTGTGTTTGACAATGACGGAAACTATGTATCTGAGCAGGGAACAGCGGTAGTGGAAACGGCGATAAATAAGCCGCTTGATAAGGAAAGGTTTATTTCGCAGCTTTCTAAAACAGGCTCTACTCCGTTTGAGGCGGAGGAAGTGTATGCTGACATTGATGACGGGGCTGTTATTTCGGTTAAAGAAATAAACAATGTAAGACGACAGGCACTTGAAAGGTTGATTCAGCTTCGCTCTGAAAGAAAAGTCGGAGAGAAAAAAAGTGTTGAAATGGCTGTCCGTGAGGTGAGACGCACTAAGGCTCCGGTAAAATACAGTGTTCAGGTAAGAACGCTTGAGCAGGGACGTGAAGCGGCAAAAAGAGGCATAAGTCTTATTTATGCACCGTATGAGGCGGCAGCTGTCCTTGAAAGCGAATATCCTGACATAACGGTTGTGACGCTGACGGAGGATATTTTTACCGTACAGAAAACTACATCAAATGTCACTGCCTCGTCAAATGCCGCAATATATCATTACGGCAAAAAGGGAATGAAAATATACGGAACACACAGACTGAATGTATTTAATTCGCTGACTCTTGAGCATTATAAGGATATAGAGCTTGTAACGGCTTCGCCTGAGCTTAATCTTGGTGAGCTAAAGGAAATGGCATCACATTCCGATGCAAGGCTTGAAATAATAGGCTATGGCAGGCTGCCGCTGATGCTTATGAGAAACTGTCCGATAAAGGCAATGGGAAAATGCCAGAAAAATAAAGATATCTACACGCTAAAGGACAGAAAAAATGAAGAATTTCCGTTGTTGTGCTCAAAAAACTGTATTGCACAGCTTCTTAACTCAAAGCCGTTGTTTATGGCTGATAAGCTTGACGATTTATCAGCAGTGGGAGCTGAATATATAAAGCTCATATTTACAACCGAAACGCCGCATCAGTGCGGACGTGTGATTGATATATACAATGAGGCGGCAAACGGTATAATTTCAAAAATGCGTGACAATACATTCACAAGAGGTCACTATTACAGAGGCGTGGAATAAGGCAAAAAGGCTGTTCGTCCTGTCTGTAGTGAAGTCAGTAAGGAGGATAAGATGAACAGATTTATACTTGCTTCGGCATCTCCGAGACGTAAGGAGCTGCTTGGCAACGTTGGAATAGACTTCGAGGTTGTGGTTTCACAGGCTGATGAAGAGAGTGTGTCAAAAGAGCTTGAACCGTCACTTTATGTACAGGAGCTGGCACTGCTTAAAGCAGCAGCTTCGGCAAAGACATTGAAAGATAAGAAAAATACAATTGTAATCGGAGCAGATACAGTGGTTACTCTGGACGGTGAAATACTGGGTAAGCCGGCAGACGATGAGGACGCATACAGTATGTTAAAAAGCCTGTCGGGACGTGTTCATGAGGTATATACGGGATATTGTATTATGCGGCTTGCGGATGGAGTGAGTGTCTGCAATGCAGTCAGGACAGAGGTTGTATTCAAGGAATTGACGGATGAAAAAATCCGCCGTTATGTTGCAACAAGAGAGCCTGCGGATAAGGCAGGAGGATACGGAATTCAGGGACTTGGCGGACTTCTGGTTGAAAAAATAAACGGTGATTATCAGAATGT
This sequence comes from Clostridia bacterium, assembly GCA_045542415.1. Lineage (GTDB taxonomy): Bacteria > Bacillota > Clostridia > UBA1381 > UBA1381 > UMGS1958. The sequence continues at coordinate 17,633 of JAZQKZ010000025.1, forward strand.
GGTAGGACTTCCTGTATCGGCGTTGGCTGATACGCTTGAAAAGGAATTTGATATAAAGATATTGTAAGGAGAAGGGATAATGGGATTATTTTCAAAGGATTTGGGAATTGATTTGGGAACAGCCAATACTCTTGTGTATGTAAAGGGTCAGGGTATTACGGTGAGAGAGCCGTCGGTTGTTGCTATAGATAAATATACGGGAAAGGTGCTTGCGGTAGGACAGGCTGCAAATGAGATGATAGGCAGAACGCCGGAGAATATTATAGCAGTCCGTCCGATGAAGGACGGTGTTATTGCCGATTTTGACATAACACAGGCTATGATACGTTCATTCATACGCCAGGCAAGGACAGGCTCTGTTTTTAAGCCGAGAGTAATCGTCTGCATACCGTCCGGAATAACGGAGGTGGAAAGAAGAGCTGTCGAGGAGGCAGTAATGCAGGCAGGAGCAAAGGATGTAGTACTTATTGAGGAGCCTATGGCGGCAGCGATGGGAGCAGGGCTTCCTGTTAATGATGCACAGGGGTCTATGGTGGTTGATATCGGAGGCGGTACAACAGAGGTTGCTGTGATATCTCTTGGGGGTATTGTGTCATCACGTTCAATAAGAATTGCAGGTGACGCACTTAATAGCTCAATTATAAATTATCTCAAGAAAGAGATGGGAATAAACATAGGCGAGAGAATGGCAGAGGAGATAAAGACAACCATAGGCTCCGCTTATGAGGATAATGAAGAGGGTGTTTTTGATGTCAGAGGCAGAGATGTCTCGACAGGACTGCCGAGAACAATTCAGATAAAGGAAAGTGATATCCGTGAGGCTATGAGCGAGAATATCGAGGAAATGCTTGAGGCAATCAAGATGACTCTTGAGCATACTCCGCCGGAGTTGGCGGCTGATATTATGGAGAATGGTATAGTTCTTACGGGCGGCGGTGCGCTTATCAAAGGGTTGGACAGGCTTGTAACAGAGACAACAAAGATACCATGTCATGTTGCAGAGTATCCGGTTGACTGTGTGGCGGTAGGAACAGGAAAGGCACTTGCTAAAATAGGCAAGATGATTGAAAAATCAAAGGAGCGTAGCTTATAATGTCATTCTTTAAGAAAAAGGGCGTTATCCCCTCGGTTGTGGTAACGGCGGCGGTTTTGCTGTGTATTGTGATAGTTCATTTCACAGGCTCCAATCCTGTGTCAAATACAATTCGTACAGTGTTTGCTCCGTTTCAGAATGGACTCTCATATATAAGTGCAAGAGTGGATGGATTGGTGAATTTCATATGGGAGGCACAGAGCTATAAGGCTCAGAACGATCAGCTCATAGCAGAAAACAGACTTTTGAAATCGTCTGTTATGGATGTGGAAAAATATAAGGAAGAAAACGAGAGACTGCATGAGCTGCTTGACCTCAAGGACGGAATGACGGAGTATGAGACGGTAGCCGCAAAGGTTATTGCATATTCGTCAAACAACTGGTATGACACAATAGAGATAAATAAAGGCACAAGCAGCGGTATAGAAGTGGGTGACTGTGTATTCACCGGTAAGGGAGTTGTCGGAAGAGTATTAAAGACAGGACCGAACTGGGCACAGATTTCATCGGTAATAAATACAGGCAGTGCGACGGGTATAAGAGTGTCACGAACAGGGGATATAGGTGTTGTCGAGGGCGATGGTGAGCTGTGCATGGAGGGTGTGTGCAGAGTGTCATTCGTCGAAAATAACAGTGCGCTTATTGTAGGTGATATTCTTGAAACCTCCGGCTCCGGTGGAATATACCCCGAGGGCTATATAGTAGGCAGTATAAGCGAGGTAAAGACGGATAATACAGGAAAGCTGAGCATGGCTATAGTTAAGCCGGCGGTGGATTTTGCAAACCTGAGAGAGGTATTGGTAATACTTAAATGAAGATTTTTAAATATACACTCTGGATTGCGGTACTGTTTCTGCTGCAGACTGTAGTGGTAAATGATATAAGAATAATGTCGTTGCGACCCGATATCATACTTCCCTTTGTGGTAATTTCTGCAATGCGTGAGGACAGCTTCAAGGCTGCTACGGTTGTTTCTATTGTCTGTGCTGTGCTTGCAGGTGCGTTGTGCGGAAGAAACTTTTCGTTTTCGGTGCTGTTCTATACTTATCTTTCGGCAATAGTCTTTAATACACGCAGATATTTAAGGCATATGCCGGACTTTGTGCGGTATATCATACGGGTAATTCCGGGGGCGATTATATTGGAGGCTGTAAGCTACCTTATTTTATATATGTCTTTTGACTGGTTTCTTAAAGCATTTATACTGTATATGCTTCCCTCAGCATTATATACGGTTGCTGTGTCGGCATTGCTGTATCCGGTATTCAGTATCACCTTATACGGAAGCGGCGACAGAAGAAAGCAGCTCATTGTTAAATAGTTATTAATGAAAGGACGAAAATAGATGTCAAGAGGTAAGGGAAGGTTTTTAATACTAAAGATAATTACCTTTTTGATGCTGTGTGCAGTTTTGGCGAGGCTTTTTTCGCTTCAGATTCTGGATGGTGAAAACTACAGAAAGGTTGCGGAGGACAGGATTGTAACTAATATTGTGGAAAAAGCACCCAGAGGGCAGATTTTTGACAGATACGGTGTATCACTGATATCAAACAAGATTGGTTATTCGGTTGTGATGCAGCGTGCAGGCATGGATAATGCAGAGCTTAACGGTGTATTTGAGCGTGTAACGGCACTGCTCAAGGAAAATGAATGTGAATATTATGATACATTTCCTCTGACGGCTCCTCCGTACCGTTTTAATTTCAAGGATGAAAACGGTGAAAACGGTACAGATGACGAGAGAGAAAGCTGGTTTGCGGATAATGTGTATAACAAAAAGCTGTCTGAAAATATGAGTGCCACAGCTATAATAGATGCATTTAAGGAAATTTATGAAATTGATACGAGCTATACGGAAGAGCAGGTAAGAAGAATTGTAGGAGCAAGATATGAGGCAGATATCCATGCATTCTCATCTGTGACTCCGTTTACCCTTGCGGATGATGTAAGCGTTGAGGTTGTAACAAGAATAAAGGAAAGTAAAGACACCTATAATGGTATATCTATATCGAATTCGTATGTACGCAGCTTTGATAAGCCGGGCGTAGCAACGCATATTCTCGGAAGAACCGGAAGAATAAGTGCGGAGGAATATGAAAAGAACAAAAACAATGGTTACGGAATGAATGATGTAATCGGAAAGCAAGGAATTGAGCTTTGGGCAGAGGATTATCTCAGAGGTGTTGACGGAACGACGGGAACGTCAAGAAACGTAGGCGGTGAGGACAGTCCGGTTCTGGATAATATAGAGCCTGTTCCGGGGAATTATCTGGTGCTTACGATTGACAGCGAGCTGCAGCAGTACGCAGAGGAAAGTCTGGCGCGTACAATAAAGTCGATTTCCGCTAACGGCACCAAGAACAAGGGACAGGACTGTGATGCGGGTGCTGCAGTATGTATAGATGTGAAAACGGGGGATTTGCTTGCGTGTGCATCATATCCGACATATGATATGTCGAGCTTTGACAAGGACTACAGCAATCTCGTGCAGAACAGTGCGAAGCCTATGTGGAACAGAGCTGTAAGCGGAACATACAGCCCGGGTTCAACCTTCAAGCCGCTTACCGCTATTGCGGCATTGCAGACAGGCAAGGTTGGAATTAGTGAAATAATCAATGACATGGGTGTATATAAATATTACGCAGACTATCAGCCGGCGTGCTGGATATGGAATGATTATAAGCTAACTCACGGTCCTGTGAATGTATCGGCGGCAATTGAAAATTCGTGTAACTATTTCTTCTATGAGGCAGGACGCAGAATGGGCATAAATACATTGAATGAGTATGCACAGAAATTCGGTCTCGGCGTAAAGACGGGCGTAGAGCTTTATGAGGAAACGTCAGGACACATGGCAAGCCCTGAATACAAAAAAGAGGTTGTCTCCTCCGTTACCGAGCGTGACTGGTACGGCGGTGATACGCTTCAGGCGGCTATTGGCCAGTCGTACAGCCTGTTTACTCCCGTACAGCTTGCAAATTATACGGCGACAATTGCAAACGGCGGTACACGCTATAAGGTAAATTTGATAAAAAGTATCCGTTCGTCGGTTGACGGAAGTGTTGTAAAGGAATTTGCACCGCAGGTTGAGGAAAAAATTGACATGAGTGCAAGGGTTTTAAATGCAGTCAAGAACGGTATGAAAAAGGTTACGGATGAGGGTAGTGCGAGTGATATTTTCTCAGGATACACTATTCCGGTGGGCGGAAAAACAGGTACAGCACAGATAGGAAACGGTTCAAATAACGCTCTGTTCGTGGCATATGCTCCGTTTGATGATCCGCAGATCGCTGTGGCTGTTGTGCTTGAGCACGGAGTGGCAGGTACTAATGCAGCATATGTGGCAAGAGATATTTTTGACAAATATTTTGAAGAGGATATAGCGTCACGGATGGCAATATATCAGGAATGAAATATTAAATTGAAGAAAGAAATGTGATAAAATATCCATTTTAAGTGACGTAACCGACAATAAAATACTTGAAAATTTTATTTAAAATGCTCAGACAGTGTGATATTTCCGACTGTTTGAGCATTTATTTTGTATAATTTGCTGAAATAATCGCTCTAATTTTGGGAATTTGACAGAGAAAAAAGTCTGTAAGGAATATGGACAAAAATAATTTTTTGTGGTATAATAGAGATGTAAATATTGGTATTGAAAGGGAAAGGATAACTTATGGGAAAAGTTATCGTGATAGCTTCAGGTAAGGGCGGAACAGGAAAAACAACATTAACGGCAAATCTCGGTGCCGCACTTGCACTCAGAGGGAAGAGTGTAGTGGTAGTGGATATGGATATGGGATTGAGAAATCTCGATGTTGCCTTGGGACTTGAAAGCAGCATAGTGTATGATATTGCGGATATAATTGAAGGCAATGTCAGTCTGGATGATGCACTCATTAAGGATTCATCATATGAGAGTCTTTTCTTTATACCCTCGCCTCAGACGCGGGATGCGTCGTCTGTTGCTCCGGAGGATAGTGAGCAGCAGTGGGAGGAGCTATGGGGGAGATTAGCGGACAGGTTTGATTTCTGTCTTGTTGATGCACCTGCCGGAATTGAGGGTGGATTCAAGTATGCACTTTACGGTGCGGAGTCTGCAATAATAGTGACGCTTGCAGAGACTGCGGCACTGCGTGATGCAGACAGAGTAATTGATATACTTGAGGATAAAGAAATAGAAGATATACGTCTGGTAATAAACCGCATACGTCCTGAAATGATAGAAAAAGGGATAATGATGAACATCGACAGATGTATTGAAATGCTTGAAATTCCTATTTTAGGAATTGTAGGCGATGATATTGAACTGACAGCATCATCGCTAAAGGGTGAGCTTGCCGTTAATAATGAGCATTCTATTGCAGGGTGTGCATTTAAGAATATTGCATCAAGAATACTTGGTGAGGATGTTCCGATAATGGATTTTAAAAACGAAAAAAGAGGCATCATGGAGAGGCTTAAAAAGTTACTTTTAGGGAGAAAGGGGTAATTATTGATGAATATTGCACTTGTAGCACATGATAAGAAGAAAGAATTGATGGTGCAGTTTTGTATTGCATACAAAGGAATACTTGAGAAGCATGTTTTATATGCAACCGGTACTACAGGAAAGATTGTGAGCGAAAATACAGGCTTGAATGTATATAGATTCTTGTCCGGTTCACAGGGCGGTGACCAGCAGATAGGAGCAAGAATTGCCTATAATGAAATAGACCTCGTTCTTTTCTTCAGAAATCCGTTGGATGCGGCGTCGTACGAGCCGGATGTATTCTCGTTATTGAGACTTTGTGACAGCAATAATATTCCGATAGCGACGAATGCTGCAACGGCAGAGGTTCTTATACACGGACTTGAGCGTGGAGATCTCGACTGGAGAGACATAGTAAATCCGAAGCGTCAGTAATTAAAAATGGGGATGTTGCGTTGAAGCAAACATCCCTTTTATTGTGTCTTTGTTTTGTGATATAAATTATGGTTAAGCGGTGTATTAGTTAGCACTTATCCTTGCGACATTGGAGGGGACTTTGTCCCCTTGCAGACTTTGGTATGATTTGATTTTTTTGCTATACCCCCTACTGGCTTTTCTGCCTACAGCAGCAGAAAAGTCAGCAAAAGAGTGCCGTTTAAGGCGTTCCCCTTTAAAAATCTCCCTTATCAAGCGTCTCGGCAGCCAAAGGCTGCAATTGAAATGTGTCGGTAGAAGTTTGCTTGATTTTTTTAAGGGGTTTTGCGTCTTCGGTCGATGGCGTAGCGTTGTAGAGCAAGCTTCGCGACTTTATATCAGGATAATTACTGTATTTGTGACAGGATGAAAAGCGATACCATATACATTGTGATTTTATTTGTTGTCTGTTTGCTACA
>JAZQKZ010000026.1:0-2331 GCA_045542415.1 Clostridia bacterium
CAGTTTGTTGAAGCGGAAATACTTGTTCAGGGCATTGATTACGCAACCGTTATTTCCGATACGGCATCCGTACCGCTTAATGCAAGAATATCCGGTGCACTTAACCAGATATTGAGCATATACAATATTCCCGAAGAAACACGCAATGAAAGAATTGAAAAGGTTCTTTCAATGGATTGCAGAGGTCTCGGCAAGCGTGTTCTTACGGAATTCAAAGCATATGTTGAGAAAATGCAGGGTTAAGAATGATGAATGCAGAACGGAATAAACTATAATTCTGCATTCTGCACTCTGAACTCTGCACTTAATTACTAAGGAGGAAACCCTATGAAAAAAACAACCAAACTCATAAGCTTTTTCCTTGTATTGGCAATGCTTCTGTCAATGGCGCCGATGACGGTGCTTGCGGCGGAGAATCTGACCGATACAACTACATCAGTAACACTAAAAGATGCGGATGGTAACGGTTTATACGAAATAGGCACGGCGGCCGAATTGTATGCATTTGCAAATCTTGTAAACGCAGGCAATACATCTGTCAGTGTTGAATTGACTGCTGATATCACCCTTAACGAAAATGTTTTGAAAGAAGATGGTACACTCAACGGTGACGGAACAAACTTTACACCTTGGGTGCCGATTGGTGGGGAGGAAAACAAATTTGCAGGTGTTTTTGACGGAAAAAAACACACAATCAGCGGTTTGTACTATAACGGTACCGATACTTATGTCGGCTTGTTTGGCGGTGTTGACGGTAAATATCAGTCGGATACGATAGGTGTAATTAAAAATATTGCTATTGTTGATTCTTATTTAAAAACCACAGTATCCGGTAATAATGTATGGGTAAGAGTGGGTGGTATTGCAGGTTTCGCAAGAAGCCATTCCCGCTTTCAGGACTGCTTTGTAAAGGCAAATCTTGAAGTGGATAATTCAAAAGGTTGCAAACTCTGTATCGGCGGTATTGCAGGTATGACATATGCGAATGCAGTAAATTGCTGTACAGATGTAGTCATAAATTATAATGATGATACAATGGCTAAGAGTATTGGCGGTATCCTTGCTTCAGTTACCAACGGTTCAATTGTAAATTGTCATACCAATTACAGTGCACTGGGAGAATACAATGCAGGTACAGAAGTTACGGGTTGCAGTATAAATGTAACAGACGAACAGTTTGCAAGCGGAGAGATTACATATCTTCTTAACGGTTCAAAGGCTGAGTCTGGCTCTGTCTGGAAACAGACACTTGGCGAAGATAATTATCCTTCATTTAACGGCAAATATGTTGATTACGATGTGTCGAGCGGATATTATAATCTTGCCCATATGCACTCTTTTGAATATTCAGCCGACGGCGACACTATAACCGCAACCTGTACAGCAAAGGATTGTTATCTTGACAATGCTGACGGCGGTACACTCAAAATTTCGGCCCCTGCAGACCTTTATGTTGACGGCACAGCAAAGGAAGCAACTGTTGAAAACAACCTTGTTGACACTTCGGTTGCAGTTAATATCACATATTCAACCGCAGCCGGCACTGCTCCCAAAATCGCAGGCACTCACTTCGCAAGAGTAACGGTCGGCGGTGCAACGGCAACTGTTAAGTTTACTCTGATCAAATATCCCGCAAAGGTAACCGATAAAGACGGCAATGCAGTAGGCAACTATAAGACTTTTGCCGAAGCAGTTACAGCAGCAAGTGCAAGCGAAGGCAGCACGGTAACTCTGCTTGATGATATTACACTTTCGTCAGTGCAGTATGTTTATTCCGGCACGTTCACTCTTGACCTTAACGGCAAAACTCTTCTTAATGAAACTGCAATTGGTTTATCGATTGAACCTGATGCAGCTGTAACAATCAAGGACAGCGGTGAAGGTGGCACTCTTGAACGCACGGACACCGGAGGTTTTGCGATTAGGAACAGCGGTACACTTACCGTTGAATCGGGCATCATAAAAGGTGACGGCGGTATTGAGAACAAAGGTACACTTACCTTTAAAGACGGCACGGCAGAGGCTGTTACTTATCCGGCAATCTATAATAATACCGGCACGGCTTATGTTTATGACGGCGTGCTGAAACACGCTAAATCATCCGCACTCGGAAACTACGGTACACTTTATGTTTACGATGGCGAGATTGACGGCATCATAAACGATTGTGATGCATATATCTCCGGCGGCGAAATAGACTGCGACAACTATGCGGCACTCAATCTGCTTGGCGGTAAGCTTGAGGTAACCGGCGGCAGCTTCACGGGAACAGACCTTGCAAGCGGTTATTACAGCGGCACACCCTATGGCGAATGGACTGTTTACTATGGT
>JAZQKZ010000027.1:0-38105 GCA_045542415.1 Clostridia bacterium
GACTTTTCTGCTGCTGTAGGCAGAAAAGCCAGTAGGGGTTATAGCAAAAAATCAAATCATACCAAAGTCTGCAAGGGGACAAAGTCCCCTCCAATGTCGTATGGTTAAGTGCTAACTAATACACCGCTAAACCATAATTTAGCATAACAGTGTCATTTAAAACAAATAAAACGTCTGCAAAGATGCAGACGTTTAATCGTTATTCAATTCTTCCTCTATTTTTAAAATTACAGTACTCATTTTAATGTCAAGTGCAGTGCATATGCGATAAAAGGTCTCAAGCGTTGGCTTGCGTTCGCCTCTCTCTATTGCACTCAAATGACTCCTGCCGATATCGGCAAGACCGCTTAAAATTTCCTGCGACATTTTACTGTTTTTTCTGAAATCGGCAATGACTTTGCCGACTACAACAGAATCAAGTGTAGGAATATACATTGACTTCACCTCATGTATATTATATGCTAAAAATATAATGTTTATGAACACATATGTTGACAATGGAGTTTTTATGTGATATAATAAGGATAATGCATGGAATATGTTGCGAAATATTGTATATTGTATTGACAAATAAGCGTAAATGCTGTATAATTATTGTACAGATATAACAAAGAATGAGGGATGACAGTGAAAAAGAAAATAATTTCAGCGGCGTTGATTTGTACAGTGCTGGCAACAGCCTCGGTGTATGCGGCAAACGGTGTTGATATATATGTAAACGGAAGAATAATAGATAAGCAGGGATATATAGATAACGGAACTACATATGTACCCATAAGGGCAATAAGTGAAAATCTTGGTGCAAAGGTTGATTGGGACGGAAAGAATGTTCATGTTATGATGCAGGAGGATGACCTCGTTTCGTCACTTATTGAAAGTGCAAGTGAAAGCGTGGTTGCCATAGTGGGAAATTATAACGGAAAATATTCATCAACGGCAACGAACTATAACGAAACAACGGCACATGGTACGGGTGTGGTTATAAAGTCAAACGGAACAATCCTTACCAACGCACATGTTGTAACTGATATTGAAAATATAACGGTAGTATTCAATGACGGAACAAGCTATGCAGGCGTTGTTGAATGTATTGATAAGGAGTCGGATCTTGCAACGGTGAAAATAAACCGACTTGGTCTCAAGCCGATGGTACTGGGTTCGGACAGCTCGGCTTTAAAAGCAGGAAAAACGGTTATTGCAATCGGTACTCCGCTGTCGCTTAATATGCGTAATTCGGCGACAAAGGGAATTATAAGCGGTACGGGAGTGGCGCTTTCAGATTCGATATATCCGCTTATTCAGACTGATGCGGCAATAAATCCGGGAAACAGCGGCGGTCCGCTTATTGATCTTTCGGGTAATGTTATAGGAATAAACTCATCAAAGTATTCAGGAATAGGAATTGAGGGAATGGCATTCTCAATTCCGGTTGAGACGATTAAATATGTGCTTGGTCAGTTTGAGAAAAACGGCAAGGTGTTGCGTCCTGATATCGGTGTAACATTCGATGAGTCGTGGGAGGCAAGAATCGGATTGCCTACAACAAAAGGAATTACCGTTTCGGTCTCAAAATCACCGGAGCTTGTTGCAGGAGATACAGTTACAGCGGTTAACGGCGTGGCGGTTCACAGCATATGCGACTATAATAAAGCGGTTCGTGATACCTTTACGGATACACTTAATATGACGTTGGTGCGAAACGGTGTGGAAATGAATGTAAATGTAAGTTATACATTAAAATAAAGCATAGGAGGATGACAAAATGAAAAAGAAAATAGTATCAGCTTTGACAGCATTATCGCTTATGGGCGGATATGCAGCAATGGCAGAGGGGAATGACAAGGTTGAAATAACTTTCAGAGTGGGAGACAGTGTTCTTACAGTAAACGGTGCGCCCCTTGAGGTTACGGCTCCGTATATTGTCGGAGAGGGAACAACGCTTGTTCCGGTTAGAGTAATAACAGAGGCATTCGGAGCAGAGGTAGTATGGGATGGAACTGACCAGAGTGTGAGCCTGAAGTATCCGGAGGTTGATATTACAATTAAAATCGGCTCAAAGTCAGCGATTGTAAACACTCACACAGAGGAGCTTGCAGAGGCACCGCAGCTGTATATGGATACAACAATGGTTCCGTTGAGATTCATAAGCGAGACCTTTGGTGCGACAGTTAACTGGGATAACGGACTTATCACCGTAACAAAGGAAGCAATGACAACAGGTACAACCGTTGAGGGTGCAACTGATATGGAATATATCGGTGACAGCTATTACGGCTGGTCAATGAAGAACCCTAAAAAGCTTCAGATGGATGAGCGTGAATTTGACGGCAGATACACATCATTCTCGGATGAGTCCGGTGAGTCAACAATTGCAGTATCATTAACAGAAAGAGAAGAAGAAATTGATATTGATACTGAGTTTAATGACCTCAAGGAAATTCTTGACGGCATGACTCTTACAGAGGCCGCAAAGGAAGACGTAGGAAGCGGTGTGAAGAAGATTCATCTTGCAGCTAAGGATAAGGAGGCAACTGTTAATATTATCAAGTACATAAGCGGCAAGAAGGGATATATGGTATATGTAGTTGCGGCAACAGACAGCGATCTCAAGGATGAGCTTATTGCAATTTCAGAGACCTTTATGATTAATTCAACCCGTGAGATGTATGACCTGTCAAACGTTTCAGGCGGCTACAGAACATTTACGGATGATGAATACAAAATCAGTCTCAAGCTTCCGGCAAGCTGGACATCAGGCTCAAATGACAGTAACGAGTTTTCTTTCTATGATCCGGAAAGTGACAGGGCACATGTTTCGATAGGTATTTATTCAAAGTCAGAGACAGTAACAGCAGCAGGACTTGCTGCAACAGACAGAGCATCAAAGCTCAATATCTTCAATGAAGACTGTGCAGTAGTAAGCGAAGTGATGAAGAGCAAGGTTAATCAGTTTGAGTGTGTTTACTACACAGTATCGGTTGACAGTGAGGGTCCGTCAAATGATTGCTTCCTCAACGATACATTCATCGATTACGGCGACTATGTATATAACATAGCGGTATATGAGGACAGCCCTGAAGAGGCAGGGTTAATCTTAAAGACATTCAACATTGACGAAATGCTTGATTCGGCAAAGGTGGGCAAGATTCTCCGTGATTCAGACATTGGCGGAACACATACTATCAGTACAATGGGTGCAAAGATAACAGCCTCGGATATGTGGAAGACTCTTGACGATGCGCTTAATGTAATAATAGATGCAAGAACAGGCAGTTTTATGACAGTAATCAACGCAGGTAAGCCGGAATCGACAAGCGTAGCAAGCTTCAGAAGCATTGTTCAGGAGCTTTATAACGGTATGTTGAAGGAGGGCTGCTGTGTAAGCATAAAGGGTATAGATACATTCAATTCAACAAAGAACGGAACAGGATATACATTTACAATGAAGCATACCTCGGAGGACGAGGAGGAGTCACCGTCATATATCACAACCTATGTGGTTCGTGCAGGCGGCAACCTGTATGTAATTCAGTATTCGAGATATGATGTATATTATGACAGCGGTCTTGAAGCAGAAGTAAAGGCTATGGTTGAGGGCCTGGAAGCTGAAAAATAATTAAAAAAATAACAGGCAAACGGTATCCCGATGAGGGATACCGTTTACTTATGTTAAGCAAATGATTAATTACTTTACAATCAGTTATCATTTTTTGTAATCCCTTGCAATTTAGGCGTAAGTGTGATAAGATTTAAAATGATGAAATATATTTTGGAATGGTGAAATTTATGAACGCTGCATATATATATCTACAGTTGTATAAGATGTTTGATGAAATAACTCCGCTTCCCGTTGATTGCGGACAGCTTTGTAATTGTGCATGTTGTGCCGATGACGGTGAGGGCGATAACGGAATGCTGCTTTTTCCGGGAGAAATAGAGGTATTGCGTCTTTTAAAGCCTGAATGGGCAAGGGTAGAGGCGACTGATATGGAATATACCTATAACGGAAAAAACTATAAGGTGGGATTGGCAATGTGCAGTGGTGAGTGTGACCGATATTCACGTCCGCTTGCGTGTCGGATTTTTCCGCTGACACCGCATATTGATAAGGACGGAAAGCTTGAGATTATAACAGATCCCAGAGCAAAAGCTGTGTGTCCTCTTGCGAAAGCGAACTATATTGATGAGATGGATGAAGTATTTATCAGAAATATAGAACGTGCATTTTCATTGCTGATGCAGAGTCCGCATTTTTGTGCATTTATGGAAGTATATAATGAATATATAAATGATTTTCTGCGATTTTTTTGATATATATCTGAAAGGAGAAGCGAAAAATGGCCGATGAACTCAAGAATAACAATGATGCTGCTCTTGAAGAAAGCACAAACGAAAATGACGGAGCTGAAGTGACAGAGGAAGTAACGGTAGAGGCTGAAGCTGAAGAGACGAAGATGCTTGCGGAGGAGACTGCATCAGAAGAAACGGAGGCTTTGGCGGAGGAGTATGAAGAGATAGATGACTTTTCAGAGCCTGAGGAATTTCCGATTGCAGAGAAAGCTGAGCCGGAGGATGAAGAGGAAAGTATCAGGGATGCTGAAAAAAAGGAGAAAAGATTGAAGCGGAAGAAGAAAGCAAAAGCGTTTCTGAAAAAGATTACAAAGCCTGCAATAGCAGTGCTGTCGGTAATTCTGGGTGCGTTGATAGTTCTCTATATTTGCTGCATAGTTACATTGCCAAAGGATACAGTGGCAAATAATGTTTCGGTTGAGAAGCTTGATTTAAGCGGATTGAGCTATGATGATGCTTTAGCAGCAATAGAAGCAACATACTTGCTTGAAAATCAGAATATTACGATAGAATGTGACGGTAAAACTCGTGTGCTTGACGGCAGAACAATAGGTCTGATTGCAACTCCAGAAGCTACCGCACAGAAAGCATTTAATTATGGCAAAAGCGGAAATATCCTTAAAGACGGACTGACCGCAATGCGGTTGATTTTTGCCCGTAAGAATATTGTGCCTGTAGCAAACATGAATCTTGATGTGATAAATCAGGAGCTTGGTGCGTTCGGAACAGAAATAAGAGGCGAGCTGAAGCAGGTATCGGTAGAGATAACAGATGCAGGTGCGGTTATTACTCCGGGTGTGTCAGGCTTTGACCATAATACGGATATTGCTCGTGAGCAGATAGTTGAGGCGGTAAATAACGAGAAGTTTGAGAACATTCATGTAACGCTCAACGCAGTTGCACCGGATGCGCCTACCGTTGAATACATCGGAACAGCAATTTACTGCGACCCGATTGATGCATATTATCTTGTCAACGGTAAGGATATAATGGTAATTGCAGAGGTGCCGGGACGCTATTATAATGCTGCGGAGATTGAGGCAGTGCTTGGACAGATTTATGAGGGCGGTCCGCAGGTTACGGTTCCGTATTATCCCTCATATGCTCAGATTACGGCAGAAGAGCTTCAGTCGAAGCTGTTTACAAAAACGCTGGGTTCATATTCGACGAGCTTTGTTCCGGGCGGTAACAGAGGCAAGAACGTGGCAAGAGCGGCATCGCTTATCAATGGTACAATCCTTGCATCAGGACAGGAGTTTTCGTTTAATAATACAGTAGGTCCGCGTTCTCTTGCAAACGGATTCTATACAGCACCTGAATATGTAGCAGGTGAGTCGGTAGAGGGTATAGGCGGCGGAACATGTCAGGTAAGCACTACGCTGTATAATGCAACGCTGTATGCCGATATGGGCATCACATCACGAACAGAACATATGATGACTGTCGGTTATGCACCGCTTGGACAGGATGCGACGGTTGCATACGGAAGTATTGATTTCAAGTTTAAAAATACATCGGATTATCCGGTAAAGATTGTTGCGGTTACGAACGGATCGAGACTGACAGTTTCAATCGTAGGTACAGACTGGGTACCGGCAAGAGAGGTTAAGCTTACTCATTCAAAGGCAATGAGCGGTGAGAATACAGTAGTGGTATCAAAGCGTCTTGTATATTCAAACGGTGAGCTGATTTCGACAGATCCGCTTGATACGAGCGTTTATGCACCGCATAAGCCTGTTGAAGAAGAAAGCGACGATGAGTAAATAATTTTTAGGGATATAGGCTTCATAAATATTTTTTGCACAAGGAGAAAAACAATGGATGAAGTAAGAAAGTGGGCGTATCAGCTCCAGGCAAAGGAAATGGTGGAAATTTTAAACAGGTATGACTTTGATGCCATTTATGCCGACTCAAAGGAGGAGGCAAGAAGAATTTGCATGGAGATGATTCCAGAGGGAGCCAGCGTATGTGTGGGCGGAAGTGTGACTTTAAAGGAGACAGGTATCATTGACGATATCATGTCGGGTAAGTATAACTTCTATGACCGTTTCAATGCGGGCAGCGTAGCAAAGATGCATGACGTATATAGAGAAAGCTACAAAGCGGATTTTATCGTATCATCATCAAATGCTGTAACCAAAGAGGGTCAGCTGATAAATATTGACTGCGTAGGTAACCGTGCCAGTCAGATTGCTTTCGGACCCAAGAAAGCGATTATAATTATGGGTGTGAATAAGATATGCGACACTATGGAGGACGGACTTAAAAGGGCAAAGAGTATTGCTCCGCTCAATTCAAAAAGAATAAGACATAAGACCCCGTGTGCTACAGAGGATTGCTGTACATGTTCAAATTGTGCAGGTCAGCCGAGAATGTGTAATTTCATCGGAATTGTTGACGGTTGCTTCCATTTCCCGAAGCGAATTACGGTGATTATGGTTCCGGAGGTTTTGGGGTATTAAGCTATGGGTATATTCAATTCCAATTATTCAAAGCCCGGACCGGGCATTGACAAGAATGCACCAAAGAAAAAAGGTCTCAATCTGTTTTATGATATCTTTTTCAGAAAGTTCTGGGATATTATAAAGCTTAATCTGTTGTACTTTGTTACAATAATTCCGCATTTTTTAATTATAATGCTGATAGCAGGTGTGATATCGAACGGTATAATTGAGAATGCTGCTCCGACAGTGGCAAAGGTGTTCGGAATGCAGGCTCCTGATGTAAATAATGTGGAATTTTCAAAAGCAATCATGTTTATCGATATCGGCATCAGACTGATTACGGCTTTTGCATATACCGTATTTTTTGGTGCAGGTCCCATGACTGCCGGATTTATATACATTCTCCGTGCGTTTATAAACGAGCAGCCGGTGTTCATGGTAAGTGACTATTTTAAGGTTGTTAAGGATAATATAAAGCAGTCACTTGCATTATGGGTGATTGATATAGTTATTTTTGCGTTTGCGGCGTATGCGTCAGGCTTCTACGGCGGCATGCCGGCACCGATGTCATATATGAAATATATACTGTATATGCTGTTGTTTTTCTATACAACATTGCATTTCTTTATATATCATCTGATGATAAGCTATAAAATGCCATTCCATCAGCTGTTCCGTAATTCGGCATTATTCGTAATTCCGTCATTCCCGTACGCTCTCATGGTGTTCGGTTTATGTGCATTCTTTGTGTTCATATTCCCCGGAATTACATTCACATCACCATCGGAAGCGATAATAAGAATTTTCGGCTCACTTATGGTGATTTTGTGGATATGTCTTTTATTCGGAATTTGCGGAATGATAACGGAATTTAATGCATGTATGCAGGTGCGTAAATATATAAAGGAGGATCACGGTGTTGAAGAAAAAAAGAATATTCATAGCAGGTGATTCGACTGCATGCGTATATCCGCACTGTGGTGAGGGTAACAGATTTCCCCGTACAGGCTGGGGACAGGTGGCAGACAGATTTCTGCCGGAGTGTCAGATAATAAATCTTGCATTAAGCGGAAGAAGCTCCAAATCCTTTAAAAAGGAGGATAGCTTCAAATATCTCAAGGGACATATTTCTCTTGGTGATTATCTGATAATTCAGTTCGGTCATAATGATGCAAAATCGGATGATCCTGAGCGTTACACGGCATCAGCGGATGAATATCGTGACTCGCTTATGGAATATGTGCGTATAGCACGCCGTGCAGGGGCGATACCGATACTTGCAACCTCGATAAGCAGGAACCGTGCAAGTGATGCATGGCTTGAAGAATATGTTAAGGCAATGCGTGAGCTCGCACGGATAGAAGAGCTGCCGCTGATGGATTTCTATGCGGCAACCAGCGGATATATAAATGCCAACGGCTCGGCAGCGGCAACGGCAATGTTTATGAATGTTGACGCACATGATGCAAGATTCATGTCAGATCCGAGATATGAGGGCTCAGAGTTCTATGATTGCTATACAAGAGATGACATACATCTTAATATAAACGGAGCAATAATTATCGCAGAAATGGCAGCAGATATGTTCCATAAAACAGTAGAAAATCTGGATTGATAATACCTCCGGTAAGAAGTACCGGAGGTTAAATTTTAGGAGGAGTAGATTATGATTTATGTAATGGGTGATATTCACGGCGAATATGAGGCATATAAGGAAATGCTGAAGAAGATTAAGTTTTCGGAAGATGATGAGCTGTATGTGCTTGGCGATTGTATAGACAGAGGTCCGGAGCCGATAAAGCTTTTGCTTGATATGATGGATCGCTATAATGTATATCCGATACTTGGTAATCATGAATTTATGGCGGCAAAGGTGCTTACTCAGCTCAATCAGGAAATAACAGCGGATAATATAGAAAGTGTTATAACTCTGACGTTGATGAAAGAGCTGGAATTGTGGGATGAAAATGGCGGCGGAGTTACACGCAAGCAGTTTGCTAAGCTTGACAAGGACAACAGAGAAGGTGTACTTGGGTATCTTAAAGAATTTGCCTTGTATGAAACGGTAGAGGTAAACGGCAGGGAGTTCGTTCTGGTTCATGGCGGTCTGATGAATTTTGACAAGAACCGTCCGCTCGATGACTATGGGGCACATGAACTGATTTTTGAGGCTCCTGACTATGACAAGGTGTATTTTGAGGATAAATATCTTGTGACGGGTCATATGCCTACAATCAGCCACGAGGGGAATAAGGGCGAGGTTATAATGAAGAATAACCATATTGCCATTGACTGCGGAAAGGTTTTCGGCGGCAGACTGGCTTGTGTAAGACTTGATGATTTAGAGGTCTTTTATGTATAACAGCACAAAAGCATAGGAGTGATATAATTGATAATATTTTTATCGGCAGTCTCGGATGATAAAAAATTTGATTTTGATGAGCTGTACCATAAATATAAAAATCTGGTCTGGGCATTGATATGCAGATCAGGCGTGACGGATACAGGATTGCAAGAGGACATTATGCAAGAGGTATTTGTCAAACTGTATTTAAGTCTCGGTCGTTTTCAGAGTGAAAATGCAATAAAAAGATGGCTTGTGGTTGTGACTAAGAATACACTTATAGATATGAATCGTAAGGAGTCGAATTTCAGGCGGTATATGGATATATCTATAGAGGATGAAGATATATTTGAAAGCTGTGTGGCGATTGCGGAAAATAAGCCCCTTGAAGCGGTGCTGAAGAATGAGCTTCGTGATGAAATCATAAAGGCAGTGAACGAATTAAAGCCTATACATTATGATGTAATTGTGCTGCATTATTTCTTTGAATTTACGCCGAAAGAAATCGCACGGATGCTTGATGTCTCTCCCGATACCGTTTATTCGCGGCTGAGCAGGGCGAGAAGCATACTTTATTCGGCAATGGGTGGTTGGATAAAGAAATATTATACGGACGGGGGTGTATAATATGAAGAGCGACAATGAAAATATAAAGAAAATCTTTGATGAGGCTATAGCACATAGTCTCAGGGAGGATTTTAACAGATATGACGATACTACGGTATTGAGTGATAAAGAAATGCTTGAAAACGGATACACTCTGCCTCCGGAGGATATGCCAAAAAGAATTAAGCAGTTGTGCATGAAGAGGAAAACAGCAGGGAAGAGGAGCTATAACATAAAACGAATTGTGCTTATAGCGGCAATTGTGGCGGCACTTGTATGCGGTGCAATGAGTGTTACTGCGGTAAGGAAATATGTAATTGAAATAATGGGTTCAGTTACGGGTGACTCTGTAGAATTTATGATAGGCGCGAACATAAAAAGAAAATACAGCGGTGAGGAGCTGTATGCATATAATAGAATTGAAGAGGGGACGGGTAAAAAGCCGTTGAAGCCAGCGTACCTTCCGGATGGTATGACATACAGTGAATCGAATATAGTCAGTGAAAACAAGGTGCTTTTTAAATACGGTGACGGTAAAAGGGTTGTAAGATTAAGCGTTGAATATGTGAGTGGAGACAGCTCATCGGGGAGAAGTCTCAGCACATCAGCTGCAAAAGTGTTTACTGAGACCGTAAACGGATATGAGGTGTCAGTTACGGAATATATCAGAGATGAAGCAGGAACATTTATGACGGATGTAATGTGGAGTGCAGATGATTTCGTGTATAGTATAACCGGCGACGTAGGCACGGATGAAATGATGAAAATAGTAAGAGGTATGGAATAAAAGAGCAGGTGCGTGTGTTCACGCACCTGCTTTTCTATATCCATTGAAATTACTGGATAGGAGTTGACGGAGCATCCGGATTCGGAACTGCAATCTCTGCAACCTCCGCACCGTGATTGATACCGTCAGGTAATGTCTGGCTCTCGCCGTTTGTTGGCTGTGTGAGAATGAATGCGAATACTAATGACTTCGCAGCCTTAGCTCTTGTTACCTGAGTCTTCGGCTCAAGCTCATCGCCACAAGCGATAGCACCTCTTGCGATACCCTGCTCTGAACGGATGAGACCTAAGTTATAAGCCTCCTTAACTTTCTGATAAAGTGAACCGTCAAGCTGGTTAGTATCTGTTAAAGCTGCCCAACCTGTTAACGGGATGTAGGGTGAACCCTCATACTTGATATTCGGGTCATAGTTCGGATCGTCCGGTGACGGAACGCTGCCGTTCTGGTTCATGTATTCAAACTTATTCCATGATCCGTCCTCTGCCTTGCCCATTCTTAACATATATGCATCATAAAGGATTGCGCCCATTGCCTCGCGTGTTAATGCTGCATCTGAAGGAATAACTGTCTTTTCAACGAGACCCGGTTCAGCCGTGAATGCTGCACTTACCTCTGTGTTGCCTGTTACTGTGAATGTATATTCCTTAGCTGTTGTAACATCTGCACCGTCAACAATGATTGCCTTGTTGAGGTAGTATGTATCGGCGATTGCCTCAACTCTTACCACATCGCCCTCGTTCACAACAAGTGAAGTTGTGCTCTGCGGATAGTTTGTTGATGCATATGAAATACCGAATAATCTTCCTGTACCGCCTCTTGTATAGAACTGGTATGTGTTACCTGCCTCTACATTGAATGAAACTGCGTTGTACTGGTTTGACTTTGTTTCGCCCGGAAGCTCTGTGTTGTTGATGTACTTTGTCTGTAAAACTGAACCTGACGCTGCGTCGATAAGCTCAATCTTCTTGTGGTCAACGAACATGAGGTATAATGTTAAGATACCGCTTTCCTTAGCGAGGTATGTCGGCTGCTTTGTTCCGTTGTTACGGATTTCGATTGCATTTGTTGTAATCTCCGCATTTGTTGCAAATACTCCGTTCTTGTCAGTCTTTTCAACAATCTCTGTCGGAGCTGTTAATGTGTAGTAATCGTTATCGTCAAGTACTGCACCTGCTGTTATACCTGCTGTGATGTCTGTTGTTGCTGTCTTGTAAGCACTTTCGTTATATACTGTTACAGTACCGCCATCTGTCTGAGAAACTAATACTGTGTATTCACCATCTGCAAGCTCTGCAACTTCGCTTACAGCTGCTGTTTCTGTTAATTCAGCATATGTCTTTGTATAGCTTGTAAGTGAGTTTTCCTCAAGACCGAATGCCTTCTCAATACCTCTTGCATATTCGCCTACTGTGATCACATCATTCGGCTTGAAAAGGTTATCGCTGTTCTTGTGTAAAAGACCAAGCTGGAGAGCCTTTTCGATGTTGTTTCTGTAATAGAAGTTGCTTTCCTCCTGCTTAACAGCACCCGGAACAACATCAACTGCACTTACGTCTGAAGTCATTTCAGGGAATACTGCTGACCAGTCGCCTGTTGCGGCTGCATTAACAACATCATCTCTCATGTATGAAACAAGCTCCTGTGTGATTGCCTTATCTGTATAAGTGTCAACATCAGCTACTGACTGATCATATAAGCTCTGTAAGATAATTCTTGAGAACTGTCTTGCAGCACCCTCACGGTAGTGAGTACCGTCGCTGCCTGCACCGTTTGCTGCATTGTTAGCCGGTGTTTCACCTGCCTCTGTGTTGTTGTAGATGTACATTACTTCTTTCGGGTCAAGCTTATCGAAATAAGCCTTTGCACCCTCGTAAAGCTCTGCAAATGCAACCTTATCATCTGAAGCTGCCTTGGCACGGAGCATTGCCGGTGAATCCGGGTTAAAGCCATTAGGCTTATTTTCGCTTTCCGAATATACGCCGTTGCCTGTTCTGGGCATTGCTGATACCAATACCGGTGTCATGCCTCTTGCCTTTATTGCTTCAACGTACATATCAAGCCATCTGTTATAGTTCTCATTATTTACTGCAAGATCATCCTTTACAGAGCCTGCACCTCTTGAGAATCTGTTATTACTGATTGTTTCATCGTTATGAGCTGAGTGAATGAATACGAAGTCGCCTTCCTTACCTGAAATAAGAATTTCATCAAAACGACCCTCGTTATAGTTGCTCTTCATTGCACGACCGCCCATTGAATAGTTTACTACATTAACCTTTTCAGCATCAAAGTAATCTCTTATGGTCTGTCCCCATGCACTGATAGTTTCGTTAAATGTGTATGTCTTCTGTGTCGAGTCACCTATGATATGGATTGTCGGGATTTCTCCTGCCTCGTTTACTGCAAGCGGAGTTACTGTAATCTTCTTTACGCCAACAGTCTGCACAGCGGTTGCTGTAGCAAGGCTTGTCGGCTCGATTTCGATTTCAACGAACTTTTCGCCTGTTGCAAAATCATAAGTCCATGTGCTTCCTGACCATGATGCACTTACTGTACGCGGCACATTACCTGCGTTATCCCAGTTTGATGTGCTTGTAAGTCTGCTTGCCTGCATGCCTGTCGGTGCAATATAGGTATCAGCACTTGAACCTGTTACCTCTACCTCTAAGCGATATGCACCCGCAGCACCGGTGTCAATGCGGTAAATTAAACCGCCGTTATTATAGTCATCACCGTCATTACTGTTTGATTTCTTGTGAAGATATGAACCGTCTGACTCTGTTACTGTTGCTGCACCGTTTGAAAGTGTGATTGAACTTACCGGTGCAACCTGTCTTTCGTATCCCTCCGGCATAATTGCACCTGACTTCTCAACGAAGCCCTGACCAGCCTCTGCTGAATATACCGGAACCTCTGATAATGTTGCAAAATCCACTGTTACTGCCTCTGTAATCGGAGCTGTTGTTTCCTCAGGAGCATTCGTCGGCTCTGTTGTCGGAGCCTCTGTTGCTACCGGAGCTGTTGCTGCCTTGGGGGCACACAGCGGCTTCATGCCGCTGAGTGAATCCCAAACCATAACCTTATCTGCTTCGATGCCTTCAATTACAACTGTTTCAGCCACCGGAGCTGACTTCATAGCTGTTAATCTGCCGTTTTCGTCATATGTAGCCGCAATTACAACGCCCTCTGTAATGTTTGCAAGTGTAACTGTTGTGTTACCGTCTGCAACTGTTGCGCTTACGATTGCCGGGTCTGTTGACGGCTCCTCTGTCGGCTCCGGAGTCGGTGTCGGAGTCGGAGTCGGTGTCGGAGTCGGTGTCGGTGTTGCTGTCGGCTCCGGTGTCGGTGTCGGAGTCGGTGCAATGTTCTCACCAACTAACTTCTTATATGTAACTACGACATTTGAGATTGTGTAATTATCTGTTGTTGAGCCGGGGAATATGCCCATAATAAGCTTACCCTTTGCGCCTGAATCCGGATAACCGGCAAATGTAAACGGTGTGTTCGCATTCTTATATGCACCGCTGTCTGAACCATCTACAGATACTGTACCGTTCTTGTAGTCAACCAGGCATGATACTGTATGTGCTACCGGATCGCTGTACTGACCCTGGAACTTACCTGTTACGTTAAGTGCCTGATTATCTGTGTTTGATGTACCGGCAAAGCCGCTTACACAGTCAATTGTATCAAGCTGCTCCCAACCGTTGTTAATCTTCACTGCCATATATCTGTCAGGTGAAGCTGCATTCTTGTTAGTCGGTGTGCCTGCTGAGAAATCAATATATCCTACTGCGCTCGGCTTTGCACCAACCTTTACGTCAAGTGAAACCTTGATGCTGTCTGATGTTTCGATTCCCTCTGCACCTGCAGCCTTAGCAAGAGCAATAATATCATATGTCTTGTTACCGTCTGCAGCTGAGGTTGATATATCAAGTGTAACTGTTGCGTCAGCACTCTTCTGAGCTCTGATTTCAAACGGAACTGTCTCGCCCTTGTCACCCTTTATTGTGAGGCTGTCACCTACCGGGCTTACGATTGAGAAGCCGTCGCCTACTGAAAGAATATCGATATCGTACTCACCAACCGGTATGTTTTCGATAACTGCTGTTGTTTCCTTCTGATCTGCAGTAGTTGAAACTGTCTGCTCCTTGATGAGAGCTCCGTTCTTTGAAAGTGTAAGCTTGTATTCGTTTACGCCCTCTACTGACTGAATCACATTTACAGAAATATCAAATACGTTTTCTGTATCTGTTGTAGGATTGATTGTAACCGCTACTTCCTTCTTGTCACCGTAACCATTTGAAGTATCTCTTGCATAGAGAACTACAGTTGTATCAATTGCAGGCATACCTGCTGCCGGTCTGATTACCTCAAGCTTGCCATCCTCTGTTACAACAGCGTTGCTTGAAGCTGATTCCCACTTATACTCAACGCCTTCCGGTGCTGTCGGTAAATCAACAACTGTTGCATTACCCTCCGGAACTGTAACTGATGCACTGTCTATGGCTGCATCAACCTTAACAAGGTACGGAGCAAAATTCATCGGATCCCAATCGTCCTTGCGGTTGCCGTTTGCAGCTGCGAAGTAATTTCTCGGGTTGAATTCGAGCACCTGCCACTCATCGATTACTGTACCCATACCAAAGCCGCCCTCTGAAACAGGCTTGTTTACTACACGCTGTGAGAAGTCAATCGGAGTACCGCTCATGTTTGTTGTGCCGTATTCATATAATCTGTGTAAGCCCTGCTCTGCATTGAAACGTCCCCATCCCTTAGCAGCAAGCACGAACTTTGAAGCACCGATTGATGCTGTGTCATCAAGTACTGTCTTGTAATATGTTGACTGTCCGTTACTGTTCCATGAACCACCGAAGTTTGATTCGCCGGCATTTTCGCGTACATTATATGCTGTACAGTTCCAGAATAAGTAACCGTAATCTGTTGTTGTAGGTGTTGACGGAACCGCAATCGGTGAGCCGTAAACCTTATCTGAGAAGCCCTCAAGACCAAGCTTACAGTAATCAAATACACAGATACCGCTACCGTAGATATAATCTGTACCGCCAATGAGGTCACAGTTCTTGAAATAGTTTCTGCCGTTTGCTACATAAAGTGAGTCCTGGCTACCCTTTAATCTGATGTTTTCAAATATAATTCTGTCACCGTTTGATGAAACAGCGTGACCTCTCTCGTTGAATGCACTACTTCTTGCAAGCCATAAGCTTTCACCTGCTGTGAAGGTTCCGCCTGCCGCTCTGTATGCTTCATACTTAGCCTTATCTACTACGCCCTTGCTGTCAAAGATATCTGCAGTCGGCTTAACTTCCTCTGTGTATTCATCACATATTGTAAGTGCACTACGGTTAGGAAGATTACTTCCCTCGTTAGGAGTGATATGTCCGTCCTTTTCACCCTGAGTTACCATAACCGGTAAGCTGTTTACGATATTGATGTCTTTGATTGTAATATCTGATGAACCGCTCTTTGTGATGAGCGTAGCCATCTTATCCATACCACCCGTGTTACCGAGATGTGTTACGCCGTTTGTTGATACATTCTTATGTACCTCACCGTTTAAGTCATAGTATGAAATTGAAGATACTCCGCTCATTGACTGACCTACGTTGTACTTTGTGAACTGCTCGTCGCCATCGTTATAACCGTTCCATGTTTCGTCCTTGGACCAGTCGATAGTCGGGTCATACTCGCCCTTTAAGTTTACGTTAGCTGCTGAATAGTTTGTACAGTAGTACC
The DNA here is from genome assembly GCA_045542415.1 of Clostridia bacterium. Lineage (GTDB taxonomy): Bacteria > Bacillota > Clostridia > UBA1381 > UBA1381 > UMGS1958. The sequence continues at coordinate 16,289 of JAZQKZ010000027.1, forward strand.
AGTGTAAATCTACTCTGCCCTCTGTATCCGGAGCTTGCTGGAGTGTGATGAACTTTGAACCGCTCGGGAAAACAACCTGCTCTTCGTAATCGCCCGGGTCAACGTTAATTGTAACCATATCCTCTACACTCTGCGGATTCTGCGCAACAGCAGCTGCTACAGCTTCTGAGATGGTTGCATAATCCTTGCCCTCGCCCTTACCAACTGTAAGTGTCTTTTTGTATTCGATTTCCGGCTCATCTACAAGTGTCTTGATGTAGAGTGATGAAATCCAGAAACGTGCATTTGACTGTGCACCGTTTGTTGATGACTCAAATGAAAGTGTAAGAGTTGTAGCCTCTGTACCCTCATATGTCATAGTGATAAGTGCCTTATCTGCATATGTACCCATTGAGCCGTCCTTCATAGCCTGTCTTTCACCTACGATGTCGTCTTCGGTATCAACAACATTACCATTTGCATCTGTAAGCACTGCCTTAAAGTCACTGAAGCAGCTTATAGTAAAGCCAAGCTCAACCGGACCCGGAACCTGTGCGATAACCGGACCTGAGCCCTGCATACCCGCACCATTGTCACACTTCATGTTCTTGATAGTAACATATCCGTCTGCAAGAGTCCAATCCTGAGTTGTTGTGCCGATTGCACCGCCGGGTGTTAAATCGAACTGATAGTCAATTACACTCGGCTGTTCCGGCTTTTCCTTGAATGTTACTGTAAGTGTAACATCTGACTCAGGCATATTGAATGTATATGCACTTACTGCAACGCTTGCGCCGTTTGCATCCGTTACAGATATTTCGTCAAGTACATAGCCCTCATCCGGAGTAGCTGTAATTGTAATCTTCTGTCCCTTAAGCTCCTTGTTCTTGTCGATAGCTACTGTACCGTTTACCGGCTCAGTAATATTAACATTATAATATGTAGGAACTTCAGATGCGTCAATTGACTCTACTGCATAATATCCTACATAGTTACCGCCTGAAACAGAAAGTGTTGTAGGTTCTGTGCCTGCATAGTAAAGAACTGTTACATATTCAGGATGGTCAGTTGAATATGTACGACCGTTTCCTGTGTTACCCTCAGCAACTACGTTGCCGTTTGAGTCCTTAATTGTAACAGGGCCACCGAAATGGCAATCACCAATGGTAATCTTTGCCGGTCCCGGTACTGCAACTGTCATTGTACCCGGTACTACTGCATACTGATTACTGTGGAATTTATAACCGCTGAAGTTAAGAACTGCATCGTCTGCTCCTGCTTCAACTCTCTTAAGGTCTGCTGTGAGACCGAAATCAGCAATCAGATTCCACATTGCTGATGTTTCATCGGCTGTGAGAATACTGTTATTGCCCTGCTGATTTGTAAAGTCAACTGCGATGTTGACTTTTTCTGCCGCACTGGTTACGGTTATACCGGAAAGCATGGTCATAACCATTGCAAGTGCAAGCACTAAAGAAGTAATTCTTTTCTTTAACATTTGGTTTTATCCTCCTTTAAATGTTTTAAAAGTCTGACTTATTTTTTGCACCCACCGTCCGCCTGATGAGTTGCTAAAAAACATTCACTTTATTATATCACAAAAGCATAATATTGTACAGTGCCAATGTTGTGCTTTGACGATATGCCATTTAAAAATATTTTTCCCATGCCTTTTCCCAATGCTCCACGCCCTCGCGAATCTGAGTGATGGTCATGTCACCGTATCCTACAACATATGTGTTAGTCAAAAATGATTTCCTTGTGTTATCGTGGATGCTGCTGTCCAGTGGGCTTAGTTTAACTCCGTGATTCGCAAGGATTTCATTTGCTTTTTTCTGTTCAAGCGGAATATCACAATGCATGATACAGAACATTCCTGCATCATCTCCGGTTATAGTACAATGATCCCGTAGAATGGAATTGTTGACAGCGGTTTTTAATGCTTCTGTTTTTGCGTGATATATGTCACGCATATAATTAAGATGTTTTTCGTAATAACCTAAATCTATGAATTTGGACAGCGTCACCTGTTCGACGCGTGAAACATGATTTGAGTAAAAGCGCTTTTTTTCAAACCATAGTTTAACAATATCATCAGGAGCTACAATGTAACCGATTTTCATTGACGGGGCAATTGTCTTAGAGAAGCTGCCCAGATATATAACGTTTTCTCCTCCGGAAAGCTCCCATAATGTTTTTGCACGCTCATTGTATTGATAATTATTTTCATCCGAATCTTCTATTATATATCGGTTCTCGCCGAGCCAGTTGATAAGCTTGAGTCTTTTATCCACCGAAAGAGTTACGGCAGAGGGGAGATCGTGAGTAGGCTTAGTGTAGAGTACACCTTTTTTTTGGCGAAAAAGCTCTTCAATATCGGGTCCATCAGGGCCGTTGGTAAGATATTCGGTGTGAATTTCGAGCTCTTTTGTAACTCCATGCACACGGTAATTGAAATAATTATTCATAATTAAACCGTTTTTTCGTGCAAGAAGCAATATAAGCTCGCGGAGTAAATCCTCAGCACCGGTTCCTATGATGATTTGATCAGTACGGCATTTTATTCCCTGAGTCCGGAAGAGCATTCTGCGTATGCTCTTCCTCAGGCACCATTCACCGGCTTTTTCACCGTGTTGAAATAGGGATGAGTTTTCCTTTGCGGTGGCACGAAGTAGCTTGGACCATTCTGCAAAAGGAAGCTTTGAAATCTCCACTCCATTTGTACTGAAATTATATACACGGCTTTTAAGCACCTTATGCTCATCGTCCCAGACCTTGTCTGTACTGACATAATATCCGCTGCCCTGAAGAGCAGTTATATATCCGTCAGCAATAAGCTTTTGGTATGCACTTTCAACAGTACGTTGTGCGACGCCAAGCTCACTTGCAAGAGTTCGTCTTGGAATAAGACGCTCTTCGGGCATTAGATAACCGTTTACAATCTCATCAACAATATTATTATAGATCTGCATATACAAGGGTATATCTGATTTTTTGTCTATTTTCATAAAAACACCTCTCTATATAGATTATATCATAAATCTTACATAAAAGCAATAAAAATGATGCAGAAGCGCCGTTTGACATTTCTGCATCATTCAGAGAGATATTTTATGAAACGAACTTTTACAATAATAGTATAAATTCTGTTATTATTATAGCATGATACGGTTTATTTGTATAGTTCCAATACAAATAAATGTATATATGCCAATTTTGTTTTGGTGTTAATATATGCTGGCGGTTAAAATTCAGGATGATATAATTAAACATAAACCATAATTTACATCATTAAAAGGAGGTGTCAATAACACATCCTTTATAATATCAAATAATAAACAGCATAGCCTCCGATTCGGGCCGCGTTAGCAGTATCCGAGACGTGGAGACTATGCTGTTTTTAACTGTTTAAATTAATATAACGGATACTTCTCGCAGAGAGCAGCTACTCTCTTTGTAACCTCATCCTTGTTTGCATCGAAATCCTTTAAGGTCATGCCGATAAGCTTACCAACCTCAACTAAATCCTCTTCCTTGAAGCCTCTTGATGTAACGGCTGCTGTACCTACTCTGATACCGCTTGTTACGAACGGCTTCTGTGTATCGAACGGAATAGCATTCTTGTTTACAGTGATTCCAACCTCGTCAAGAAGCTTTTCAGCTTCCTTACCTGTCTCAACTTTCATACCTGTAAGGTCAACGAGCATAAGGTGGTTGTCTGTACCGCCTGATACAAGCTTAAAGCCTTCTTCGAGGAGCTGCTTTGAAAGTGCCTGAGCGTTCTTTACAATCTGCTCTGCGTACTGCTTGAACTCCGGCTTTAATGCTTCACCGAAGCAAACAGCCTTTGCTGTAATTGTATGCATTAACGGACCACCCTGGATTCCCGGGAAGATAGCCTTGTTAATTTTCTTTGCGATTTCCTCATCATTTGTTAAGATAAGACCGCCTCTGGGACCTCTTAATGTCTTGTGAGTTGTTGTAGTAACAACATCGGCATACGGCATCGGTGACGGATGAACTCCTGCTGCTACAAGACCTGCAATGTGAGCCATATCAACCATTAAGTAAGCGCCAACCTCTTTTGCGATTGCACTGAACTTTTCAAAATCTATAATTCTCGGATATGCTGAAGCACCTGCTAAGATAAGCTTCGGCTTGCACTCTAAAGCGACTCTTCTTAAATCCTCATAATCAATTGTATTTTCTGTCTCTGTAACACCGTAGGGAACGATATTCCAGTACTTACCTGACATATTAACCGGTGAACCGTGACTTAAATGGCCGCCGTGTGCGAGGTTCATTGAAAGAACTGTATCTCCGGGAGTGAGAAGTGCGAAGAATGTTGCCATGTTAGCCTGAGCACCTGAGTGCGGCTGTACGTTTGCGTACTCTGCACCGAAAAGCTTCTTTGCACGCTCGATTGCGATTGTCTCTACTGTATCAACATGCTCACAGCCGCCATAGTAACGCTTGCCCGGATAGCCCTCAGCGTACTTATTTGTAAGAGTTGTACCGTTTGCTTCCATAACAGTTTCTGATACAAAGTTTTCTGAAGCGATAAGTTCAATCTTGTTCTTCTGTCTGTTTGTTTCATCCATTACTGCAGCATAGATTTCAGGATCGTTCTGCTGTAAAAGTGTGTATTCTCTCATTGGGTTATTTCCTCCAAAAATAAAAATTATACATCTATTATACATCTTTTTGAAAGTTTTTGCAAGCGTTTTATTGCGGATTTTCAATAAAACAGCAAAAAATAGCAAAATATCAAGGGAGAACACTATAATTCTCTCTTGTATTGTCGATATTATCCGATTTTTAGTAGGTTTCGACCTCAACATTCTTCATAATAAGCTTTGAAGTGTTTGCAATATACATTCCATTTATACCCTTTGCACGAATATTTTCAAGGTGGATAAGTCCAAGCGGCATTTCAGGAAGTCCGCATAAATATATAGCGGTTCCGCCGACAGTTTCAACTTCGCAGTCCCTGAAGTAGATTCCGTCAACAACAGGAGTACCCTCATTCACTTCTTCTGCTTTGTTGACATCAAAGGTTATATGACTGTAAAATGTATCAACCATAATTCCGCCTCGGAACCATTCGCAGTCCTTTATGGTTTCATCTGTATTTATAAGCTTGCAGTTTTCGTAATGAATATTTTCTACTCTTGCACCTCTGCCTCTCGGCGGCTTGATGCTTCCGATACTGAACGAATCCTTAAAGCGGCAGTCTCTTACATATACGTCCTTAACGCCACCGGACATCTCACTTCCAACAACCACACCGAAGCCGCTGTGGAAACGGCAGTTTTCTACCTTTACATCTTCGGTTGAAATGCCGACTTTTCTGCCCTCAGCATCACGACCTGATTTGATTGCAATGCAATCATCCTGACTGGCAATAAACGAATCCTTGACAACAACATGCTTGCATGAATCGATGTCAAGACCGTCGCCGTTTATAATTCCCTGATAACGCTCGCCGTTTTCATTGTATTTGGAGTGTATTTCAATATTGCTTATTTCTACATTTGAGCAGTAGAGAATATGCACACACCATGCAGGCGACTGTCTGACAGTGATTCCGTTGAGTCTGACACCGTCAGTATTTCTTATGCAAACAGCTCGACCCGGTTTTCCGACATTTTCTGCAAGCTGTGCCTTACGGAGTGCTGCACCTGATGCATCGATTGTACCCTCGCCTGTTATTGCGATATTTTTATGCTTGCCGTCATATGTATTAATTAACGAAGCATAGCAAAGCTGCTCCATGCCCTCAAAGCGGTATTCAAATATGGGATAATCGCTGATGTCGGTACTTCCCAGAAGCTTTGCGTCTTTTTCGAGATGAAGCGTCATATCGCTTTTTAAAAAGACAGCACCGCTTATATAGCAGCCGGAGGGGACAAGAACCGTGTCACCTTTGCAGCAAGCATCAATAGCCTGCTGAATTGCTGCCGTTGAAACGGTATTTTCTTCAGCACCGAAATTTCTTATATCTAAAATAGCCATTGTAAATCCTCCAATATTGCTTTTACGGGATTATTATATATAATTTTTTTGGAGGTGTCAAGCAAGCGGAATGGCTTTACTTGACGTAATTGTGGATTATATTATCATTACACCAAAAAAAGGGACTTTTGCAGTCCCTTTCAGCTGATTAACCATTCTGTATAGCCTGTGTAAGCCACCAGTCACCTAAATCAAGAGCTTCATAAAGATTCGAACGTTCGCCGCGTCTGAATACCTGACCCTTGCCCAATTCACATGTATTGTCCATGACTGAAATCTGTACCTTTTTCGATACGTCAAGACCGTTTATGTTTTCGCTTTGAGTGATATCAAGTACAAGAATATACTTATCTTCAAGATTACCGTAGTAAACTCTGTTGCCGCTTCTTAATAACGGCTTGCCCTTGTAGGTCAGAAGCTTCTTTTTCTTTGCTGCTGCCATTGCTACTCCTCCTTTTTTTATGGATATATCCCGTCAGGAAACAGCCTCAACACCTGCCATGACTGCCGCCATGTTGGGCGCTAAAAGTGCCTGCTTTTTCGGTGGGATTGATTTTTCGATTGTTGTTTTTATTTCGTCAACTGTAAACAGCTGTGTTTCCTTGATTATTGCACCAAGCATAACCATGTTTGCAAGTGCCTTGTTGCCTTGCGAATCAGCAATTTCGGTGGCGTTGACATATATTACCTTAACATCATCACGCATAACCTTACGGTTAACAAGCGAGCTGTCAATAAAAATTATGCCGCCGGGAAGAACCTCATTCTCAAACTTGTCAAGAGACGGCTGATTCATTGCCAGCAGTACATTCGGTCTGACAATAATCGGTGAACCTACCGGTTCGTCATCAATAATTACATGACAGTTTGCAGTACCGCCACGCATTTCAGGGCCGTATGACGGGAGCCACGAAAGCTGCTTATTGTTAAGCATTGCTGCATATGCAAGCATTTTTCCGGTGAACAGGATACCCTGACCGCCGAAGCCTGCAAGAATCATTTCACAATTTTTCATATCATATCTCCTCGTCTTTATAAACACCCAAAGGATAATACGGGATCATTTCATCCTGCAAACGCTTTATTGCCTCAGTCGGTGACATGCCCCAGTTAGTCGGGCAGACGCTTAGAATTTCCACGAATGAGAGTCCCTTGCCTGCCATCTGATACTCAAAAGCTTTTTTTATGGCTTTCTTTGTTTCCTTGATATGGGGAACGCTATCTACAGCACAGCGTGCTATAAATGAGGGACCGTCAAGCGTTGAAAGCATTTCACATACCTTTACCGGATAGCCCTGTGTATGCGGGTCACGTCCGTAGGGAGATGTCTGTGTAACCTGACCGGGAAGTGATGTCGGAGCCATTTGTCCGCCTGTCATTCCGTATATTGTGTTGTTTATAAATATAACAGTTATGTTTTCGCCTCGTGTTGCAGCGTGAACTGTTTCAGCTGTTCCGATTGCCGCAAGGTCGCCGTCGCCCTGGTAAGTGAAAACAATGTTTTCGGGCAACGCTCTTTTAACGCCTGTCGCAACTGCCGGAGCACGTCCGTGAGCAGCCTGAACTACGTCAAAGTTAAAGTATTCATCCGCAGTAACTGCACAGCCGACCGGCTCTACGCCTATAACCTTGCCCGTGATTTCGAGCTCATCTAAAACCTCGCAGACGAGTCTGTGAACAACACCGTGTGAACAGCCTGCACAGTAGTGAAATCTCTTGTCGCCCAGAGCATCGGGCTTCTGATATATAACCTTAGCCATTGATTCCTACCTCCTGTGCGATTTCCTTAATCTTTAAAATAACCTCCTCAGGAGTCGGAATGATGCCGCCGGTTCTGCCTGCGAAATATACAGGTACACTGCAATTGCAGGCAAGCTTTATATCCTCAACCATCTGTCCCATACTCATCTCTACAGATAAAAATGCCTTGGGTTTTACAGATTTATATACCTTTTCGGGGAATGGCCAGAGGGTGATGGGTCTGATAATACCAACCTTTAAGCCCTCTTGTCTTAATTGCTTGACTGCCGATTCAACAACTCGTGATGTGATGCCGTAGGATGAAACGATAATGTCGGCATCCTCAATATACTTGGCTTCATACCGCTGAAGATTTTCTTTTACTGTCTTGTATCTTTCATATCTCTCAATAACGGTGTCCTCAAGCTCGGAGGGGGAGAGATAGAGTGTTTTTACGCAATTTGCTTTTCTTTCGTTGTTGGTTCCGGTGGTTGCCCAGCTTTTTTCTGCAAATACCGGTTCGGGGATTTCATCGAAATCAACCGGCTCCATCATCTGACCGATTGTGCCGTCTCCTAAAATCATAACAGGAATCCTGTATTCCTCGCTAAGATTAAATGCATCCGCAGTAAGGTTGGCAATTTCCTGTACGCCGTTGGGGGCAAGGACAATTAAGTGATAATCGCCGTGACCGCCGCCTCGTGTCGCCTGGAAATAATCCGACTGTGCAGGCTGAATGCCGCCAAGACCGGGACCGCCTCTCATAATATTAACAATAACAGCAGGTAAATCTCCTGCGGCTATGTAGCTTATTCCCTCTGATTTCAAGCTTATACCGGGGCTTGAAGAGCTGGTCATAACTCTTACTCCGGCACTTGCTGCACCGTAAACCATATTAATGGCTGCAACCTCTGATTCAGCCTGTAAAAAAGTACCGCCGATTTTGGGCATTTTCTTTGCCATATATGCGGAAAGCTCCGTCTGGGGAGTAATGGGGTAACCGAAAAAATGTCGGCAGCCTGAACGGAGTGCGGCCTCACCGATAGCTTCGTTACCTTTCATGAGTACCTTTTCGCCCATCTGTATAACTCCTTTCTGTATCTATTCCTCGTAAATCGTTATTGCACAATCAGGGCAGACCGTAGCACAGAATGCACAGCCAATACACTTCTCAGGCTCAACAACCTCTGCCGGTCGGAAGCCCTGTGTATTCATTTTGTCTGCCGATATTGCAATTATATGCTTAGGACACGCGTTTAAGCAGAGCCGACAGCTCTTGCAGCGTTCTTCGTTGACTTCAACCCTTTTCATGTAATCACTCTCTTTCTAAAAAGGCATTTTAATCGTTATTTCTATCTCAAACGTATCTATATCTTCGGGAAGCTCCGATAAGGTTTCTTTAGTTCCGCAGTGATACGCTACGGGGATGTTCATTTTTTCGCTCAAAGAGCGTGCAACCTCCATTCCTGATATCAAGGTTTCTCCTGTTGTCTGCATTGCAAGATTTGTATTGTTATAAATATCAGTAAATTTCAGCCGGGATGCTGCTTCTATCTCATAAGCCATATCAAGAAGCTCATCAGCATCCGATGTCAAAGGACGTCTGGCGTTAATAACATAATGCATATGATATGTGTTTTCCTTAAAAGCGTTGAAATACTGCCCCAAAGCATATGCACCGTCGCTGTCTCCGCCGACATCGAAAATCACAACCTCTTCTTCGCTGTCAAATACACTCAGTACCTCGGGAGGTACAATCGGCATATCAAGATTAGTTGAAGCGTAGCCGTTTGATATGAGTCTGATTCCCAGCTTTTTAAGTATATCAGCTGCATCATTGGTACGGAAATACGGATTGACTATATCAATATCAATAATAGCAACACTTTTTCCTGCTTCACGCTGTTTGCGTGCAAAGTTAAGAGCTATTTCCGTTTTGCCGCTGCCGAAATGTCCGGCAAAAATATGGATTTGTTTATTCATTATCATTCTCGCTTTTGCTGATAAAATAGCATGGCAGAGGGGTACCCTCAAAACTATACTATTTTTATTATACCACTATTAAAGGATTTTTTCAACCTTTAAAGTGTATTTATTTTTATTTTTTTTGCTAAAGGCAATAATTACCGCATATGCCAGCACCATACACCCTGAGCCGGCGGCAATTCCTGCTGTCTCGCAATGAAAGAGTGCAATTGCTGCAAAATAGACGGCTATAAGCAAAATGATGGGTAGTGTATATACAATAAAGGCAGTAATGAGAACTCTGGATGAATCCATTTCAAGTACTACCCGGTCGCCCTTTTTTGCACCTGCTAAATTCAGGGCTTCAACTACGGTATCTGCTTTACAGCCTCCGCAGGAGGCACAGTTGCCTCCGCAGGCACTCTCACGGACCACTGCAATTTTTGCACTTGTTCCGTCAGTGCTTATAACTGTTCCGGTTTGCTTCATAATTATTTATTCCATTCACTGATTAATTCTCTTGCATGCATTCTGGCTGTTTCGGTAACTGTATTTCCGTCAATAATGCGTGCAATTTCTTCAATTCTGCCGTCAGTATCAAGCTCGATGAGTGAGGTCGTTGCCATTTCTCCGTCAGTATCCTTTTTTATAAGATAATGATTGTCTGCAGCGGCAGTCATCTGTGGAAGATGCGTGATACAGATAACCTGCTTCAGTTTACCGATTGCACGGAGTTTTTTCGCGATTTTAACGGCGGCAGAGCCGGAAACACCTGTGTCTATTTCGTCGAATATGAGCGTTCCTACGCTGTCACTTTGAGCAAGTATTGATTTCATTGCAAGCATGACTCTTGAAAGCTCACCGCCTGAAGCAATTTTTACCAATGGCTTAAGGGGTTCGCCGGGGTTAGTGCTTATCATGAATTCAACACGGTTCATTCCGTTGTGTTCAAAGGTATCAATATCCTCTACGCATACAGAAAAATGTGATTTTTCCATATCAAGCTCATGAAGAGCCTGCTCGATTCCATTACTGAGCTGTACAGCCGCTGTTTTTCGTGCTTGTGAAAGCTTTTTAGCTGCATCAAGAAGCAGCTCCTCATTTTTGCGAAGCTCCTCGTTAAGTGCGGCAATTCTTTCGTCAGAATCAACTATCGAATCAAGCTCCTCCTGAGCTTTTTCGCCATAGCTGATTATATCCGAAATAGTTGAGCCGTATTTCTTTTTCAGTCTTGATATTATGTCAAGACGCTCTTCAATGTCATTGAGTCTGTGCGGATTGTATTCGGTACTCTCTCCAAAATCACGGATTTCATGAGCAACATCTTCAACTGTGTATTTTGTTTCGTTCAGTCGGTCGTACAGTTCTTTTAAAGAGGAGTTGACATCGGCTATAGAGCCTAATGCATCAACTGCAAGGCTGATGCTGTCGTATGCAGACTGTGCCTCGTTAAGGTCATATAAATTTGCATATACTGCGGCGGATGCCTCTGCAATTTTTTCTGCGTTGGCGAGCAGGTCACGCTCCTTCATAAGCTCTTCATCCTCGCCGATCTTGAGCTGAGCCTCAAAAATCTCGTTAATCTGATATTCAAGCAGATCCATTCTCTGCATTTTTTCTTTCTCGTCAAGCTGCATGGCGGCAAGTCTTTTCATAACGGATTTTCGTGAGCTGTTTAAGTGTGAATATTCGTCAATAAGCTCACCGACTCCGGCATATGCATCAAGAAAATTGATATGCTTGTCAGGGGTGAGCAGGGCTTGATTATCATGCTGACCGTGAATATTTATAAGCCTGTCGGCAATGTCACGAAGCGTTGACAATGTGACAACGGTTCCGTTTATGCGTGCGGTGCTTTTACCGTCGCTGTTGACTGTTCTGGTGATAATAAGCTCATCCTCGTCGGTATCAATTCCGTTTTCTTCAAGCAAGGGGAGGATTGCAGATATATCATTGAAGATTGCCTGAACCATAGCCTTGTCCGTACCGTAACGAATAAGCTCACGGCTTGAACGACTGCCTAAAATCATGTTTATAGAATCAATGATGATTGATTTTCCGGCACCGGTTTCACCCGTAAAAGCAGTTACTCCGCAGCGGAAATCAACCTCCAGCTGTTCAATAACCGCCACGTTTTTTATATTTAAACCAATAAGCATTGTTTACCTCAAGCCTTGAATATTTTTCTGAGTTTAGCTGCCATATCCACTGCAGCGGCTTCGCTCTGTGTGATTATAAGAACAGTATCGTCTCCTGCTATGGAGCCTAAAATATCTGAGCGAAGTGCGGAATCAACAGAAGCAGCCACTGCCGGAGCCATACCCGGATAGGTACGGATAACAACGGTGTGAAGTGCAGACGAAATTCCGCGAACAGTATCTGAGAAAAGATTTAAGTGCTTATCAGTGTTATCAGCTGCTTCAACCGGCATTGAATAGCATGAGCCACCGTTGCTTGTAGGTGCTTTGATGAGTCCAAGTTCCTTGATGTCACGCGAAACTGTAGCCTGAGTTACATCGTATCCGGCTTTTGTAAGCTCTTCGATAAGCTGCTCATGAGTTTTAATCTGCTTTTCACCGATGATTTTAATGATTTGTCCCTGACGCTTGTATTTCATGATTTATATCTCCTTTTATAACTTGCTTATTAATGTAGTATAGAATGATTTGTCTTCGGTTTTTATCAGCTTGAATCGGTACTGTGATTTAAAAATATGTACCTCGTCTGCTCCGCTTATGTAACCGTGTACATTTCCGTCAGCGTTGATTACTGCCTCGTTGTCGGGATAGGTGGAATCAAGCCTTATAACAATCGGCTTATCCGCACTTAATACCGCACTTCGCACCGAAAGCATATGTGCACAGATAGGCGTTGCAACGTATAGCTCCATATTCGGGTCAACTACAGGACCGCCTGCGGAAATGGAATATCCTGTTGAGCCGGTAGGAGTAGCGATAATCAGACCGTCTGCAATGTAGCGGTACATCAGTTCCGTATCAGCATATAATTCCATTTCGATAAGCCTGGCACCGGCGGATTTTGATACAACTACGTCGTTTAAGGCGTGATTCGTATAAATACATGTACCGTCCTTGTGTATTTCAAAGTTAAGCAGCATACGCTCCTCAATGCGGTAATCTTCGGTGAGCAGCTTATCAAGTGCCTCCTCAAGGTTTTCTTCTTCTATTTCGGTAAGAAAACCGATTTTTCCGAGATTTATACCAAGCACCGGAATTGAACGGATTGCGCAATCGGTAGCCTCCTGAAGTATTGTACCGTCACCGCCCAATATAATCATTGCATCGGTAGCATTGTACATATCCTCACGGGACATATACTGTACGTTCATGCCGGTAACGGAAAATGCAGATTCCATAATCAGATTTGCACGTCCAAAAAGATGGTCAACTACACGCTTTGTATGCAAAAGCCCTATATCCTTTATTGTGTTTGGTACAATAGCTATGTTTTTCATAAAAAACCTCATAATATAAAAAAACTCTGTATATTATTATATCATTAAATTGTAAATATTTCAAGTAGGAAATGAATATTTATTCATAAAAAATGCATCGGGGAGTATTTTCCCTGATGCATTTATTCTATTTCATGTTGAAGTTCGTGCTATATTACTTCAACTGCATGCCGTGTGGCATGACAGTTGATATTAACTGCTACAGGTAAGCCGGCAATATGAGTGGGATATGTTTCAATATTCACACCAAACGCAGTGGTTGTGCCACCAAGTCCTGCGGCGCCGATGCCTAACTTGTTGATTTTCTCAAGCAGCTTCTCCTCAAGCTCCGCATAAAACGGATTTTCATTGCTTGATGTAATGTCTCTCGTGAGAGCTTTTTTTGCGAGAACACATGCCTTGTCCATTGTACCGCCGATACCTACTCCTACGACCATCGGGGGACAGGGGTTGGGTCCGGCTTTTCTTACTGTTTCAATCACAAAGTCAATCACTCCGTCAAGTCCGTCTGAGGGGTTAAGCATCTTTAATGCTCCCTTGTTTTCGCTTCCAAAACCCTTGGGGGCAAAGGTGAGTTTTAGTTTGTCACCGTCAACGAAATCATAATAAATAACTGCCGGAGTATTATCTTTGGTATTCACACGGTTAAGCGGATCGCCGACAACGGATTTTCTTAAATATCCGTCGGTATAGCCGCGCGCAACACCTTTGTTAATTGCATCGCCTAAGGTATCGCCCTCGATAAATATTTCCTTGCCGATTTCAACAAAAAATACAGCCATACCTGTATCCTGGCAGATAGGTATTTCTTTTTTTGCGGCAATATCGGCATTTTCTATAAGCTTTTCCAAGACATTGCGGCTCACGTCCGATTTGTCATTGGCAATTCCTTTTTCAATAGCCTCACGGATATCGGGATTAAGGTAGCAGTTTGCCTTAATACACATATCACGGACTGTATCCTCGATGATTTTTGAATTTATAATTCTCATATTTATGTACCTTTATAAAAATGTATGGGCGAACTGTGTTCGCCCGTACAAAGATGTTAATTTAATTCCTTATCAATAGCCTCAGCAGCAGCTTTACCTGCACCCATTGCTAAAATAACCGTAGCCGCCCCTGTAACAACGTCACCGCCGGCATAAACATGCTCCTTTGAAGTCTTGCCGACCTCGTCTGCTATGATACAGCCGCGTCTGTTTGTTTCAAGTCCCTTTGTTGTCTGACGAATTAACGGGTTAGGTGTCTGACCGATAGCCACAACAACTGTATCGATATCAAGAACCTCTTCGCTGCCCTCGATTGCAACGGGTCTGCGTCTGCCACTGTCGTCCGGCTCGCCTAATTCCATCTTGATAACCTCCATACCGCTTACCCAGCCGTCCTCATTGCCGAGAATTTTTGTCGGGTTCTGGAGAAGCTTAAACTCAATGCCTTCTTCTTCAGCGTGGAATACCTCCTCAGCTCTTGCGGGAAGCTCCTCCTTGCCACGTCTGTAAACGATATATACATTTTCAGCACCGAGTCTCTTTGCACTTCTTGCAGCATCCATAGCAACGTTACCGCCGCCGAGGACAGCAACATTTTTACCTACATATACCGGAGTATCGTATTCCGGGAACTTATATCCCTTCATAAGGTTGATTCTTGTCAGGAATTCGTTTGCGCTATATACACCGTTTAAGCTTTCGCCCTCAATGCCCATAAAGTTGGGGAGACCTGCACCTGAACCGATATATACTGCATCATAGCCTAAGTCCTCAAATAATTCGTCAACTGTAAGTGTCTTACCGATAACAACATTTGTCTGTATGTCAACGCCCATTGCCTTTAAATTGGCAATCTCATTCTGAACGATATCCTTGGGAAGTCTGAACTCCGGAATACCGTACATAAGTACACCGCCTGCTGTATGGAATGCCTCATAAACTGTTACAGCATAGCCTTTCTTTGCAAGGTCACCGGCAACAGTGAGTCCTGACGGACCTGAGCCGACAACAGCAACCTTTTTGCCGTTCTTTTCGGGAACAGTGATTTCGTCCTTTACATTCGCCATGTGATAGTCGGCAACAAATCTTTCAAGCCTGCCGATAGCAACAGACTCGCCCTTGATGCCTCTTACGCACTTGGATTCACACTGCTTTTCCTGGGGACATACACGTCCGCATACAGCCGGAAGAGCATTTGTTTCCTTGATTTTCTGATACGCACCCTCAAAATCTCCCTCGGCAACAAGCGAGATAAACTCCGGAATCTTAACGCTTACGGGGCATCCCTGCATACATGGCTTGTGCTTACAGTTGAGACATCTCTGAGCCTCGTCTATTGCCATTTCCTCTGTGTAGCCTGTTGTTACCTCGAGGAAGTTTTTATTTCTTATATTTGGACACTGCTCCGGCATCGGATTTTTGTCCGGTCTCATATTAGGCATAATAATTTCCTCCTCAATCGTTGCAATTCGTTCTGCCGATTCGACAATGTCCCTCGGCACACGATTTTTCTTCGTATTCTTTAAACATTCTGCCACGCTTCATGGCACTGTCCCAGTCAACCTTGTGACCGTCGAAGTCCGGACCGTCAACGCAGGCAAATTTAGTCTCGCCGCCTACGATAATTCTGCACCCGCCGCACATGCCTGTGCCGTCAATCATAACGGGATTCATTGAAACTGTAGTCGGAATGTTGTATTTTTCCGTAACCTTACATACAAATTTCATCATTACAAGCGGTCCTATTGCGATAACCTCGTCAAACTTTTCGCCTGCATCAATTTCTTTCTGAAGCATGTCGGTTACAAATCCCTGATTTCCGTTTGAACCGTCATCGGTTGCAACGATAAGCTTTGTTGATACCTTTTTAAGCTCATCCTCAAGAATAATCAAATCCTTGCTGCGAAAGCCTGTGATAACAGTAACATCGGCACCCATTTCGTGAAGCTTCTTTGCCTGCGGATATGCAATTGCAGTGCCGAGACCGCCGCCGATTACGGCAACCTTCTTCAAGCCCTCAAGCGGTGTCGGAACACCTAAAGGACCTACGAAGTCAAGCAGATATTCACCCTCATTAATCTGAGCAAGGTCTTTTGTTGTTTTTCCTACAACCTGAACTATTATTGTAACAGTTCCTTTTTCGCGGTCGAAGTCATTGATTGTAAAGGGAACTCTTTCACCGTATTCATCAATTCTCAAAATGATGAACTGTCCCGGCTCAGCTTTCTTTGCTATAAGCGGAGCCTCAACCTCCATTAAAAATATCTGGGGATTCAGGACTTCTTTTCTTACAATTTTATAAGCCATTTTTACTCTCCTCAAAAATTTAGTTTGTTGTTAAAATATCAATCTGTTATAATCATACCACACTTTATAAAAAAATTCAACCACTTTATAAAAAAATCAAGCTAATTGATAAAAGTTATTGATGAAATCCTGCATATCATGTGGTATTTTATCAAAAAGTTCAAGCTTTTCTCCTGATATGGGATGAATAAGCGACAGATAGCACGAATGAAGTGCCTGTCTAGGAAAAATATTGTGATTTTCCTCGCCGTAAAGCCAGTCGCCAAGTAAAGGACAACCTATATGTGCCATATGAACCCGAATCTGATGCGTGCGTCCTGTTTCAAGCTCTAATTCGATAAGTGAATAGTCACCAAAGCTTTGCAACAGTCTGTAATGTGTAACTGCTCTGTCGCCGTCCTCTGCTACAATTCGTTTTATAACGCTGTCAGTTTCTCTTTTTATTGGTGCATCAATTGTTCCATGCTCATCAGGAGTACCGCAGACAATTGCACGGTATTTCCGCATAACAGTCTTGTTTTTGAAATCGCTGCACAGACGTGCGTGAATGTACTTGTTTTTTGCGATACACATAAGTCCGGAGGTGTCCTTGTCAAGTCGGTTTACGGCACGGAAGGTATGGTCCTCGCCCTTTTGTTCAAAATAATACATCAGTGCATTTGCAAGTGTATTGTCAAAGTTGCCCATGCTGGGGTGTGTCGGCATTGACGGCGGCTTTGAGACGATTATAATATCCTCATCCTCATAAACAACGGTAAAGGGGAGGTTGACAGGAATAATATTTTCCGATGCACTGTCATATATATTTATTTCTACTGTGTCGCCGGCATGAACAATATCCACACTTCTTACACGTCTGCCGTTTATAATAAGTCCATCAGGGAGCTGTTTAAGCTCCTTTAAAAGTGAGCCGGAAATCCGGAAATGTGTACGCAGTACGGTATCAAGACGGCAATCATTATATTTTTCGGGAATTGAGTATGTCAGAGTTCTTTTCATAAAATATCTTTCCTTAAAGTTTCTTAATTTAAATTATATATCAAACAGAAATAAAAAGCAACAGCAACTGCAATTATTTATCGGGTGACATAAAATAAGCTCCCGCAAGGGGAGCTTCAGACCGTCGATAAATTGGTCAGACCACGCATAATGGTTTGATAAAAATAAAAATCAAAAATTTATTTTCTTTTGGGAACGGCAGGCGTCCCATCGAGGAACGCCCGCCGGTATGCGTTTTTTACGAAAAGAAACTCTAACGTACCCATGTACGCCTACGAGTTCCTTTTCGCAAAATCTGCCCTGATTTCTCGCAGTCTGACAGCTTATAGACAGGTTTGTCTATAAGCTGAAGCTCCCGCAAGGGGAGCTTACCGTTTATTCAACCGACTCAATCAGTGCGTACTTGCCGTCCTTTCTCTTGTAAACCACATTCATTTCATTGGTATCAATGTTCTTGAAAACAAAGAACTCATGTCCCAGGAGGTTCATCTGAAGAACAGCTTCCTCTGCCGACATCGGCTTGACGGTGAATCGCTTTCTCTTCACGATTTCAAATTCACCCTCGTCCTCGCCGCCGGTATATTCAGCACCTGAAATAAGCATATTGTCAAGAGCAGCATCCTTTTTAATTCTCTTTTCGAGCTTTGTCTTGTTGCGGCGAATCTGACGCTCAATAACGTCAACAATACGGTCAACAGCAGCTGTGATTTCCTTGTCAGACACCTCTGCACGGTAAATCATGCCTGCGGCAGATATCTGTGCTTCAATGTAGTCATTGTCTTTGATAGTTCCTAAAACAACTCTTGCGGTCGGCTCTTCTCTGAAGAACTTATCAAGCTTTGCAAGCTTTTTCTCAACGTAATCCTTTACCTTTGCCTCCGCCTCGATTTTTCTGCAAATAATCGTGAACTTCATAAACTTCAACTCCTTTGTTATCTTTCAAGGAAGCTATAGCTCCTTTGTTAATATATATATAACACATTTTGGAAGAGTTTAAACATTTTTTTTTGTTTTTTTTAAAATATTTTTTCTATTATACTTGAAAAGCAAATTTATTTATAGTAAAATATAGAAAAATGATATAAGGGAGAATAATAGTATGACAAAAATATCCTTGGACAGAGGCTGGAAGTTCCATAAAGGAGACATCCCGACCCCGGTGGGAAACTCGCATACAATCTGCTACTTTGCCGCAAAGGCAGGCGGAGCTATCGGTGCCGCGAGTCCTGATTATAATACCGGAACATGGGAAAATGTTGATTTGCCGCATGACTGGTCGGTAGAAAATCCGTTTGATGAAAAATGGGGACCGTCATCGGGTTACAAGGAAAGAGGCAAGGGCTGGTATGCAAAGCGTTTCCGTCTTGATGAATCGGACAAGGGCAAGCAGCTTCTGGTAGAGTTTGGCGGAGTATCGTCGCATTGTACCGTATGGTGTAACGGCTCGGTAGTAGGCAGAAACTTCGGCGGCTACAATTCATTTATCGTAGATATCACAGATATGGCAGTTTACGGAGACAAGGTGAATACGCTTGTTGTGTATGTTGATGCGACTGCAATTGAAGGGTGGTGGTATGAGGGTGCCGGAATTTACCGTCATGTAGATTTATATAAGCGCGAAATGCTTCACATCGAGCATTACGGAGTATTCGTACATCCTGAGCTTGTATCTGCCGGAACATGGGACACAAGAACTGATACGGAAATTGAAAATATCACAGGCGAAGCAAAGAAAATCAAGATTAAAAATTATATATTAAATGATGAAGAGAATGTAATGGGACAGGCCGTTACGGAAGCGGAAATAGCAGACGGCGAGACAATAAAGGTGGAGCAGAGTGTGCTTGCATACGGTGTGGAGCTGTGGGATATTGACAGCCCTGTACTTTATACAATGGTAACAGAGCTTTACGACGGTGAAATGCTTGTTGAAAAACGTGAAACAAGGTTTGGGTACCGCACGATCTCTATTGACAAGGATAACGGCTTCCATTTAAACGGCAGGCGTGTTCAGCTTTATGGAACATGTAACCATCAGGACCATGCCGGAGTGGGTGTGGCAGTACCTGATGCAATCCAGGAATACCGAATTAAGCTGTTAAAGGAAATGGGTTCAAATGCGTACCGCTGTGCGCACGGAAATCCTGCACCGGAGATTCTTGATGCATGCGATAAATACGGCTTGCTGGTAATGGATGAAAACAGAAATTTCAATACCTCGCCGGATGGTTTGAAGCAGGTTCGTGACATGGTTAAACGTGACAGAAATCACCCGAGTGTGATTATGTATTCGATATTCAATGAGGAACCCTTGCAGGGAACGCCTGTCGGCAAGAAGCTTGCAGTAAGACTTGACAGGGAAATCAAGAAATATGACAATACGCGTTTTACAGTCGGTGCAATGAACAACGGTGTTACAAGTAACGGGGGAGCATGTGATGTGCTTGATATGACAGGCTTTAACTATATCACACATACCTATGATGATTTCAGAGAGCGTTTTCCGCATATGCCGATGCTCGGCTCTGAGAATAATAGTGCATTCCAGGTAAGAGGCGTGTATAAGACCGATAATTCAAAGAACCTTATAGACAGCTATGACAGTGAGGCGGCAGCATGGGGAAATACGCACCGTGACGGCTTTAAGCAGGTGGATACACGAAAGCATATTATGGGAATGTTCATCTGGACAGGCTTCGACTACAGAGGCGAGCCGACTCCGTTTGCGTGGCCGTCTGTCGGCACATTCTTCGGTATCATGGATACCTGCGGATTCAAAAAGGATGCGTTCTATTTAAATAAGGCGTTCTTTACGGAGGAGCCTATGATTCATGTACTGCCGCATTGGAACTGGAACGAGGGAGAGACCGTAAAGGTGATGACTCATACCAACTGTGAGGAGGCAGAGGTGTTTGTAAACGGAAAGTCAATGGGAAGAAAGAGCGTTGACAAGTACGATATGGCGCAGTGGGAGGTAGTATTTGAGCCGGGAACGTTGTCAATGACAGGCTACCGTAACGGAGAGGCTGTATGCAGTGATGAGGTAAAGACTGCCCAAAAGGCGGCAAGGCTTGTTGTTGAGCCGCACCGTGATTTTGTGTATAACGGATGCAGTGATACTGTTGCTGTAAATGTATATGCAGTTGATGAGAACGGTGTATTTGTACCCGATGCGGATATGCTTGTGAAATTCAGCGTAAATGGCGGTGAGGTTATCGGTGTAGGTAACGGAGATCCCAATTCCCACGAGGCGGACAAGGCAAGCGAAAGACATTTATTTAACGGATGTGCACAGGCTATTGTTATGCAGTATGATGGCTCAGAAGAGCTTGTGATAACGGCAGAGGCAGTAGGACTTGAAAGTGCGAAAGGGACAGTAAATGTAATCAAGGGACATGAAAAGTCATATCTTGAATCGGTTAACGAAATATATATAAATAACTGGCGTACCAATATGGAGGTATTTACCGAAAAGCCTGCACACGATATTGTTATCGAGGACAGCGACATGAATTCATGGGTAATAGAGGATGCCGGCTACAGTGATAAATTCATGGGACATATCGGTTACGGAATTTATAAGACAAAGGCAGAGGTTCCGCAGGCGGCGAAGAAAATATTGTTCCGTGAGGTGACAGGTGACGAGGTTGATATTTATATAAATAACGTACTTGTATGGAGTGGTGAAGCACACTACGGAAGAAGTCTTGAATTTACGGAAATTGGATCGGGCAGTGTCGATCTGGCGGTTATCATAAGAACTGATAAAAATGATGACGGTGCCGGAATTACTAAGCCGGTTGTATTTGTGGGATAAACGGAAAAAAGGGATGTTTGTGGACATCCCTTTTTTGGGGTTTTGGAATATAAATTATGGTTTATGTTATTAGTTTGCACTTATCGATACGACATAATGGGGCTCTGCCCCTTGACATTTTGCGGTTATTGTTATTTCGGTAATACCCCGGTACTTTTTCTGTCCGCAGCAACAGAAAAAGTACGAAAAAGAATGCTGTTAAAGGCTTTCCCCCTTTAAAAACCCCCTTATCAAGCGTCTCGGCAGCCAAAGGCTGCAATTGAAATGTGTCGGTGGAAATTTGCTTGTTTTTTTTAGAGGTTTTGCGTCTTCGGTCGATGGCGTGGCGGTGTAGAGCAAGGTTCACGGCACTACTGTGTAATGCGTGGTTTTCTTTTCGGGATGAAACCCGATACCAAATGCATCCATTGCCCATTACCTTGACCTTATATCGGTACTTAATTTGACGTACAATCAAAAAAAGTCAGAAAAGTCGAAGTAAAAAATTGTTTAAAAAAACCTTGCCTTTTGATTCAAAAGAGTACCTAC
>JAZQKZ010000028.1:0-1569 GCA_045542415.1 Clostridia bacterium
GATCCGACTTAAAATGAATTCGGACTGTAAATTCCGTTGCACCATAAAGGATGCAACCGGAAGAAAGCTTACCAGTAAAGAAGCTTACATAATTATAACAGCAGATGCAAATGTAAGCTTTGATGAAGGAAAATCCAAAGACAGTATGATAGTTATACTGCAATAACTATAAAAAGAAAAGAGGTAAATAAAGTGAAAAAATTATTATCAATTATTCTCTCGCTTGCAATGCTTGTTTCTATGGGAACAATGGTAAGTGCCGCATACGGCGAGCACGAGCATGTTTTCAACAAGACGGCAGATGAAGAGTGCCACTTTGAAGAATGTACCGTTTGCTTTGAGCGTTTCGGTGTTGGTGAGCATACATTCGAGGACGGTGTGTGTACCGTATGCAGATATAAGCAGCTTGTCAATCCTTTTATCGATGTAAAGGATAACGCATGGTATAGAAACGATATTGTTGCAGCGGTAAAGCTTGGTATTATTAACGGCAAGAGCGAGACCATTTTTGCACCCGATGATAATCTTACATATGCAGAAGCGGTAAAGCTTGCGGCTTGTATGAATCAGAGATTTGTTGAAGGCAAGGTGACACTCACAAACGGTACTCCGTGGTATCAGCCCTACGTTGATTACTGTAAGAAAAACGGCATTATTACAAAGGACTACGAATATTCAAAGTTTGCAACCCGTGCAGGATATATGGAAATTTTTGCCAATGCACTTACAGATGAGGCTCTTAAGGAAATCAATGATATCACTGACGGTGCAATTCCCGATGTGCAGATGACAGATAGTTTTGCCCCTGCGGTTTATAAGCTTTATCGTGCAGGTATTCTTCAGGGTGTCGATGCAAACTTTAGTTGCAACCCCAGAGCCAACATCAAGAGAGGGGAAGTTGCGGTAATTCTTCTTCGTATGATGGATGAAGACAAGAGATTACAATTCGAAATTCACGGCTTTACATCCGACAAGGAAGAATCAAAGAATGAGAACGAAACATTTGAAGAAGATGATGACGATGATGAAGTTATAGAGGAACCCGGAAAGGATAATCAGAAGACAGAAAGCTCAGATGATACTGTATACGTAGAGCCTGAAACTCCTGAAGTTAAATATAAAATTCCCACACAGACAGTTACACCCGGTCATGAAATCGTTCCGGCTAAACCCTTTGACGGCGGAAGTCAGGAATATATTCAGGATACACCTCTTACCATCCACAAACAGCCTGTAGGTTCAGACGGCGTAGAATACGGCACAAAATATGAGCTTGAAGTTCAGGTATTTGGCGGTAAAGCTCCCTACACTTACGAATGGCAGTACAAAGAACGCAGAGATGCAGTAACAATTAAAAACGGAGATTATGCAAAGGATGCTGAAAGTGCTGCACTTGTTCTTTCAGTTGAAAAAGAAAACACTCTTCTCGGTCAGGGCATCTACTGTGTAATTACCGATTCAGAAGGCACAAAGGTAACAACTGATACAGTTAAGGTTTACGGACCTTTCTCAATGCCCGTTGATGATTGGACTTTAGAATCAGGTAAGAATACTCTTATCGGCAGAGTG
>JAZQKZ010000029.1:0-32698 GCA_045542415.1 Clostridia bacterium
AGAAAAGTCAGCAAAAGAGTGCCGTTAAAGAGGGGACGCCCCTCCCTCTTTAAAATCTCCCGCTGCGCTTTACCAAAAGATTCAATCAATTAAAACGAGGCTAAACCATTTGCTGACGTAGGTACTCTTTTGAATTAAAAGGCAAGGTTTTTTTAAAACGATTTTTTATTTCGACTTTTCTGACTTTTTTTGATTGTACGTCAAATTAAGTACCGATACAAGGTCAAGGTAATGGGCAATGGATGCATTTGGTATCGGGTTTCATCCCGACAAGAAAACCACGCATTATACAGTAATGCCGTGAGCCTTGATCTATAACGCCACGCCATCGACCGAAGACGCAAAACCCCTTAAAAAAAGCAAGCAAATTTCCACCGACACATTTCAATTGCAGCCTTTGGCTGCCGAGACGCTTGATAAGGGGGATTTTTAAGGAGGAAAGTTACGCTACGCCTACGAAGCTACGCTTCTAAGGCTACAACACTTTGTGTTGTTCACTTTAACAGCATTCTTTTGGTTCGTTTTCTGTTGCTGCGGACAGAAAATGAACTGGGGTATAGCAAAATAAGCAATCATATAAAAGCATCGAGGGGCAAAGCCCCATAGCGTTGTTTGAATAAGTGCTAACTAATACACACATAAACCATAATTTAATTCAATATTCCATTTTCACACACAAAAAAGTGTTGCCGTGCGGCAACACTTTTTGAATCATACTGATGTATGCTGTTTTCTGTATGCACTCGGCGACATACCTGTCATCTTACGGAACACATCTCCGAAATAGTTACTGTCCTGGTATCCGCAATACATTGCAATTTCGGTTATTGAATAGCGTGTCTCAAGCAGCATATTTATAGCCATCTTTACACGCACACTGTTCAGATACTCGTTAAAACCAAAGCCCGTAACTTTCTTGAATTTCTTAGAGAAATATGTAGGACTCATGTATGCTATTTTTGCGATTTCTTCGAGATTTATCGGTCTGTTGTAATAATTGCATATATAACGGCATACCGACTGTATTCTGTCCTCGTATTCGGTCAGGTCATCGGTAAGTCTTAAATTCTTCTGGCTTGAATTTTTGTTGAGGTTTATTAACAGCTCAACAAAGTGTACAATACAAAGCTGCTGATTAAATTCGTCATCATAACGGCATTCGTTCTCGAGCTTGCGGAGCAATGAGTTGAAGTTGTGCATGTTAGGAGCAGCAATGTGCAGCTTCTTTGATTCAAAACATTTCAGCAGCTCTTCTGCCGGGAACAGCGGATTGATTTTTTCGATCAGCTCCGGCGAAAAGTGTATAAGATAACGCTCGTACTTTTCTCCGATATCTATAGCCTGAGTACGGTGAATGTCACCTCTGTCGATAAGTATAACGTCTCCACAGTCAATATCGTAAAGTGTATGATTGATAAAGTATCTGCGTTTTCCGCTGATTAAATAGTAAATCTCATAGTAATCATGCATATGGGAAGCGGACATGCTTGTAGAAGCCTCTTCCTCCAACTGCTGTACTAATAATAATTGACCTTCCTTTAACATAATATTACCCCTCTTATAAAATGTATAAACATCTCTCTATGTTTAATTTTAACATAAACATCAAAAAAATGCAAGCGTTTTACAGATATTTTGTGCAAGGTTTTGCAATACATACAAAATGCACAAATAAACAGTATAAAAAATCAGTAGATTTCAATAAAACGTTAAAAAAACAGTAAAATTTATTAAAATATAGGGTGACAATTGCTGCTAAATATAGTATAATATATAATAAGTAAATATTGTGTGCATCAAAGGGTGCAGAAACGGAGGATATTATGAAAAAGTTTTTGGATAAAGATTTTATGCTTCAGAATGAAACAGCGAAGAAGCTTTATCATGAGCATAGTGCAAAGATGCCGATAATTGACTATCACTGTCATCTTATTCCGCAGATGATATATGAGGACAAGCCGTTCGATAATATTGCACAGATTTTCCTTGGCGGTGACCATTACAAGTGGAGATACATGCGTTCAATGGGTCTGGATGAGAGTTATATGACGGGTGATAAGAGTGATGCAGAAAAGTTTGAAGCGTTCTGCTCGGTATTACAGTATGCGATCGGCAACCCGTTATATCACTGGACACATCTTGAATTACAGCGTTATTTCGGTATTGATACAGTTGTAAGAAAGGACACATGGGAGGAAATCTGGAACAAGGCAAATGCTGTAATAAAGGAAACACAGATGAGTCCCGCAAAGCTTATCAAGGCTTCAAATGTTGAGATTATCTGTACAACAGATGATCCGGTTGATACACTTGAATGGCATAAGAAGATTGCCGAAAAGGGACATGTAAGTGCAAAGGTTGTTCCGACATTCCGTCCGGACTTTATGTTAAATATTGACAAGCCGACTTACGTTCCGTATATCGGAAAGTTAGCAGCAGCATCGGGTATTGAAATCAATACATATGATGACCTCATCAAGGCTATTTATAACAGAGTTGACTTCTTCCACGAGGTTGGCTGTCGTGTGAGCGACCATGCATTGGACGGTGCTCCGTATGCAGAGGGTATTGACGTAAGTGCAGTATTCACAAAGGCTATGAACGGCGAGGCTCTTACAAAGGAAGAAATTGACGGCTATAAGTCAGCAACACTCGTTGCACTTGCAAAGAAATATACAGAGCTTGACTGGGCAATGCAGTTACATATCGGAGCTATCAGAAACAATAATACAAGAATGTTCGAGAAGCTCGGTGCTGATACAGGCTTTGACTCAATTGCCGACTACTCAATCGCTGAGGGTCTTTCAAAGCTCCTCAATGCTATGGAAATGACAGACAATCTTCCGAAAACTATCCTTTATACATTGAACCCGAAAGATAACTATGTTATAGGTACAATGCTCGGAAACTTCCAGGGACCGGGTTGCGGCGGTAAGATTCAGTTTGGTTCGGGCTGGTGGTTCTGTGATCAGAGAGATGGTATGACAGACCAGATGAGAGCGTTGGCAAATTTAGGAGCATTAAACAAGTTCGTTGGTATGCTCACAGACTCAAGAAGCTTCCTTTCATATACAAGACATGAATATTTCAGACGTATCATGTGTAATATCTTAGGAACATGGGTAGAGGACGGTGAGTTCCCGGCTGATATGGATACACTCGGTAAGATTGTTGAGGATATTTCATATAACAACGCAAAGGTTTATTTCGGTTTATAATTTGAATTCTGACATCCGCAATATTGCAATATTGCGGATGTTTTTGGATAGAAAGGAGCAGTTATGAAAAAGATAATCAGTACATTCCTCGCAGCCACCCTTGGATTTGGTTCGATTGTGCCGGCTATGGCAACAACTAATTCCGGCGGTGCCGGAGGTGGGTCGCAGATGTATCTGGATACGCTTGCTTTTCCGGGAGCTGAGGGCGGCGGTATGTACTCAAAGGGTGCAAGAGGTGCCGCAAAGCAGGAGGTTTACCACGTTACAAATCTTAATGACAGCGGTGCAGGCTCGTTCCGTGATGCGGTATCGAAGTCGGGCAGATTTATCGTGTTTGATGTTAGCGGTATGATAGATCTTTCTTCAAACGTAACGATAAAGAGCAATACAACGGTGCTTGGACAGACGGCACCGGGTGACGGTATCTGCTTCAGAGGCAATAATGTAAAAATCAGCGGTGAAAATGTCATTGTAAGATATGTGCGATTCCGTGTGGGATCACATCTGGCGGACGGTTCGGATACAAGAACTCAAGACGGTCTTGAAATTACCGATAATGCAAGAAATATAATTCTTGACCACTGCTCAGTGAGCTGGGGAACAGATGAAAATTTATCGGCGTATGCCGTAGAAAATGTTACAATTCAGAACTGTATCATTGCTGAGGCACTTAATCAGAGCATCCATGCAAAGGGTGAACACAGCTACGGCGGTATCTGGGGTGGTGTAAACTTATCTGTTCATCATAACCTGATTGCAACGCATAAGAGCAGAAACCCGAAAATCGGTACATCGGAAACCGTTGCAATGACGGCAGGCTATACTGATGATGAGTCGGTTATCGATATGCGTAATAACGTAATCTATAACTGGGGCGATAAGGCAGGTTACGGGGCAGAGAACGGTGCGAATGTAAATATTATCAATAACTATTACAAGCCGGGTCCGGCTACGCCGTCAAATAAGCGTGCGAGAATTTTTGAGCTTTCGCCGGGTAATAAATACCAGAGTGGCTGGACGGGTGCTGTATATGCTGACGGTAACATAATCGGTGAAGACAGTGCAACGGCAGCGATGGTAAATGAAAACAACTGGCAGATTGAGGCTAAGACGGGTGTATATCTTGATAATGATGCTAAAATATATACCAAGCTTGATGAACCTAATAAAACATATATAAAAACATATCCGATAACAACAACTTCGGCGGAGGAAGCCTATGAATATGTGCTTGAAAATGCAGGTGCAAGGCTCCCGAAGCTTGATGCGGTTGATGCGAGAATTATAGAGGATGTTAAAAACGGTACTGCACCAAACGGTGCCAACGGAAGTGTAGGACTGGTTGATGAGCCGTCGGACGGTGTGCCGGAGGGTGATGAGGGTTTGTATGATGACAGAGGCTATCCGGCATGGGTGTCGGAGGCAAGAGGTGCAGATTATGATACAGACCTTGACGGAATACCGGATGAATGGGAAGACAAAATGGGATTAAATAAAGAAAATCCTAATGATGCATTGAATCCGGTTTTTGGTTTTGATGATGATAACCCATACCGATGGATTGAGATATATGCTTCATCTTTGGTGGATGAGGTAACAGCACCCGGACTGTCGGCAGATAAAACGGACGTAAGTGTGAATGAAACTGTAGAATTCAGTGTAGAAAGTGAAACTGAAAAGAATGCCTACTATTGTGACGGTGCATTTGTGGTTATGACAAGTGAGAATCCGGTCGGGGAGATGCTGACGGGAGGCTGTCATACTTATGTGGCAGTTGATGATAATTATAATGTCTCCAATGCGGTTACAATCCGTGTGAGTGACGCTGAAAATTATCTTGCCAATAATCAAAGCACATCAACCGTGATGGACGGTGACTATAAGTTTGTTTCAAAAATAAATCCGTCAAATCTTACTAAAGAGGTTCCGTCATATATATATGCCGGTGACTATGCGATAGGCAGTGGTTATGATGAGAATTATGAAAAGAAGATATATTTCGGTACGAGAGATGCACTTGATGTATCGGACCTTGATGCGGAAGAATATACACTGTTTAAAATTGAGAATATTGGTGGTACGGTAAGCTTGTATGCAGGAAAAAATCTTGCAGACTGGACAATGCTGGAGTCACATGCAGCAGACGACAGTGTGCTTACGGTTGGTAAGTCGGTTGGCGACGGTGAAATGCTGACGGTAACTGAGTTCAGTGAAACCTATTATATCACAGAAGAAACAAAGCCGCGTGTGGAGATTGAAAATATCAGCAACGGTGACAGAATAGGATTCGACGAAATCCTGGAGCTTCGACTGGATCCTGACGAGGCGAAAATCTCACAGGTTATGGTGTATTTTAATGGCGAGCTTATTGCATCTCAGGAGGTGAGCGGTTCCTTTGCGGAGGTTCCTGTTTCGTTCTCGTCAATTGCAAGCGGAACTTTGAGGGTGGAGTGTATTGATACAAATCTTTGTATCGGCACGGGAGAAATTGAAGTATATGTCTCGGCAGATCTTACACCCTGGCAGATTGCAGATATTGGTGATGTTTCTTCAAAAACATTTGTGAGTGTTACAAATGATTATACATATAAGATAAATGCTCCTGACGGATATATCGGTTCTACTGCTGATATGTGCGGATATGTATATCAGAAGTTTACGGGAGATAACAGAATCTACTACAGAAGTCGTATGCAGTCAGGCTCGCAGTTTGGTGTCATGCTCCGTTCAAGCCTTGATGCAGACGCAGATATGTACTGGTTCGGCGGTGAATACAATGCAATCGGTACAGAAAAATTAACGTATGATTTGAAGTATCGTCTCTCGGAGGAGAATGCTCAGGCTCCCGAATATGCGGACGGCACAGTGCTTGTTTCGGCGGGCTATGACGAAAACGGACGTCTTGCGGCTGTAAACACGGCTGAATTCAAGGACGGAATTGCAGATGTTGAGGATGCTCAGGGCTATACAACAAAGCGTTTTGCAATCAGAGACTGGAAAACTCTTGAACCGGTTGAGTTCAGAAATGCAACCTCATTAACAGCAAACGGTGACACTGTAATCGACTACACCTACGATAATCAGGGTGCAAACCAGTATTTCATAGTTGAAAAGTCGGGCGACACCTTGAATATTTACAAGACAACAAACAGTGCAACTGTTTATACAACAAAGGAGCTGCTTACATCAATCGACTGCTCGGTGCTTGGTGACGAGTACTATATGGGCTTTGCAGCAGTGGGCGGCAGTGGTAATCCGCCGGATGCAGGCTGGGTTGCGATTGATAATAACAGTGGTGACAACAACTATACATGGAATTTCGACTACGGTCTTGACTGGCTGTGGCAGATGCAGGAAAGAGCTGTGCTTGAACCGATCTGGAACAATGGCAATATGCTGCTTGCACCGGATGATAACTACACGTCAGAAAGATATGTGTTCCACGAATACATTGCAGACGACAACCTTATGCCGGAAATGAGTGCAGAAATATTTATGGCAGGCGAAAATCCGGAAATGAATGTTTATTTCCAGACAGGCAAGGCGTCGGAGGCGTATAAGGTTACTCTCTCGACAGAGGAGGGAGAAATCCCGGCAGTGTCGCTAAATAAGTCTTACACTGTCAATATCAGAACAGATGTAACTGCCGACGGAGAATGTGGATATCTTACAATCACATCGGATGAGGGGGTATTGGTTGAAAGCCTACCTATATATATGGTATCGGGTACAGACTTCAGAACTCAGATTAACACAGCAAAGAAAACACCGGTAACAAAGGCTGTGTATTTTGAGCCGGTGATGGGTAATGAGGGTACATATCAGATTGATAACGTATCGGTAATTGCAAACGAGCCGTCGATGAAAGTTACAAAGATTGTAAGCTGGTACACCTTTAATTCTCTTTCGGTCGGAAGCTTTACAAAGCCGGTGACTCTTACAGGCACAACAACTGCTAATGGCAGTGAGTTGAGTGGTGCAGATGCTGTAATCAGTGCAGGAGAAGTGAAAGAGGGTTCTAAGACTATCGACGGAGTGAGCTTCACAAATAAGCTCAGAATAAAGGGAACATCAAAGAAATTTACCGTTCCTGTAACAAAGGGCTCTGTGATTTCGGTATATGCGTCATCGGCAAGCTCATCTTCAACACGTCCGCTTTATATTGACGGAGTGCAATATGACTTACTCTCGGCAGTGAAGAGTGAATATACATATGCGGGTGATGAGGATACAGTGGTGATTTATGCCGGTGATAATATTGATGTCTATGGAATTAGTGTTATACAGACTATAATTGAATAATGTAAGAGACGCATGGGATAACCGTGCGTCTCTTGTTATATGTGGCAAGAAATCAGTAACAAAAAACCGTAGTTCGGTTTTTTGTCGGTGTTTGTAAAAAACACAGGGCAAAATACACAAATGAAAGTATCAGAATATGTACATAATAACCATAGAACGTGAGTAATATAGAAATAAAGAGGATTTTTTGCAAAATTCTTATGCAAAAACGGAAAAAATGGTATAAAATGTTGTTTTTGTTACAAAGATATTACATAGATGTTGCGATAGGGTTACTGAAAAATAAATAAAAACATAACAAAATTTTAGTAGAATGTATCCAAACAACTGTAAATTTGTGAAGTTTGACATATTGAGCATATTTTGCTTGATTTTTTGTGAAAAGTGTTGTAAAATATAGACAATGAATAAATTATTAAGAAAATGGAGGGATTTCTATGAAATCAGTTGAGGCTACTGCAGCTGAGACACAAAAGAAGAGTAACTGGTTTGCAAAGGAAATAAAAAAGCTTGCAAAGAATAAGTTTTTGTTCTTCCTTATGTTACCCGGCTTAATCTACTATATTGTATTCCATTATGTTCCTATCTACGGTTTGCTTATCGCATTCAAGGACTATAATGCGAGACTGGGAATTTTGGGCAGCCCCTGGGCAGACAATTTCGGATTTGAACATTTTGTTCGATTCCTGGGTACACCGGACGTAGGAAACTACATTATTAACACAATAGCATTGTCGGCATTACATATTATATGGTTATTCCCGTTTGCTATTCTTCTTGCACTTTTCATAAATGAGCTTCGCTCGCTTAAGTTCAAGAAGGTTGTACAGACAATTTCATACCTTCCGCACTTCGTATCGGTAACAGCTATCGCAGGTATGCTTACTTTGTTCCTTTCATCACAGGGAACGCTTGCGGGTGCAGGAAGCTATGCTAACGAGGGCCTTTTGAACCAGCTTCTCTTAAAGCTTGGTGTTATTGACAAGGGTATCTCATTCCTTGATGAAGTAAAATACTTCAGAACAATTTATATCGCATCAGACGTGTGGCAGAGTATTGGTTGGAGTGCTATCGTATATATTGCAGCTTTATCGGGCGTTGACCAGGAGCTTTATGAGGCAGCTACAATTGACGGTGCTTCAAGAGTACAGAAGATGTGGTACATTTCAGTACAGCTTATCAGACCGACAATTGTTATCCTGCTTGTAATGCAGATTGGTAAAATCATGTCGCTCGGTTCAGATAAGGCACTTCTTCTCCAGAGAGAAGTTACATATGAGAGATCACAGATTCTTTCAACTTATATCTATAACATGGGTATCGGTAAAGGTGAGTTCGACTATTCAACAGCAGTTGGTTTGTTTAACTCAGTAATCAACCTGTTACTTGTATGTGCGGCTAACTGGATTTCAAGAAAGCTCACAGATACAGGTTTATGGTAATGGAAGGGAGGAAATAAGTAAATGGTACAAGATAATACTTTATCGTCAAAAATTCTTGACGTTGTAATTTATGTTTCACTCATCTTCTTGTTGATTGTAACATTATATCCGATTATTTATATCTTCTCGGTATCGCTTTCAAGCTCACAGGCTTATGAGAGTGGAAGAGTAGTATTCCTTCCGGTAGATATAAACTTAGATGCTTATAAGATTGTATTTGAAGCAGGTACTGTTCCGAGATCGTTCGTTAACTCGGTAGTATATACATTATTATATACTGTAGGTACACTTCTTTTTACAACAACAATGGCATATCCGCTTTCGCGTTCAAAGGAGAGAGTTCCGTTTCACGGCTTCTTCACAAAGCTCGTTGTAATATCAATGTTCTTCTCAGCGGGTATTGTTCCGAACTACTTGGTAGTTAAGGGCTTGGGATTATTAGACTCAATGTGGGCTTTGATTCTTCCGACTATCATCACAACATATAACTTAGTAGTAATGAGATCGTTCTTTGAGGGCATTCCGGTTGACCTTGAGGAGGCTGCATTTATTGACGGAGCGAACGAGGTTATAATTTTCTTTAAAATCATGCTTCCGCTTTCAAAGGCAGCACTTGCAACAGTAGGTCTTTTCTACGCGGTGCATCAGTGGAACGCATGGTTCCCGGCAATGCTGTATTTACAGGATGCGGATAAGTTCCCGTTACAGCTGATCATCAGACAGATTATCATGCAGAACCAGATGGCGGCAGAGCTTGCTGCAATGGGTGATACATCAATGATGGATGCACTTGGTTCATCGACAAATACAGAGACAGTTAAGTATGCAACACTCTTCGTATCAATCGTACCGATGCTTGCGGTTTATCCGTTTATTCAGAAGTACTTTGTAAAGGGTGTAATGGTGGGTTCAGTAAAGGGTTGATGCCGGAGTGGTGATATACTTCGCATCTCACCATTTTGCGGAATTCGACGTACCAACGTACGCCTTCATTCCTTAAAATGGCAATCTGCTTGCATCTCCCCACTCCGGGGAGCGGTGATATACTTCGAATCTCACCATTTTGCGGAATTCGACGTACCAACGTACGCCTTCATTCCTTAAAATGGCAATCTGCTTGCATCTCTCCGCTCCGGGGAGCGGTGATATACTTCGCATTAAGATGGCGGCAGAGAATAAATAAGTTAATAATTAGAACGGAAATATAAAGGTAAAATTTAAGGAGGATTTAAAAATGAATGTTAAAAGAGTAATAACAGGTCTTGCTGCATTAACAATTGCAGCATCATCATTAGTAACTCTCTCAGGTTGCGGTGCAGCTAAGGTTGGCGAGAGCTACACAGACTCACAGGGCAGAAAGATTTACACATATATGTACAACATGTATGTACAGGACGATTCAACATTCCCGGAAACAAGGGATAATGAATTTGACCAGATGCTTCTCAACAAGTTCGGTATTGAATTCACATATGACAGAATTCCGAGAACAGACTGGGAGACAAAGACAAACACATACTTTGCTACAGGTGACGCTCCGGACGTAACAACAGGTGGTAAGGAGCCGAACTACAAGGGTTGGGCAAAGGATGACTTACTCTTACCGATTGCTTCAAGCGTAGAAGAGTTAAAGGAAAAGATGCCGAACTATGTAAAGCTGTTCGAGGATATTGAATCAGTGTATAACTTAGCAGCATCAGCTGATGGTAAGCTTTATTATCTCCCGTCAGTAAGACAGGAAAAGTCACAGATGTGTTGGGTATATCGTAAGGATGTATTTGATAAGTTAGGAATCAAGGAATTCCCGAAGACAACAGATGAGTTCATTGAGGTTTGTAAGAAGCTCAAGGCTGCTTATCCGGATAAGATTATCTTCTCATCAAACGGTCAGAAGAAGGCATCATTAACAGGCTTCTTCCAGGCGTTCGGTATGCCGGAGATGATTTTAACAGAGTATTCATATCTTGACCGCAACAATAACTTCGTTCCGTTCGCTATGACAACAGACGATGCAAGAGAGATGTTCAAGATGGTAAGAGAGCTTCACTCATTAGGCATCATCGATAACGAAATTCTTTCGTTAGAGAAGGATAAGTTCTATTCACGTTGTGCAACAGATAACGTATTCCTCACATACAACTATGTATATAACACAGAGACATTTGACGAAAAGACAAATGTAAACGGCAAGACAGATGCAAAGTGGGCATGGACATCAAACATGCTTACAAATGACCCGGCACGCGGTACAGTATTTAAGAAGGACCCGGCATATTCAAACTGGGGTCCGGCATTCTCAACAATCTGTGACAGCGAAGAGGGTAAGTTTGACAAGATGTTAGAGTTATATGACTGGTTCTCAACAAATGAGGGTCAGGTATATACAACATACGGTGTTGAGGGCGTAAGCTACGACCTCGTAACAATCGACGAGTATAAGGAAATTGAGAAGTCAAAGGCTGAGACAGACGAGGAAAAGGCTGCAATCGATGCATTCGAGGTTCCGGCAGACTGGATTACTCAGAAGGACGGCGTTGACTGTGTACCGGTAGTTAAGAGTGACTGGTATCATCAGTTAGAAAATACAAAGGGTCTCAAGATAGGTGAAGAGCTTGGTATCTTCTCATCAGTATTCTTAAAGCACCCGAAGAGCTTCTATGAGACTCGCGGTAGCCTTATTGAGCCGCTCTATCAGGAGTACATGAAGAAGATGGAGACTGAGAACTACTACTACACAGAGGCACAGCCGATGAGATATACACCGGAGGAAGAGGATAGATTTACAGACCTTTCAACAGCTCTTGCTACAAAGAGAGATGAGTACATGGGTAAGTTCCTCTTAGGCAACATGGATCCGAACAATGATGATCATTGGAACCAGTATATCACAGACATGAAGAAGGTTGGTCTTGAAGAGTTCGAGCAGCTTCAGAAGACTGTATTTGAGAGAACACAGGCCGAGCTTAACAAGTAAAAAAAATTAGTGAAGAGCCGGGTAAAATAGTTATATTCGCCCGGCTCTGACGGATTTATATGATATTGGAATATGGTTCACACAATGCGTAAGGCATTGTGTGAATTGTGTGAATGAACCCTTAAAATATCGGGGGAACGGCAAGTAAAATTGGAGGTAAACTCTTATGAATGAAGTGATAAGAAAAGGTATATCGCTGATTATCGCTGCAGGAATGCTTATGGGTACGCTGCCTGTATTGGCTGAGGAGCCGGTTACAGAGGAAGTAGCGGCAGAAGCAGTAGTTACTGAAGCAGTAGAGACAGAAGAGACTGTTGAAGTGACAGAAGAGGCTGTTGAAGCAGCAGAGGATGCAGAAGAGTCAGAGATAATTGAAGAGGCTGAGGAAGCGGAAGAGGACGAGGCTGAATCGACAACAGAATTCCCGGAGGAGGAAATTGCAGAGTTTTCAGCAAGCAGAAATTCGGGTATGCTCGTAGATCTCAGCTTTGACGATGTGGAGCTTGGAGACTATTCAGATAATCTTACATTTGCAAACGGTAAGGACGGCGCGCAGAGCTTCGACATTATAGAGGGTAGCGAGGTAGGCAGAGAGGGAAGACTTCTCCGCATTAAAATGAACGATCTCGGCAAGAACAAGCCGGCAGAAAACCAGAAGGTAAGACTTACAAGCTTTGGCTTGAGTAATGCCGAGTATGGTGACAGAACTATTGTAACAAGCTTTGAGATCATGACAGATGATGTTACAATATCAAAGCCTATGGAGCTCACAATGGCAGGCGGTAACAGTGGTACTAATGTCTGTGGTGGTTTCAGACTTGACAAGGGTAAGCTTCAGATATTTGCAGATGACGGCGACGGTGCTGCAAGTGCAATAAGCTCAGGTATCACCGCTAAGGCGAATACATGGCATAAGGTTGTAATGATGACAACCGTAAGCACAGAAGAGGGCGGAAACCTTGTAACAGGAACTACATATGCAATTGACGGAAGAGTTATGAGATATTCGGTAACAGACTTCGACTCAAAGGGTGCTTCACCGAATATGCTCAGATTCGTATTCAACAGAGACGTAACAAAGGGCAACGTATATATCGATAACCTCACAGTAGTTGACGTACTTCCGACAGCAGACTTCTATGAGCGTGAGTTCGCACAGTCAACAGATATCACAATTCCGGAGTTCGTTGAATATGACGAGGATTCAATCACATTACCGACAACATATAACGGTATGGGTATCACATGGGACAGTGCTGATTATGAAATAATTGACACAGAAAAGATGGATGAAAACGGTGTTGTTCCGATAACACACGGTGAGACAACAGTCGGAACAGTGCTTTCAGCATATGTAAACTTCAATTCGATGTACGGCATTGAATATCCGGAGAGCGTATGTGTAGTAGGTAAGACACCGATAAGATTCCCTGTAACAATTCAGAATAAGTACGGTACAGAGGATGACCAGTCAAAAGCACAGAGAATTGCAAATTCTCTCATTATAAAGGAAACAACAGTAACAGAGGACTTTGAGCTTCCGGTAACAACAACGGTTGTTGAATCAGGTGCAGAGATTTCATGGAGCTCAGAGGATACATCAGTAATAATGGTTGATGGTGCAACAGCAAAGGTAACAAGACCGGCGTTTGATGCAACAAATGACAGCATAAAGCTTACTGTAACAGTAAAATACGGTACAGCGACAGCAACAAAGACGGTTGCGGTTAACGTAGTAAGAAACGAGGGTCCGACAAATGAGGAAGAGGATGTAAGATATGCTGTACAGACTCTTGAGAATCTGGGCTTCACCGAGGCTATGCCGACAACGGCAAGCGGCGATCTTGATTTCGTTTCACAGGTAGGAAATGCAATTCTTGTCTGGGAGTCGGGCGACACTTCATGGATTACAAATGATGGTTCAATTATTCAGTCACCGGAGCCGGGTACAGGTAAGTATGAGGTACCGGTAAAGGTTACAATTACATCAGGCTCAGTAACACAGGTACTTAACTTTGTAATTGCAATCAAGCCTAAAGCAGCAGCAAAGGCGTTCCCGGGTGCACAGGGCTACGGTACACAGACACGCGGCGGTGCAGGCGGTTATGTATATCATGTAACAAACCTCAATGCAGAGGGTGAGGGTTCACTCACATACGGTATGGAGAAACTGACAGGTGCGAGAATCATCGTATTTGATGTCGGCGGTACAATTGACCTTACACCGTTAGGCAGAGCATTAAAGCTCTCAGGTAAGAACGGTTCAAATGTAACAATTGCAGGTCAGACAGCTCCGGGTCAGGGTATCCAGCTCAAGGGCTACGGTATGTCATTGAGCAGTGTTCAGGACGTAATTATCAGAAATATCAGAATCAGAATAGGTAACGTAAGAAAGTACGGTGATACATACCAGGCTGACCCGTTATCAGTATCAGGTTCAAACAAGAGAGTGGTACTTGACCACCTTTCACTTAACTGGGCTATCGACATGGGCTTCCGTGTTGACGGTACAGAGGTAACAATGTCAAACTGTCTCGTATCAAAGGGACTTTACTGGAACACACCGCACGAGAAGGGTAAGCATAACTACTCAGGTATGTTCAGAGCAAAGTACGGTACATTCTATAACAACTACTTAGCAGACTCAGGTCAGAGAGCACCGAGAATTATCGATAACGAGTACATTGACGTAAGAAACAACGTTGTATATAACTCAAAGTACTCATTCGACATCTGTAACTATGAGTGGATGGGAGCAAACCCGAAGTTCAATATTGTAAACAACTCAGTAATCAAGGGTAATCCGACATTAAGCTCAACAGACGGCGGTTCATATAAGTACTTCCAGGGACGTACATATTCGGGCGGTATTTTTGCATATACTGCAAACAATATTGACGGAACAACAGGTGCAAGAGCAGAACTCACAGACTACAGAGAGGGTGCGCTCTGGACAGCTGATTCAACACACTACGAGAGAACAGACGTAGCAGCCGATGAGCTTGGTGTAATCAACTCAGGCGGTTATTCAAACCTTATATCAACATGGAAGAACATGATTCTTCCGGATGATATCAGCATGGAGGAGTATAACGCATCAGCTATTTCGAAGAAGGGTAATACTTTAGTTAACTATCCGTTCGAGGCTCCGACAATGTACACAAGAGACCCGCAGGATGCAACAAAGCACGTTCTTCAGAATGCAGGTGCTATTTATCCTGTAAACGATACATTAAACAGAAGATACTTAGCAGAGGGAAGAACAAGACTTAGCGTAAAGTCAGACTACAGCTTCGCATCAGCTAAGCAGGGTATCAAGCTTACAGATGCTGATGTAGCAGCATTGGAAGATCCGACAATGGCTTACGGCTTGCCGGTTGAGACACATACAAAGTATATTGACTCAAAGACAGGAGCAACAGTATATGATGTTGACGGTCTTGATATAGCAAATATGAATCCGGATGAAACAAAGAACCTTGAGGTTGATGAGGTTTATAAATTTGTATCAGACCCGGTTGACCATATTGATACATTCTATGTATATACTCCGGATGATTCAAGAAAGTACAGAATTGTACTTGAGGAATATGAAGAGGGCGACGGCATCTTCGATGCATTCGAGGTATATGACGTAAACAATAACAAGCTTACAAAGCCGAAGGATTATGCAACAGCAGGTACAAAGGAAGAAACATCAATCACATATACATTGAACGGCAACAAGGTTCGTCTCAAGTTCTCAGAGTGGGGCGATGGTCCGGGTAACTATCAGCACAGTGAGAACTATGATGATGCATACGCTGATTCATCAATGGTAGATACAGAGTGGATTGACAGTGACTGGCCGATGCTTCCGACAATTTACCGTGATACAAAGGAAGATAAGGAATACAGCCCGGAGAAGTATAAGAGCGGCAAGTTCGACACAAACGGCGACGGTGTTCCGGACTTCTTCGTAGAGCTTATGGGTTGGAAGGATCATCCTGATTACAGATCAGATAAGGATATTTCAAGACTTGACTTTGACGGCGACGGCTACACAAATATTGAGGAATATATCAACGATTACCTCTGTAATGACGTAGAAATCGCTGATGATGAGGCGAATACTCCTGTAAAGGCAGAGAATGTCCGTGACGGTAACTCAAAGTACAATACACACCGTGCACATGAGATTCTCTTTAACACAGAAAGACGTGCAAAGGCACAGGTATATTATGTAGAGGGTTCGACACTTGACGATCTCAGTGCTGCTGAGAGAATAGACCTTAACTATGAGTATGATTCAGATGCAGAGGATTATCTCAAGGTAGAGGATTTCAGCACATACTTCTCAGTTAAGTTCCCGAACATTACTGATATGTCAGATGCCCAGACTTCATTGAAGCCTGCAACAACATATGCTTACAGAATCAAGACATATACAGATACAGGTGTTGAAGCACTTTCGGAAACATATACATTCACGACAGAGGCAGAATCGAGTGAGGTTCCGTCAGCTCCGAGAATTATAAAGTATATTCCGTTTGATAAGCAGATTACATTGAACTTTGAACCGGCATCACCGCTCAAGACATATCTCCAGGAGGGTGTACCGGCTCCGGCAGGTGCTAAGACAGTAACATCAATCGATGCACCGCAGTGTGAAAACATTGTTGACCACTATGTAATCAGATATTCAGAAAACGCAGATTTATCAAATGCGACTGAAATCAAGGTTTCAGGTAATGCAATAACATACACAATTGAAGGTCTTGTAAATGACAAGCTTTACTACATTGATTTAAGAGCTGTTAATGCAGCAGGCGTTGAAAGTGAACCGGCTTTATATAACTTCAAGGTTGCAGAATTGCAGCAGGGTGTACTTGACAAGGACGGTAATCCTACATATGCTGTTCAGGGCATTCAGGTAGTAGGCGGTGCGGTACAGGAATACTTCTATGATGCACCTCTCTATACAGAGGGTATTGCACCTACAAAGTATGTTGTAAATGTAGAATACGACAAGGAATTAACAGAAGCAGGTATTCAGGCTGATGAGACAGCTAAGTTCATCACATATTTCGGTGACGTTAAGGATTGGTACATCTATACATTAGGTGGTCTTCCGATTCCGGCAAATGACGAATATACAGAGAACAGACCGATGCTCTTATTAAGAGACGACAGCCATGAACACAGCTTCACATATGCAAAGACATTCGATACACCGCTTTACGGTAAGTCAACAGTTCATTCACGCTTCATGATCAGAGGCGAGGAGCTTGACCCGATGAACCAGAATCCGGAGTTCCGTTATTATATCCAGGAGGATATCGGAAATGAGGATACCGATGCAGATACAGATGAAGCTAAGGAAGCAACAGTATTCGGTAACATTGTAGGTTTCAGCTTTGCAAAGAATGAAATTAAGGTTAACGGTAAATCGGTAGGACGTTATGAGAATGATGTATGGTACGATGTAAAGGTTCTTATGGATGCAGACGAGCAGGAATGCTCAATCTACATCAATGACCAGCTCGTAGCAAGCGGTCTCCAGTATGCAAACTACTCAGAGGGTAATGTTACACCGGTTATGAGATGGAACTTAGGTTCAAGACTTGCCGGTAAGAATGATGTTTATGTTGACTTCATGTATGCGTATGCAGGTTGGGATGAAGTTGAAGATGAAAACGCAGTAGAAAAGGGCGAATCAGGCTCAAGACCGACGGGCAGCGGCTCAGGCAGCGGCAGCGGTTCGGGCGGCGGAAGCGGCTCAGGCGGTTCAGGAAGTGGTGATACAATCATCCGTGACGGTGACTTTGATGAAGCCGGAAAGGTTGATAACACTGAGGATACTGCAGATAACACAGACTCATCAACAGCAATCAACTCAAAGTTTAATGACATGGGTGCATTTGCATGGGCAGTACCGGCAGTTAACAGCCTGCATGAGCGTGGCGTTGTAAACGGTATCGGAAGCAACCTCTTTGCACCGGACAGAGCTGTAACGAGAGCAGAATTTATCACAATGCTCATGAGAGGCTTTGAGCTTATCGGTACAGAGGCAACATGCAGCTATACAGATCTCTCAGAGGACGAGTGGTGCTACAATGCGATTGCTGCAGCATCAGCTATGGGTATTGTAAAGGGACTTCCGGACGGAAGCTTCGGTGTAAATACAGAGGTTACAAGACAGGATATGACTGTAATGTGTCTCAGACTTGCAGAGGCAATCGGACTGGAGCTTGATGCGGTAAATGACGAGCCGTCATTTGCAGATGCTGCGGATATTTCGGATTATGCAGCAGATGCAGTATCAGCACTTTACAAGGCAGGCATTGTAAATGGTACAGGCGAGAACAACTTCACACCGAAGGGATCGGCAAACCGTGCACAGGCTGCAAAGATTATCTATGAGTTGATCGTATCACAGCAGTAATTTCGGATAAATTGAATATGTTAAAGAGCTTTGCCGGGAGTATTCCCGGCAGAGCCTGAAACTAACAGGCGTATTCGACGCGGAAAGGAATGTATAACAATGAAAAAGAGATTAGCAATTATATGTCTTACATTAATTATGGCATTAAGCAGCTTCTCAGCACTTGCTTATACAGATGTTTCATCAACACTTGAAAAGACATCTGTAGCACTCGTTGAGGGCTTGGGAATCATGGACGCAGCTGAAGAGGATAAGTTCGGCAGCGGCGTATATATGACAAAGGGCGAATTTGCACTTGCAGTAGCAAAGATGGTTCAGCTTGATGTTGTAGAGGGTAAGATGGGTAACAGCGTATTTACAGACGTTGACATCGCAACAGCTGAGGGTTGCGCAATAAATCTTCTTGCAGACCTGGGAATTGTCCCGACAACAGAAAATACATACAAGCCGACAGATATTATCACATACGGCGAAGCAGCAAGAATGCTTGTTAACAGCTTAGGCTACGGTTATGAGGTAAACATCAACGGCGGATATCCGGGCGGCGTAATCAAGGTTGCTGCTCAGCTTAAGCTTGCTTCAGGCGTAAGCGTAACAACAAGCACACAGTTAACAAAGATTGACGTAGCAATTCTTATCTACAATGCTTTAATGACAGAGACAATCGATGTAAGCCTTGCAAACGGCAATGCTGAATATACAAAGAGCGGTCTCACAATGTTAGAGGATGTATGGGATGTATATTATGACTACGGTATTATTTCAGGCGTAGGCTATACAAGCCTTGACGGTGTAAGCCTTTCAGAGACACAGGTTTCATTAAACGGTGAGGTAATGGAGTGCAACATTCCGAATATAAAGGATTACCTTGGCTACAGTGTAAAGGCATACTACATTGAAGATAACGACGGTGATACAACACTTATCGCAGTTGTTCCCAAGTCAACAGACAACAAGGTAACAGTTGTTGCAGCAGAGGATCTTTATGTAAGCGGCGACCGTGTACAGTATGAAAAGAACGGCAAGACAGAGAATATCTATGTTGATATTGATGATGTACAGGTTGTTTACAACGGAAGAATCAATGATGATTATAAGAACCTTGAGCAGGCGCTTGAAATCAGCGAGGGTAATGTAACATTTATCTCAAACACAGGCTCAAAGTATGCAAATGTTATTATCGTAAATGAGGAAAAGCACATCCTCGTAGAGAGAGTTGACAAAAAGAACAGCGTTGTTTATGCAGTTAACTCAACAGAAGAGAATGCAGTTCCCTATCTTGCATCATCACTTGATCTGGATGCAGACGATAAGGACATCTATATCACATTAAACGGTGTTGCTGCAACAGTAGCAGACATCCAGGTAAATGACGTACTCGTAGTTACAGAAACAGCTGACGGCGAGGAAATCAATGTAAGAATTGACAGAAACGTAATCGAGGGTAAGATCGGTTCAGTTGACGCTGAGGATAACGAGATCAGAGTTGAGGGTACATCATACTCACTTTCAGCATATGCAACAGCTGATTTCGCAGCAGGAAACAGCGGCACATTCGCTGCAACAGCAGACGGTGAGCTTGTAGGTGTTATTTCAACAAAGACATCAAATCTCAAGTATGCATATGTTTTAAAGGTAACACACGAGGTTAACGAGGAAAAGGCATACGTTAAGCTCTTCACACAGGACGGCGAAATAAAGATGTTCGTTGTAAATGAGAAGACAGTTGTAAACGGTAAGAAGACATACTTCAATGAGGTTAAAAATGTAATTTCAGAGGGTGACTTCATCAGCTTCAAGTTAAATGCAGACGGCAATATCGCACAGATGAACAGACCGTATGACACATCATCAAATCCGGACTACTACAGTGAGACTTCATTCATCAAGAACTGGAACAAGAGCTCAGTAAGATATGTAGGCGGTATCATGGGCCGTTCAATTGCGAATGAGGATACAACAATTTTCTACATTCCGCGTTATGACCGAAATGTAGATTCAGATTATCGTATCCTGAAGCTTACAGACCTTAAGGATGGAACAATTTATTCAGACGTAACATGCTACGACGTTGACAGAAACGGACGTATCGGTGCATTGGTAATCAAGGAAGACATCAAGGAGAAGGTTAAATCAGACAGCGCATTATTCTTCGTTGATAAGGTGCTTACAGCAGTTGATGAGGACGGAGAGCCGGTTGTAGAAATCAAGGGCTTTGAAAAGGGTCAGGAAGCAACACTTTACTTTAACGAGAAGACAGACAGTGTTACTTATGAAGATGGTTGGATGAACTATACAGGTAACGAGAGCTTTGATACAGGTTACAATGCAGAGCTTCCGGGTTCAAACCTCAGATCAGGTGACGCAATCCAGTATGCATTATCA
Organism: Clostridia bacterium; assembly: GCA_045542415.1. GTDB lineage: Bacteria > Bacillota > Clostridia > UBA1381 > UBA1381 > UMGS1958. The sequence goes on from JAZQKZ010000029.1 coordinate 20,746, forward strand.
GCAGATGGTACAGTTGGTGCATACAGACTTATCTACAACAATGCAGATGCTATCTACACAAGTGGCGATCTCACATATGATGATGCAAAGTACTTCTATGAGAGATGGTCAAAGGCAGGTAACGTAACAAAGTTAGACTTTAATGACGACCTCTTTATCGGTTTAGGTAATGTAGATATCAGATATAACGATTTCATGTGCTTCTGTGCACTTACAGAGGCTGAGAGAACTCAGTACAAGAACTCAATTGTTAATATCATGGACTACTATCGTCCGTTTAATCTTGTTCAGGAGAACACATATATCTACACATATAATGTAGATTCAAAGAGAGTTGAGTTAGGTACAATGGAAGACATTGCAAAGAATGACACAGTATTTGTACGTTCACTCGAAATGGGCGATCTCAACGAGATTATGGTTTATATCGAGGGTTGATAAACGGAGGCAGCAATGAAAACTAATTTAACAAGAAGAATTGTTGGATTGTTAGTTTCGCTTTCTCTTATGCTTTCATTCGCCGTACCCTTCGCATCAGCGGAGGGCGGCGTTGCAGCAGAAACTTTATGGACGTTTGATTCTCTTGCGGGTGAGGGAGATGTAACCCTTACTGAAGATACAGATTTAGGCGGTCTTACAATCCATGCGACAGCAGACAAAAATGTAGTAATCAATGCTTCAAAGAAGACAATTGATGAATTGAGTTTTACTGTAAGAGGTAAGTTTGGCGGTAAGTGTGACAGTGATATGACTTATAGATCAATGTCATTCCTGCCGGAACTTGACGGTACAGTAACAGTATATTACACACACGCTTCATCAAGCGGTGATCCGAGAACATTGTCAGTTGTTCAGGGTGATACAAGAGTCGATGACAGTGTTGAAGCAGGTGTAGCAAAGTCATTTACAACAGCAGTTACAGCAGGTACAAAGGTATATATCTGTTCGTTCGAGCATAACCTCAACTACTACGGCGTAAAGTATGTTCCGGGTACGGATGCTCCGGTTGTTCCGGATGAAACAGAGGAACCGACAGTAACAGAGGAACCGACAGTAACAGAAGCACCGGCAGCAACAGAAGCACCGACAGCAACAGATGCCCCGGTTGTAACAGATGCTCCTGCTACAGAGGAACCGACATCAACACTTGGTCCGTGCAATCCTACAACTGCACCGACAGTTAATTCGGGATTGGTGGAAACAGTAGTTGACACAGACTGGATTTTCTCAGAATGGTCATATGTTGACGTTACAACAGATGCTTTCATCGGTGATGATTCAATGTACATCTATGGTCATGAAAAGATGACAATCGATGGCTCTAACAAGACAATTGAGGGCACAAAATATACAATGCGACTCAAGATGGGCGGTGCAGTAGCTCTCGGCGAGGACGGACTTCCGACAGCAAAGGCTATGGCAATTATTCCGGGCTTACCGGGTACATTAAAGGTTGCATTTGCACACGCATCATCAAGTGGCGATGCAAGAACTCTTTTAGTAGTTCAGGATGGCGTGGAAATAGGTACACACTCAGTTGAGCCGGGTGCAACAGCACTTCTGGAGGTTGAGGTTGCGGCAGGCTCACCGGTATTTATCTACTCAAAGAGCGGACTTAACTTCTACGGTGTTCACCTTGACGTAATTGAGCCGACACCGGTTCCGACAGCAACACCGGTTCCGACAGCAACACCGGACCCGAATGCAACACCGGACCCGAATGCAACACCGACTCCGCTTCCGACAGCAACACCGGAGCCGACATTGACACCGGATATGCAGAAAGCGACAGCAGATGCTGAGGCACTTACATTAAGAAGTATTTCAGACTATGCGGTATATATTGACCTTGAGCTTTTAAAGAAGGGACCGAACGGTTCAGATATTACATGGGAAAGCTCGAATCCGGACTATATTGAAATCGTTGACGGACTTTCAAGCGGCGGTAACTACACAGGTGTAGTTACAAGACCGTCAAGTGCAGAGGAGTGCGACGAGAACGGCGGTGTTCCGGTAACACTTACTGCAACAATTACAAGAGGCGAAGCTACAGTAACAAAGGTATTCGAAGTTTCTGTAAGAGAGTTTAATCCGTTATACTTCAATAACTTCCAGGCAGATGTAGGTCAGCCCGCAGATCCGGATAACGGATATCTCGGTATCCGGGATGAGGTAGAAGCTGCAAATGGTACTAAGTTCAAGGGTATCAGAGTAAGTGCATTAAAGCACGCTAAGTCAATGATTGACTACGGTTTTGAACACACAGACCGTGACGTAGATAAGAACTTTGATAAGAGAATTATGGATACATCAGCCTACGGTCAGGCAGAAGACCCGTACGGCAAGACAGTAGATGAAAACTATGCATTCTATTATTCAGAGTGGAAGGCATATGGCGGCGGTACAACAGAGATGCCGCTCTGGATCAAGCTTCATGATCCGGACTCAACAAGCGGATACCCGGAGGGTATCGTAATCATGAGTATGGATATTAATATCGTATCGAACGGCGGTCAGTTCAGTATGGGTATCGGTACATCAAAGCCGGCTCAGATGTGTCGTTTAATGCTCAATAAGGGCGGCTTACGTTATTTCAGTGAAGCAGACCCGCTTAACTATAAGGAAGATGAGTATGACATTCCTATGAAGGAGTGGATGACTGTTACAATCGTAGCAAATACATCAACACATCTCTGGGATTTATACTTTGATGGTATCTTAATCGAGAAGAACCTTAAGTTCAGAAATGCACAGGACTATGCTCCTACAATTGAGTTCACTATCTCAAGAGACAGCTCAAAGGATGCAGTTCTTATCGACAATATCTTTGTAGAGAACATCACAGATGACTATAATGAGTCATACTGGGCAGACCTTGAGCTTAGTCTTCCGTATGATGAGGAGAAGTCAGCTTATACAGCAAGCGAGCCGTTCTTACTCTACTATAACGGCTTAGAGGGTCTTGCAGGCAATACATATGCATGGAAGTCAGCTAATGAGAATATTTTATCAATTGAGTCAGAGTCATTTGCAGTTGAAGAGCTTACTCAGTTCGGATATACTGAAGAACAGATTAAGGAATATAAAAATGACGGTGCAGACTATGTAACTCTTACGGTAGCAAGACCGGTTGTTAAGAATATTCCTGCAGAGGGTGCATATGTAACAATAACAGGCTCGATGGAAATCGGCGAGAAGATTTACTCAAAGGATTTCACTGTTTATGTGTCAGCAGACGGTTCTTCATCGGCAAATACCGATGAAGAAAAGGCAGAAGCTGATATTGCAGCAATTGAGAGCATAACAAGCGGAAAGACCTATACAAAGAATACAGATCTTGATTTTGAGGAAATCGGTGCAATTTACGGTTCGGATTTCACATGGAAGTCAAGTGATGAAGATGTTATCAGCGAGACAGGTGAGGTTACACGTCCCAAGAAGGCGGGAACAACAAAGGTAACAATAACTGTTACAGCAGCATATGGCAGTGCAGAGGTTACAAAGAAGTTCAACGTTTACGTTAAGGGCACCGGCAGCAGTTCAGGCAGCGGCGGTGGCGGCGGTGGCGGCGGCTCAAGTCTCAGAGTTGTCGGTACTGTAACCAATACTCAGGATCAGTACGAAACACAGGCGTACGCACCTGAGCAGACAAGTCAGATGATTTTTAACGATATTGAAAATGTTGCATGGGCAAAGGAAGCAATTGAAGCTCTTTATAATAAGGGTATTGTTTCAGGCTATGGCAATGACTTGTTTGCACCGAATTACAGCGTAACAAGAGAGCAGTTTGTAAAGATGCTTGTAGGAGCGTTAAACCTCAGTAGCGATGCAGATACAGAGCTTACATTCACTGATGTTGATGCAAATGAATGGTATGCTCCGTACATCAAGACAGCAGTTGCTTTAGGTGTAGTAACAGGTAAGGATGCAACTACCTTCGGTGTCGGTGAGTCAATCACAAGACAGGATATGGCAGTTATGTGTATCCGTGCATTGGAAGCAGCAGGCATTACATTAGATGGAAGTGCAGAGCTTGATGATTCGGCTGATATATCAGAGTATGCAAAGGAAGCAGTTTCAAAGATGGTAGCAGCAGGCTACATCACCGGTGATGAGAACGGTAACTTCAATCCGTTTGATACTGCAACAAGAGCACAGACGGCGGTAGTACTCTATCGTATAATTAAATAAGGCTGAATAAATTTCCGCATCTCACTGCTTTGCGGAATTCGGAGTATCCACATACGCCGTTATTCCTTAAAGCAGCAATCTGCGAAAAATTTCTTGCAGCCTGTAAAAAAATGTGAAAAAAGGGAGCGCGAGGCTTCACGCTCCCTTTTAAACAAAAAAATGGTAAGTTGCAATATGGCGGCAGGAGTAAACCCAAGTTCTACAGATTATATTTGTAGGAGTGGGGCTTGCTCCTTCCGGAATATAATTTTTGCAAGTAGAAAAAGACAATTCAGATTATTTGGCATAAAGGAGCGTTAGTCATGGCAATATATGACGTAACAAAATACGGTGTAATAAATGATGGCGAAACAAATAACACCAAAGCAATCGCCAAAGTAATAGAGCTTGCCGAAGAAAACGGCGGCGGAATAATTTATTTCCCGGCAGGTACTTATATTTCGGGTTCAATCGGATTAAAGAGCAACATGACTTTGTACCTTGAATCGGGAGCGTTAATTTTAGGAAGTGAAAACAGGGACGATTATCCTATGATTACAAAGGAAATCGTTAAGGGATATACAAGAGAAGGCCATGCGGCAATGATTTATGCAATCAATGCAGAGAACGTTACCGTAGAGGGTCGCGGTACAATTGACGGCAGAGGCTACAATTGGTGGAACAATCCTAAAAATGAACACAGACCGAGAATGTTCCAGACTATTCTTTGTAACAACGTAAGATTAGCAGGAATCACAATAAAGAATTCTCCGATGTGGACGGTTCATCCGATGTGCTGTACAAACGTAACAATTGACGGAATCACAATCAGAAACCCCTGGGATTCACCGAATACCGACGGTATCAACCCGGAAAGCTGTTCAGGAGTACATATCTCAAACTGTACGGTAGATGTGGGTGATGACTGTCTTACATTGAAGTCAGGTACAGAGGATGATGAGCTTCAGAAGCAGTATCCGTGTGAAAATATCGTTGTTACTAATTGTACTATGCTCAACGGTCACGGCGGCGTGGTTATCGGTTCAGAAATGAGTGGCGGAGTTAAGAACGTTACAATTTCAAACTGTGTATTCAACGGTACTGACAGAGGTATCAGAGTAAAGACAAGACGTAAGAGAGGCGGATGCGTTGAAGACATCTTAATAAACAATATTATGATGACCAATGTGTTTGCACCGATTACCGTAAACGGATATTATCAGTGCGGAGGCACAAGTCCGGATGATATGGAGCTGTTCAGCCTTGAAAAGCTTCCGGTAGCCGATGATGTTCCGGTAATGAAGAATATTATAATTTCAAATGTAAGAGCAACAAAGGCAACTGCATCAGCAGGCTTTATATACGGTATTCCGGAGTCACCGGTTGAGGGCTTGAGAATCAGCAACTATTCAGTTGAAATGATTGAAACAGATGAGGAGCTTAAGGACAAGCCGATTATGGCATGGCATATCGAAAAGACAGCCGGCACAGGACTTTACTGTTGCTTCTGTAAGGATGTAACCTTTGATAATGTATCAATCAAGGTTGTAAAGGGTCCGGCAGTCAAGATTGAAAAGTCAGAGGATATCAGACTTTCGGGAATCAGCGTTATCGGCGGAGACGGCGTAAGCGAAACTATTGATTGCAGCAATATAGTACTCAATAATGAAAAAATTGGATAATGACATTTTAGCTTTTATGTGATAGAATTATCGTGAGTGTTGGTATTCACGAAAGGAGATATTATAATGGAAAGATTAAAGAGAACATCACCCTGTACATTAACTGAAAAGGTAATGCAGTTCGGTGAGGGAAACTTTTTAAGAGGCTTTGTTGACTGGATGATCGACAGACTCAACAAGGAAGCTGACTGGAACGGCGGCGTGGTACTTGTTCAGCCGTTGCCGCAGGGCCTTTGCGACATGATAAACGAGCAGGACGGTTTATATGACCTTTATTTAAGAGGTTTGCAGAACGGTGAAAGAGTAGAAGAAACAAGAGTAGTAGAGTGTGTAACACGCTGTATCAACCCGTTTGCAGATACTGATGCTTACTTTGAAATGGCAAAGAATCCGGAGCTGAGATTCATCGTTTCAAATACAACAGAGGCAGGTATAGAATACAGAGCCGGTGAGAATGCAGATGATTTTGCCGGAACTACTTTCCCGGGCAGATTAGCAATGTTCATGAAGAAGCGTTTTGACTTGGGCTTACCGGGATTTGTATTACTCCCGTGCGAGCTTATCGACAAGAACGGCGACTGCTTAAAGGAGTGTATCTTAAAGTACGCTGCTGACTGGAATTATGGCGATGATTTCATAAAATGGGTAAATGAAGAGAACCACTTCACAAATACTTTGGTTGACAGAATCGTTACAGGTTATCCGAGAGAGACAGCCAAGGAGATGGAAGAAAGCTTCGGACATCTTGACAATGTAATTGATACAGCCGAGATTTTCCACTTATGGGTAATCGAGGGTGATAAGAAGTATGCTGAGGAAATCCCGTTCCATAAGTACGGCATGAACGTTTTATGGACAGATGATGTAACACCGTACAAGAAGCGTAAGGTTAGAATCTTAAACGGTGCGCATACAATGATGGTTTTAGCAGCAAGACTTGCAGGTCTTGAGACTGTGGGCGAGGCTATGGAGGATGAGCTTGTTTATAAGTTCATGTACAAGGGTATCTTTGATGAGATTATCCCGACGCTTGATCTTCCGAAAGAAGAGCTTACTCAGTTTGCAAATGATGTAATTGAGCGTTTTAAGAATCCGTTTATCAAGCATTACTTATTAAGTATTGCTTTAAACTCAGTATCAAAGTTCAAGGTAAGAGACTTACCGTCGCTTTTGGGATATATTGAGGAATTTGGTAAGGAACCGGCATGTCTCGTGTTCTCGCTTGCAGCACTTATTAAGTTCTACAAGGGTGATGAGGCTAATGATGATGCACAGGTTATGGAATTTATGAAGAATGCATCGATTGCCCAAATTCTTGCAAGCACAGACTGTTGGGGACAGGACTTGACAGCTCTTCTTCCGTCAGTAGAAAAGTATTGCGATATGATTGATACAATGGGTATCAGAGAGGCAATGAAGACAGTTGTAGAATAAGAGTAAATGCTCCGCCGGAACGGACGCTCGAAAGGCGGACGGTCGGCGGGGCTTTTTTGAACGCAAATAATCAGCGGTACTGACTGAATTTTTGTGTTTGTGTCAGAGGAGAGAATAATGAAAGAATTAATCATAAACGAACGTGACAATGTTGCGGTAATGCTTGAGGGTGAATTAAGAGGTCATAAAAAAGCTCTCAGAGATATCAAGGCAGGCGAGGATATTATAAAGTACGGATACAGCATAGGTCATGCTTTAGAGGATATCAAGGCAGGCGAGCATGTTCATACACATAATATCAAGACTAATTTAAGCGGTACTTTAGAGTATGAGTATAACCGTACAGGCTATGAGTTAAAGGATGTTCCTAAGCGTACATTCATGGGCTATGTCCGTGAGGACGGCAGTGTGGGTATCAGAAATGAAATCTGGATTGTCAATACAGTAGGCTGTGTAAACAAGACCTCGGAAATTTTAGCAAGAGAGGCTACAAAACTTTACGGCGACAAGGTTGACGGAATATTTAACTTTGTTCATCCGTTCGGATGTTCACAGCTCGGTGATGACCAGAGTACAACACAGGCTATCTTAAAGGGTATGGTAAATCACCCGAATGCAGCAGGTGTGCTTGTTCTCGGTCTTGGCTGTGAAAACAATAACATGGCAGTATTCAAGCCGTTGTTGGGTGACGTGAACGAGAAGAGAGTAAAGTTCTTAATAACTCAGGAGCATGATGACGAAATCGGCGAGGCTTTAAAGCTTATCGGCGAATTGGTTGAATATGCACAGACCTTCAAGCGTGAGGAATGTGACCTTTCAAAGCTTGTTATAGGCTTGAAGTGCGGCGGTTCGGACGGTTTCAGCGGACTTACTGCAAATCCGCTTATCGGACGTGTATCGGATAAGGTAATAGCAGCAGGCGGAAGTACAATTCTTACAGAGGTTCCTGAAATGTTTGGTGCAGAAACCATTCTTATGGACAGAGCAACGGATGAGAATGTATTTAACAAGGTTGTTGCACTCATAAATGACTTTAAGGAATACTTTATGCGATATAATCAGGTAGTGTATGAAAATCCGTCACCGGGTAATAAAAAGGGCGGTATCACAACTCTTGAGGATAAGTCATTAGGATGCGTGCAGAAGTCGGGAAGTGCGGATGTTGTTGACGTAATTGCAATCGGCGAGCATGTGAAGAAGCAGGGCTTAAATCTCTTGACAGGTCCGGGTAATGATATTGTTGCAGTAACGAACTTAACTGCATCGGGATGTCATATGATTTTATTCTCGACAGGCAGAGGTACTCCGGTAGGCGCACCTGTCCCGACAGTTAAGGTTGCGACAAACAGTGATCTGGCAAACAGAAAGCCGCACTGGATTGACTTCAATGCAGGTCCGATTATTGAGGGCAATGATTTAACCGATGAAATGCTTGATTATATTATCAGCGTTGCTAACGGCGAGCTGACCAATAATGAAAAGAATGGATATAGAGAAATATCGATTTTCAAAGACGGCGTAACTCTCTAAGGCTGAATAAATTTTAGTGTCTCACGACTCTTCGAGGCTCGGAGTATCCGCCGTCGCCTCGGCGAGCAGCAATCTGCAAAAATTTCTTGCAGCCTTGGGCACAGACTTTTATATAAAAAATGCTATGGCATTTGGAGGAAAATAAAATGGATTTAAAAGGTAAATGGGTAAGTGATTTAGGTAATGGCTATTTCAAGAACCCGGTATTATATGCAGACTACAGTGACCCGGATGTAATTCGTGTGGGAGATGACTTTTACATGACAGCGTCAACATTCACATATGTTCCGGGACTTCCGATTCTTCATTCAAAGGATCTGGTAAACTGGGAGCTTATCAATTACGCGGTAAAGGAATTACAGCCCAGATATAACAAGCCGGTTCACGGCTGCGGTGTGTGGGCACCGTCAATCAGATATCATGAAGGCAGATTTTTCATCTACTACGGTGATCCGGATCTGGGTATCATGGTAACATATACAGACGATATTTACGGTGAGTGGAGTCCGGTTAAGTGTATCAAGGAGGGCAAGGGTCTGATTGATACATGTCCGTTATGGGATGATGACGGCAGAGCATATATTGTTCACGGCTATGCAAAGAGCCGTTGCGGATTCAAGAGTAAGATAGGCTTATTCGAGATGACACCGGACGGACTGGAGATTATTTCAGAGGATAAGTTCATCTTCGACGGAACAATCTCACACCCGACAATCGAGGGCCCGAAGTTCTATAAGAGAAACGGTTACTACTACATTATGTCACCGGCAGGCGGCGTTCCGACCGGCTGGGAGGTAATCTTACGTTCAAAGAATGTTGACGGTCCGTATGAGGACAGAATAGTATTAAGACAGGGTAACACAGATATAAACGGCCCGCACCAGGGCGGCTGGGTAGAGCTTGAAAGCGGCGAAAACTATTTCATGCACTTCCAGGACTTAGAGGTTTATGGACGTATAGCACATATTCAGCCGGTTGAGTGGATTAACGACTGGCCGGTAATGGGACAGAATGCTGATTCAGGACTTTGCGGAGAGCCGGTTAAGGTTATGAAGAAGCCGAATGTAGGCAAGGAGTATCCGGTGAGTGTAATCGCACAGTCGGATGATTTCAAGAACGGACTTGGCTTACAGTGGCAGTGGCAGGCGAATAACAAGGCAGAGTGGTATGAATGCAAGGACGGCGTGTTAAAGCTCAACGGCTGTAACACAGCAGACACAATGTGGATGATGCCCAATGTCTTGACACAGCTCTGGCAGTCACCGTCAATGACAACAACAGTTAAGGTAAGTATGCCAAAGGGCTGCGGCAATTCAAAGGCTGCGTTAGGTGTTGTAGGTCTGAAATATGGATACATCGCGTTAAGAAATGACGGCACGGTTGAGTTCGTAAAGGGCGAGGTTACAAATTCGGCGGCAGATACTGCAAAGGAAGCTGTTATAACAGAGAAGATTATAACAGATACAGAGTGTTATTTAAGATGCGAAATCATAGGCAGAGAAAATGCAATGGATTGCGTATGCCGTTGCTCATACAGTACAGACGGTAAGATTTTCACATATATGGGCGAGTTCCTTCCGATGCAGGGCAAGTGGGTTGGTGCAAAGCATGCAATCTTCTGCATGGGTGAAGAGGGAACGTATGCAGAGTTCGAGAACTTTGTGGTGGATTAAATTTGGTTGATTTTGAATTGATTTGAAATTATGGTTGTAGGGGCGATTCAAGAATCGCCCGCTGACGATACACCAAGTCTGAAAAGGTTGATTAGTGAATTGCCCCTACAGATTTATTATGAAATCAAGCAAGATATAAGGAGAAAATAAAAATGGCAAAGGTTTTAATGGAAACAGCAAAAAAGATGTGTAATGCCGTGATGAAGGATTTTCCGGGCATTATCATCAAGAAGTGGCAGTACGATGCAGGACTTTGTCTTGTAGGCTTTGATGCAATGTACAAGGAGACAGGCAACAAGGAATACAACGATTATATCCACGCATTCTTTGATTATTTCATCCACGATGACGGTACAATTGAGACATATAACCCTGAAGTAAAGAATATCGACCACATCAACTGCGGTAAGAATTTATTCCTTCTTTTAGAGGAAACAGGTGATGAAAAGTATGCAAAGGCAATTGAACTTTTGGCATCACAGCTGAAAATTCAGCCAAAAACTCCGTCGGGAGCATATTGGCACAAGAACATATACCCGAATCAGGTATGGCTTGACGGAATATTTATGGGCGAGCCGTTCAGTGCAAGATATGCAAAGGAGTTCAATCATCCGGAGAAGTTTGATGAGATTTTGACTCAGTTTGTAGTAGCTGAAAAGAGTACATACGAGCCGAGATGCGGATTGTATGCACATGCTTGTGACGAGTCAAAGCAGATGTTCTGGGCAGATAAGAACACAGGTAGATCATTAAATGTATGGGGCAGATCAGTTGGTTGGTTCTGTATGGCAATAGTTGATACGCTTGACTTCATTCCGGAGGACAGAGCTGATATAAGAGAACAGCTTGTTGCAATGTTTAACAAGGTTATCTCAAATGTTGTGAAGTATCAGGATAAGGACGGAGTATGGCTCCAGGTTCTTGATTGCAGCAGAAGCGATAACTATCAGGAGGCTACATGTACCTGTCAGTTTGCATATGCAATGAATAAGGCAATTAAGAACGGTTATATTGATGCAGAGACATACAAGCCGTACTTAAAGAAGGCTGTTGACGGTATCATGAACGTATTTATCCGTGAGGACGGAGATAATGTATATCTGACAAACTGCTGTGCAGTTGCAGGATTAGGTCCTGATGATAATACAAGACGTGATGGTACGCTTGATTACTATTTCAGCGAGCCGATAAGAGAGAACGATTTCAAGGGTGTTGGCCCGTTCCTGATTATGGCAACTGAATACGAAGCATAAAACTGAGAGGTCGGATTGCTCCGACCTCTCAGACCATCGACAAATTGGTCAGACCACGCATAATGGTTTGATAAAAATCAAAAATTTATTTTCTTTTGCGAACGGCGGGCGTCCCATCGAGGAACGCCCGCCGTTATGCGTTTTTTACGAAAAGAAACTCTAACGTACCCATGTACGCCTACGAGTTCCTTTTCGCAAAATCTGCCCTAAT
>JAZQKZ010000030.1:0-15721 GCA_045542415.1 Clostridia bacterium
TGAGTTGAAATCTCAAGTTCTACAACGTAGAGCCGGGCAGTTCCCGTCACGCCCCTTGTGGGCGTGTGAGTTGAAATGCTGTTTGGTAATTCAAACAGACATATATTTTTTGGTCACGCCCTTCGTGGGCGTGTGAGTTGAAATACCGCCTGCCCATTTGCCCATTATCTTCATTTGTCACGCCCCTCGTGGGCGTGTGAGTTGAAATGCGGATTCCGTTTTTATCCTCGCAATAAAATTTGTTACGCCCCTCGTGGGCGTGTGGGTTGAAATGATACCAGAAAAAAATCAAAGGCCGGTACATGTGCCAGTCACGCCCCTCGTGGGCGTGTGAGTTGAAATTGTGTACGCAGTGCAATGGTGTGGGAGAGACAAGTCACGCCCCTCGTGGGCGTGTGAGTTGAAATATCAGGGTCTATAAGGTCTGTAAAAGTATTTGAGTCACGCCCCTCGTGGGCGTGTGAGTTGAAATGATACTGTTTTAAGCGAGAAGTGGTTTGAGTGTGTCACGCCCCTCGTGGGCGTGTGAGTTGAAATTCCCTTTTCCGGTATGCAATTCGGGGCGGTGGTCGTCGCGCCCCTCGTGGGCGTGTGAGTTGAAATAAACATATTAGTGCGTTTAATGAGGGGGCAAGGTCGCGCCCCTCGTGGGCGTGTGAGTTGAAATCGGACGTTTCGGATCCTGTGCTGCAGCTTTGTTTTGTCGCGCCCCTCGTGGGCGTGTGAGTTGAAATGAAATGAAAAAATATACTGCCCTGCAGATTGCGGCAGGTCGCGCCCCTCGTGGGCGTGTGAGTTGAAATTATACGCTTAGAGGGTTAGGCTATATCTTGGCAGGGTCGCGCCCCTCGTGGGCGTGTGAGTTGAAATAACTGCGAGTTTGAGGCGGATTTCGGTGAGATGTACATGTCGCGCCCCTCGTGGGCGTGTGAGTTGAAATCTGATGAACCGCAGGTAACAACAATTGAAATTGAGTCGCGCCCCTCGTGGGCGTGTGAGTTGAAATACATACGGTGCAGCATATTCGGTGCCGGGTACGTCACGCCCCTCGTGGGCGTGTGAGTTGAAATCGTAAATGAATATACCCTAAAAGCAGGGTAGTGCGTCACGCCCCTCGTGGGCGTGTGAGTTGAAATGCGTATAGTCCACATAAACTTGTATCCTCTCGCCTTGTCACGCCCCTCGTGGGCGTGTGAGTTGAAATTTGCTTCCATTGCGATTTCATAATCTTCTTTTGGTCACGCCCCTCGTGGGCGTGTGAGTTGAAATTTCAACTATTCCCAGTAGTTTGAAAAGCTTTTTTGTCACGCCCCTCGTGGGCGTGTGAGTAGCAAAGTTGCTTCCTCGTTGTTGATATACTAATAAACAGAAGATAAATAATCGAAATAAGTGCCGAAAAAGAGGATTTTGAGGGGAAATTGCTATTTATATCAAAAAAACTGTTGCGAACAAAGAAAAAATGTAGTATAATATAAATAATATTATATATTGGGCGGAGTGTGAATTTGATGAATTTGAGTAGAAGAACGATGATGCTTATGGCAATAGATTTTATTGCGTTTATATGCAGCGGTCTGGCGGCTATGTTTATGATACGGACAACCACTGAGATTAATGGCACTTTGTATCTTATTACGCTCATTGCAGCAGTTATTAATGTGGTGGGAATGTTAATATTCGGTGCTTACCGCATTATATGGAGATATGCGACCATAAAGGATTTTATCAACTGCTTTATGGGAATAATATCAGGAACAATTATTGCTCTGATTTATTCGGTAATCATTGACAGATTTGAGGATATATATTTCTATCTTTTCTTCTTTATGTCGGTGTGTTCGGTTGTTGCAACGAGAACAGTATATAAATATTTCTTTGTAAAAACTACACGCAGTACATATGAGGGGCAGTACCGCACGATGATTGTTGGCGGCGGTGATACGGGCAGGCGTCTTATTCAGGAGATGCGTGACGGAAAATGTCAATATAATCCGATTATAATTGCTGACGATGATCCGGCAAAGCTGTTCAGATTGGTTCTGGGTGTAAAGGTGGCAGGTACAACGGAGATGATACCGCATCTCGTAAATGAATATGACATTACACATATTATTGTTGCAATGCCATCCTGCAGCAAGGAGATACAGAAAAGAATAGTATCAATATGCTCAAAGACAAGCTGTACAACAAAGGTTCTTCCGTATATTCATGAGCTTATAACCGGCTCAAGTCTTTTGGATCAGACAAGAGAAATTAATATCGGTGACCTTCTTGGCAGAGATGAAATTAAATTTGATGAAGATAAGAACCGCAAGCTTATAGAGGGAAAGGTATGCATGGTGACAGGCGGAGGAGGTTCGATAGGCTCGGAGCTTTCCAGACAGATCGCAAAGCATAATCCAAAGCAGCTTATTATTGTTGATATCTATGAAAACAATGCATACGATATACAGCAGGAGCTTAAACGTATTTATGGTGATAAGTTGGATTTGCAGATTCGTATTGCTTCGGTAAGAGATGAGAATAAGATGGACATGCTCTTTAACGAATTCAAGCCTGAAATTGTATTCCATGCTGCTGCACATAAGCATGTTCCGCTGATGGAGGACAGTCCTGAGGAAGCAATAAAGAATAATGTATTCGGTACATATAATACAGCAAGACTTTCGGAAAAATACGGAGTAAAGAAATTTGTGCTTGTGTCAACAGATAAGGCTGTAAATCCGACGAATGTAATGGGAGCAACTAAGCGTTGCTGTGAGATGGTAACAGAGTATATGTCACAGAAAAAATCAAAGACTGAATTTGTGGCAGTACGCTTTGGTAATGTTTTGGGTTCTAACGGTTCAGTGATTCCGCTTTTTAAGAAGCAGATTGAAAATGGAGGTCCGGTTACGGTTACACATCCTGATATAATCAGATATTTTATGACTATACCGGAGGCGGTTTCGCTGATTCTTCAGGCGGCAAGCTTTGCGAACGGCGGAGAGATTTTTGTGCTTGACATGGGTGCTCCTGTCAAGATAACTACACTTGCAGAAAATCTGATAAGACTGATGGGCAGAGAGCCGTATGTGGATATTAAAATTGAATTTACGGGCTTGCGTCCGGGAGAAAAGCTTTTTGAGGAGCTTCTGATGTCTGAAGAGGGACTGAAAAAGACTGAAAATGATAAAATATTTATCGGTAGGCAGATAAAGCTTGATGAGCAAATTTTTGCACAGAAGCTTGATGAGCTGAAAAAAGCAGCAAACAGTAATGTGTCAGCGGATGCAGTTAAATGTCTGCATGAAATAGTTCCGACATTTAAACGGGCAAGCAATTAAGGGGATTTAAAAAATGAAACAAACAGTATTTTTTGCAGCGACAGTGATGTCGCTGCTTGCTGTAACTGCATATGCAGATGATATAACGGTGACCGTAAACGGTACTGCGGTGGAATTTGACCAGGCACCTGTTATAGATAATGACCGTACTCTTGTACCCATGCGTGCGATTTTTGAAGCGATTGGCGCAGAAGTGGAATGGGATAATGAGACAAGAACTGTTACTTCAAAAAAGGGAGAAACAGTTATAAGGCTTACAATAGGCAGTGCCGAGATGGCAGTGGATGAGAAAACGGTATTACTTGATGTTCCGGCAAAAATTATCGGTGACAGAACGATGGTTCCGGTGCGTGCAATCAGTGAAGCACTTTCGTGTGATGTACAATGGTTAGGTGACACAAGAACAGTAGTGATTACGTCGTCTGCGGCTACGTTTGTTCCGCAGACAACGGCAGAACCGACAGCGACTGAAGTTCCGATGCCGACATCAGTGCCGTCAGATATTTCGGATGATGTAAATATTTTTGATGAGCTGTGGATCAGCGGAAGCGGAGAAGTAGTTCCCGCTACCGGTGAGATAAAGTCGAATGCGGCATCTGTTGTTACGGACTATATTCCGATAAACGGTGCAAAGAGCTATTATGCAAGCTATTATGATCCGAATGCAGGAGTATTTAAAGGTGCAAATTGTATGGCGTATGCATTCTATGATGTTGATAAGAACTATATAAGCGGTGCTAATACGGATATGGCAAAGACGGTAAAGGCTCCGGAAAACGCGTCATACATACGTTTTACAATAAAGCAAAAGGTGAATACGAGAAATCTGAAATATGTAACATTTATGCAGACCGATACTGTGCCGGAGTCTTTTGTAAAGAGTGAGCGTATAACCGATAAAGCACAGACACAGCTGTTTAAATCGAAAAAGATTGCAGTGGTAGGTGACCGTCAGATAATTCATTCAGATATCTGGACAAATGAGGCGGATGAAAGGCTGGGTGCGGATGTTTTGGCGGTAAAGGGCTTTTATCTGTTACCGTTCAAAAGCCATGATGTAGATTCGCTTTCCATAGAAAAAACATTATCGTCAATTCCGTCGGATGCAGATTATATGATAGTTGCAGCCGGATTCTGGGACTGGATGTATTCATGGGAAATCGGTGAACTGCCGGGTAATGACGGAGGAATATACGACTTTCTGGAAACAGCGGCACAAAGATGGCCGAATACGAAAATTATTATGATGACAATGCCTACTGCTAAATATGCAATTGAGGATTTTACAAATGGCGGTATATATAACCGTCTCGGAATGAATACGCAGGATTATTCGCAAAGAATTATTGAAGTATGTAAAAATACGGGAACTGATTATATAGATATATCCGGATTATGGACATATGAAAATATATCGGAATATATGAAAGCAGATTCCCTGAGCTATATGTACCCAAATGAAGCAGGCGGAAAGCTGATTGCTGATAAGGTGGTTACAGAGCTGATAAAGCTTGCCGAGAAATAACATATAAAAATCCATTGATGCTGTGGTTTACAGGGTTAATGGATTTTTTGGTGAACGGAAGTAACGAAAATAAACGGCACTGCATAATATACACTACAATAAGCTACAAAATAGTTATAGTATATAACAGGAGGTAAGGAATATGCAGGACAGATTCAATTCCAGAACAGCACAACAGTCTGAATGCGGAACAAATTTCCGTGAAGCAGTGTGCATACATACAGATAAGGTGTATGATTCTTGCAGAGATAAGGATTGTCTTGAGAACATCAGAGTATATCTGACCGGCTGCGGTCAGGATGTGGTTGACAGAGCAATCAACGTAAAGTGTACAAAGGCAGAGGTGATATGGGTATTTTCTGATATCGAACTAAATAAGTACAATATTGTTATATGGGTTTCCAGGTAGTGGAAACCGAGATGATTTTATATTGCATTATCTGAAATAAATATTGACATTATTCCGAATGTGGTATATAATAGAGATATATTACGGAGGATTTGATAATGGAGATTTTAACAACAAAAAAGGCAAGTGAATTGTGGGGGATATCTGCCAGAAGGATAACTGCTCTTTGTGAGCAAGGCAGAATTCACGGAGCAATAAAGGAATCGGGCATATGGATTTTACCTGCAAATAGCAAAAAGCCTGTCGATGCCAGAGTAAAAAATGGTAATTATATTAATTGGCGAAATAAGACAGATTTATCATGCAATGATTTTCAAAGTAATTTGAAAAATCTTAAAGGTACCTTTGCTGTTGAGGGAATGAGTATCAGTGAGGAATCAATGGCAAATCTGGAACTGTTGGCAAGCGGA
Organism: Clostridia bacterium; assembly: GCA_045542415.1. Lineage (GTDB taxonomy): Bacteria > Bacillota > Clostridia > UBA1381 > UBA1381 > UMGS1958. Next base: position 5,671 of record JAZQKZ010000030.1, read on the forward strand.
GAGATGACTTGTTTAGAGATTGTAGAAAAAATAAAACAAAAATATATGCAAAGGATGTAATATGACATGTTTTCAAAATATGAGGTTTATACAACAACACAGTCATTGTATTGCTATCCAGATACGAACATTCTGAAAAATAAATTTAATATAAGGGATTTTGAACTTCTGAAAAAAGTGGAAGAAGAAATTACAGTAGTGAAGCAGCTTGAGCTATTGCAAAATCCTATAAAGGGGAATTTTACAAAAACACATTTGCTTAATATTCATAAGTTTATTTTTGAAGATATTTATCCGTTTGCAGGAAAAATCCGAAAAGAGCAAATAAGTAAGGCAGATACAAGATTTTATCCGCCGAATTTGATTAACAGAGAATTGGACAAGGTATTCAGTGAGATTAAAAACAGTGGTATGCTTAAAGAGGAGTCAAAGGATATATTATTTGATAGATTAGCATATGTTATGGCTGAGCTGAATATTATTCATCCATTCAGAGAGGGCAATGGAAGAGCAATTCGTGAATTTATCAGAATTATAGCAAAGCGATGCGGATATGATCTGAATTGGGGCAGTGTAGATAGAAGTGAAATTCTTGAACTGTCAATACAATCGGTTTATAATTATAAAGTGTTGATTGCTATATTGAAAAAAGTATATGTAGGAGAAACATTATGAGTTTGATTTCTTTGGCAAGTGGTGCATCGGCATGGCGGGGATATGAATATTATCTGGACAAGAATGTACTGATATATGAGCGTATAAACGAAAATGAATATATTGCTAAGGTAAAAGGCAATGGCAGAAATTATGATGTACATATTGACACCAAGCATCCGAGAAAATCTAAGTGCAACTGTCCGCATGCAGACGGCAGAAGAATTATATGCAAGCATATGATTGCGACGTATTTTACAGCATTTCCTGATGAAGCAAAGGCATATATAGAGGAAATAGAAGAATATGTGATGGAGGAAGAAAGAAGGGAGCAAGAGAAGGATGAGAAGCTGGAAAGGTATATAAACAGCTTATCAAAGCAAGAGCTTAAAGAATTACTTTATGATGTTTTGTGTGAATGTCCGGAGTGGATTGTTGAGAGCTTTGTGTATGACAGAATGGAGTGGTAAAATTTCCTTGTTAGCTCAGTCGGTAGGGCGACTGCCGACAGAGCAACCGAGTTGAATATATCAAAAACATAACGATATTCCTCGTTAGCTCAGTCGGTAGAGCGCATGACTGTTAATCATGATGTCGCTGGTTCAAGCCCAGCACGGGGAGCTGAAAAGCCTTGAAATCACTGCATTTCAAGGCTTTTTACATACTCGGAAAATGTTTGCTTTTTGGTAAACATGGACATCTGACAGCAGGTGAGCGTAAACCGAAAAAATAGTTTTCAATGTTCACAATGCAGAGCCAATATATGTCAATCACACACAGACCTAAATTTCAAATGAAGTTTAGGTCTTTTTATTTTGCAAAAAAATACAGGAGGAATACAAAATGAGGTTTGATTATTTTTATGGGAGTGAATCTGAGCAATTCACATTTTACCGTATACCGAAGATACTCATAACATCACCAAGATTTAAAAAGGTATCAGACGGCGCAAAGATTCTTTACGGACTTATGCTTGACAGATTGGGAGTATCCATTAAAAACGGTTGGGTAGATGAGGAGAACAGAGCATTCATATACTTTAAAATAGAGAATATTACAGAGCTGTTGGATTGTTCGCCGGGAAAGGCAGTAAGACTTCTCGCTGAATTAGATTCAAAAAAGGGTATAGGCTTGATTGAACGAATAAAACAAGGACAAGGTAAGCCGACCATAATATATGTAAAGAAATTCATGGGTGATGCAGAAGAATTTTCACAAGAGGAAATCAAGACTTCCCAAAATGGAAATTCAAGAGTTTCCGAAAATGAAAGTGCAGACTTTCAGGAACAGCAATGTAGTAATAATAATATAAATAATACTGAGATGAATAATATATGGATGGATAGATATAGCAAAACTATTTCAGACATAAAAAAACAAATTGGATATAACGACCTGATTGTTAATTATGATTCAGATATCATAAACAATATTGTAAATATTATGGCAGATGTTTTTCTTTTGGACGGGTGTGAGTATAAGATTGAGGGTAAGAAAATTGAAAAAGAATGTGTACAGCAAAGGTTCAGGCAAATTACATACGGGAATTTGTCGGCATTTCTGATTGCATTTAAAAGTATATATTACAAAATAAAGAATCCTAAAACTTATCTCATAACTGCCCTATACAATATTTCATTAACCGCAGAGACGGCGTTAGTAAACCAAGTTAATTATGATATGTACGGAGGAGGGGATTAAGGTTTATGAATAATAACCTGTATTACGGAAATAAAATAGCAGAGGGAGAACAGGTGCAGAAGGTTAAGCTTTCAGAATTGAAGCCGTTTGAAGAACAGCCGTTCAAGGTACTTATGGATGAAAGTATGACTGAGCTTGTAGATAGCATTAAAAGCAGCGGTGTATTATCCCCGCTTGTGGTAAGACCGCATAAGGATGGTGGTTATGAAATACTGTCAGGACACAGACGTGCAAAGGCTTGTGAACTTGCCGGGAAAGAAAATATCCCTGTCATAGTAAAGAATCTTGATGATGATATGGCAGCTATATTGTTGGTTGATAGCAATTTGCAACGTGAAAATATATTACCAAGTGAGAAAGCATACGCATATAAGCTGAAGCTTGAGGCGATGAAACATCAGGGTAAAAAGCTTGAATTAACTTGTGCCCAAATTGGGCACAAGTTAAAAACTAAAGATATTTTAGCACAGCAAGTAGGTGAAAGTCGCAATCAGATTCAACGCTATATACGTTTAACAGAACTGATTGACCCATTATTGGAAATGGTAGATGATAAAAAAATACCGCTTAATGCAGCAGTTGAGTTATCTTACTTAGGAACGAAAGCTCAGTCAGATGTTATGAAATCAATCGAAAGTAACGAAACATCCCCGTCAATTGAACAGGCTGCAAAGATACGGCGATTTTCACAGGACGGCAAGCTCAGTCCTGATGTAATAGATTCTATTATGCAGGAGGAAAAGCCGGAAAAACTTCGTATCACGTTTAAAGAGGACAGATTGAGGAAATACTTCCCTAAGAGCTATTCCAAAAAGCAGATTGAGGAAACTATGATTAAATTGCTTGAAAATTGGGCAAGAAAAAGAAAAGAGCCGGAAAGGTAGGAGGGAATTATGATAAAAGTTATAGTCGCATTTTGTGCAGGCGTTTTTGCGGGCGTAACACTTATGTGTTGTATGTTCGTTGCAGGTAAGGACGATGAGCATAGAGAAAATGAATTAAATACAGACAAATCCGATATTTCTTGATATTTCAGAAGTATCGGATTTTTTTAGTGGAGGTTTTTATGGAAACAAGAAAAAATGCAGGATATGTCATAACCAATGCAATCAAAATCGGCGAATTGGAAGTAGTTTTAGGCATGCATGAGAAAAATCCTAACATGTGTGTTACTTGGGAATGTAAAAACAAAACGGATTATTTTTTCGGACACTACTTTGATAACTTACTCTCAGCACAGAAAGATTTCTGCAAGCGTGGTTATGACAAGGCACGGTTGGTGCAGCACTTGAATAAATCGAATAAATCGGAGCCTGAGAGGTGATAGAAAATGAGTTCAGGCAGAAGTCCGAATATAAAGTACAATGCAAGCGGATATGTAGATTTAACTGCTCGTGATGCCATACAAAATGCATACAGAGAAAATCTAAAAGAACGTCGTAAGCGTGTTATGGATAAGTTCCATGAAATAGCAAAATCAGAGGGCTTGCAGATAAACAGCTATATTAGTTTAGTGGAGATTGAAGATGAAGAAGAATTACAGTAATTGTTTTGCAAATATAAAGGGCGGTTGCAGTATTTTAAAGCAGAAGCTTTGTAATGGCGGTGATTGTCCTTTCTATAAATCAAAACAGCAAAATGAAGAAGATAAGCGAAAATATCCGCATGTAGGATATGGCAGCAGAAAGAATGAGGTAAAAACGAATGTCAGAAAAAAGAATGGTGGATAATTATGAAATTATCAATTCAATACATATCGGTGATAAAGAAATTGTTGTCGGAGCAGACATGAATAATCCCGACGGTTTGTATTACTTGGTAGCAGACTGTGAGCGGAACGACATATTTGAAAGATACACCAATGCACTTGTAAGCAGTGATTATCTTGAAATAGCTGCGATTTATTCCGACAGGCTTAAGGAGCAGATTTCAAAAATGAAGAACATAAATAAGGAATTACCTAAAGGCATTGTAAATGCTGATATGTGCGAAAGCATAAGCGGAAAAGATATTGAGGGTGAAATTGTGGCTATAAAATCCGAGGCTTTACGTCCTGAATACAGAAGTGAATCACATCAGATAGTGCTCTGCACTGGCGGAAATGGTGCATGGCATAATGCCCGAGGCAGTGCGGTGTTCTGTAAATATCTTTATGATGATAAAAGTACAAGATTTGAAAGAAGTGATGTGCTTGGAATATTAAAGAAAGAACACTATCCTGATTGGTTAAATGATAAGCTCAAAGAACAGCCGATAAAAGTTAAAAAGCATAAGGAGGTCGAACGCTGATGGAAAGCATATTACAGGAAAATCTCAAACTTGTAGAAGAAAATCCGAAAGTAACAGAAATGGATAAATTCTTCCGGACGGACAACGGATTCATTGAAGTGTACTACAATCCATGTGCAGTATCCGGCGGTCAGCTGGTATATCACGAAATCTCGGATAAAATGATTCGTGAAGCACATGAGAAAACAAAGACTCCCGGAGACTTTTATGAGTATCTGGATTGCTGTTGCAGGCAGTATTTCATAGATATTAACACTCCTGAATTTAAGAGTAATTTTGAGAGCTTCAAGAATCGCAAAGCGGATTTGGAAAAGTGTAACCGTAAAACAATGCACGGCTTAAAAAAGGCAGCGGGAGTCGTACCAAAACGAATGCATATAGGGAGTGAGAGATAAATATGATTATAGCGAGAATAAATTTCTTAAACAACAGCCTCATTGCAGATTTATCACGTCCGCCTGTTGAAGTATATGACCGTTTACAGCGAGCCGGAATTTTAACCGCACCTAACCTCATTATGTTGGATAATGCAAGAACATTGAAAATCGAATTGTTTTCCGAGGACAATACAGATGAGAAAATTTTAGGGTTAGTCAACAAAAAGAGCGATACGCTCGGCAGGTTAAATCGTCTTTGTCATTTGGTTGACGGTATGGATTATCGTGATGAACTGAAATTTATAGATAGTCTTGAGAACGGTAAATACAATTCATTGGAAGATGCAGTGAAGGATGTTGAAAAACTGCGTGAACAGCGCAGGATAAAGAATAAGAAAAAGGAACAGAGCAGATAGCGAGGTGATGGCATGGCAACAAAGATACAGCAGATATTTGAACTGTTTCACGACACCGCAAAATCATTCTCAGACTACAGGAACTGGACAAATTTCTTAAAAACTGCTGCGTGGCAATATAAGTACCCGTTTGAAGACCAAGTACTTATTCATGCCCAGCGTCCTGATGCAACTGCTTGTGCCGGAATAGAAGTCTGGAATAACAGTATGCACCGCTGGATAAACAAAGGTGCAAAGGGTATTGCTCTGCTTCGTGAAAATGGAAGTCGTTATGGTTTGGAATATGTATTTGATATTTCCGATACTAATGACAGATATAACCGAGAGGTCAGGCTGTGGCAGTATGATGCCAGATATGATGATGCCATCATTGAAACACTTGCGAATAATTTCGGTGAATTAAAGGTAAATACAACTATAATAGATGCCATAATCTGTGTGGCTCATAATGCAGTTGAGGATAATAAATATGATTACCTGCACGAGATTGGATATGTGAAAAGCAGCAGCTTACTTCACGGTCTTGATGAAGTAAATATTGATTTGAGGTTCAGGCAGACAGCAGAAGTATCGGTTGCATATATGGTAATGCAGAGAATGGGACTTGAGCCGGATAATGTATTTGGTGCAGACGAGTTTGAACATATGCGTGATTTCAACACTCATGAAACAATCAGTATCTTGGGTAATGCAGTGAGTGCCATTTCAGAAGCGGCTCTTAGAAATATTTCAGAAACTATCCGTGCAGAACAGAAGAAATTTGCACAATTACAAAAACAGGTATATAATGAAAATATAAAGCAAGAAAGGAATGATGAAGATGGCAGAAGCATTGACGTACAAGATAGACGGAGACTATCAGATTCCGAATCTGAGCGTACCGACACAGGAGCACAGGATAGGCAAATACGGAATGATGAGGAGAACATACTTAAAACAGCATCGCCGGAGCCTATACTCCATGTTATTGATGAACGGGACACTGCTCCAACACTTGGAGGAAATAGACAAGACAGCAACACAGCAGGTCGAGATGATAGTAAAACAGACGGCGAAAGCAGAGGGAGTGACGGAGATTATGAAATTGAAGGACCCACTACGCTGGATAGGTCTGATGAACAATTACCGTCATTCAGCGGAGGAAACGGTACTATCGGAGCTGGTGTACAGTTAAATCTGTTTGATATGCCGCTTCTCACAGAGGAAGAACAACAGAATATGATAAGAGAAGCAGAGCGAATCAGAAGCTCTGCTTTTTCCATTCCTCAGCAGATTATTGATGAAGTGCTGACAACAGGAAGTAATAACCGAAACAGCGTTTTAGATATTTGCACCGAGTATAGCAAGAACAAGTCAAGTGCTGAAAATATTGAGTTTCTGAAACAGGAGTACGGCGCAGGCGGTAAAGGTTTTATCTTTGACGGCGATAAAATATCTGTATGGTGGAATGATGAGGGAATCAAAATTGCCCGTGGTGAAAGTGCTGTTACCGCAAGACGGTACGAGCTTGTCACTTGGGATAAGGCAGATAAAAGAATCAGTGAACTGTTAAATCTTGGAAGATATGTTACACAGGAAACTATCGACAGCATAAACAAACATGAGTGCTCTAAAGCAGCAAGTGCCTTTTGGTTTATGAAAAGGGACGTAAACTTTGACGAGTATCCCGAACTACGTGAGTTGTTCGATGAAGAATGGTTCAAAGGCGGTTATCCTGACAGTACTGCAAGAATAGCAGAAATGCTTACAAAGCCTGATGATAGAGAAAAGCTAATATCAGCCGTTGAAATGTTAGATGCCCAATACTCTGAGAATACAGATGTGATGCGGTTTAAAATGTATAGTCCGGATAAAGTACTCGCACAGCTTAATGACTTAAAGCGTGAGCATTTGCATTTTAGAGCAGATGAATATCAATCAAGTACAGCACAGCGTTTTATCACTGAGGATGAAATTGACAAGCTGTTTCTTCGTGGCAGTGGTATGGATAGAGGTAAGATAAGAATATATCTGTATTTTCAGGAGCATACCGACACAAAGGAACGTATTGATTTTTTGAAACAGGAGTACGGTACAGGCGGACACAGCGGCGGACTCTTCAATGAATGGCACGATGCTAAAGGCATAACATTCAGCCGTGATGATATATTATCACCGCTTGCAAAGGTTAATATATCATGGAACTCAGCAGCAAAGCGTATTGACGGCCTCATAAAATCAGGTAGATATATGAGCGAAAAGGAAATTGCTGAGGATATTCCAATATACATGACAGAGCAAGAACAAAGGCGGATAAAGGATGAAAAATATCAGTATCTTCGTAATATGTCAGATTTATCACCGGAGGAATTAAGGGAAACTCTTCCGAAGCGTGTACGCTATCTCATAGATCTGATGGAGAATTATGAGAGTAAATTTCTTGGCGATTACGGTATTGAACCTCTGATTGACGAAACGGAAATAGGTATAGGTGAAGCCATAAAGGATAATGAAACAAGAGATAAAATGATTGATTGTTTTAATAAAATCGCAATGGCAACATCGGATGCTATTAACCGTAACAGTTCAAGAAAAATTGCAGAAGAATTAAGTGCGATACAGGTTATAAATCTTCATAAAGTCGGTGACTTCTATGAGATTTTTGGAGACGAGGCTGTAAAGGCAGCAGAAGTACTTGATATTGCTGTTACAAAAAGACGGATTGACGGTGCAGAGATTGATATGGCAGGCTTTCCGGTTTTTGCGACTGAAAGATATGTAAAAGAATTATCAGATAATGGCTTTATAGTGAATTTTGCTGATGAACAACCGATAAAAATGGAAGAAACTGAAATATTATCGGTTGTTGAAGAAGAAACAGCAGAAAAAGCAAAAGAAGCCGAACACCCGGAAGAAACACTTACCCCAATATACCAAAAGCCTAAAGAACGAGTACAAAATACTGTCATATATCCCGAAATACCAATGTCGGAACGGCATAATTTCACAATCGATAATGATGAACTCGGTCACGGTACAGCGAGCCAGAAATATCAGGCGAATGTAGATGCTATCCGAACTCTTAAAACGCTGGAATCAGAACACAGGCTTGCAACTCCCGAAGAACAGGAAATATTATCGCAATATGTTGGCTGGGGCGGTCTTTCGGATTGCTTTTCAGAAAAACACAGCAAATATCAAGAATTGAAGTCACTTCTCACTGATGAAGAATATAGAGCTGCAAGGGAAAGCACACTCACAGCGTTCTATACACCGCCTGTTGTAATAAGGTCGATGTATAAAGCACTTGAGAATATGGGCTTGAAGCAGGGCAATATCTTAGACCCGTCAATGGGTGTAGGAAACTTTGAGGGTATGCTGCCCGATAGCCTTAGTAATTGCAAGGTTTACGGAATTGAGCTTGACAGTATCTCCGGAAGAATCGCACAGCAATTGTATCAGAAAAATTCGGTTGCAATACAAGGATATGAAGATACAACGCTTCCCGACAGCTTCTTTGATGTGGCTATCGGTAACGTACCTTTCGGGCAGTTTAAGGTTATGGACAAGAGGTATGACAAGCATAATTTCCTAATACATGACTATTTTTTTGCTAAAACTCTTGATAAAGTCCGTCCCGGCGGTGTCGTTGCGTTCATAACTTCAAGCGGTACAATGGACAAGAGAAATTCTAATGTACGAAAATATATCGCACAGCGAGCTGATTTACTTGGTGCTATCCGTTTGCCTGATAATACCTTTAAAGCAAATGCCGGAACAGAGGTGACGTCGGATATTATCTTTTTACAGAAAAGAGATAGAATGACGGATATTATGCCCGAGTGGGTAAATGTTGGTGGTCTGGAAAATGGTCATATAATAAACCAATATTTTATAGATAATCCCGATATGATACTCGGTGAAATGGTCGAGGAAAGCGGCCCGTTTGGTATGCAGCTTAGCTGCAAAGCATTTAATGATGCAGACCTTGGAGAACTGCTTGACGGAGCAATACAGAACATTCATGCACAGATTACAGAATATGAAATTGACGAGTTTGTGGAGGACGAGGATTTATCTATTCCGGCAGACCCGAATGTAAAGAATTTTAGCTATACAATCGTTGACGGCGATATATATTTCCGTGAAAACAGCCGCATGAATAAGGTTGATGTTTCGCTTACCGCACAGAACCGTATCAAAGGCATGATAGAAATTCGTGAATGTGTAAAGGAGCTGATTGAATATCAGACAGAAGATTATCCGGATTATGAAATAAAAGCACAACAGGACAGGCTTAATACGCTGTATGATGAATTTACCGCAAAATACGGACTCATAAATTCAAGAGGTAACAGCACTGCATTTTCAAATGACAGCAGCTATTTCCTTCTCTGCTCCCTTGAAGTCTTAAACGAAAACAGAGAGCTTGAAAGAAAAGCGGATATGTTTACTAAACGGACTATTGGTGCAAGAAAAGAAATAACACAGGTCGATACTGCAACAGAAGCACTTGCTGTATCAATAGGCGAAAAAGCTCGTATTGATATGGAATTCATGTCAGAACTGACAGGTAAATCAGAGCAGGAGTTGTATATCGACTTGAAGGGAGTTATCTTTTTAAATCCGTTATAT
>JAZQKZ010000031.1:0-95752 GCA_045542415.1 Clostridia bacterium
TCCTTTAATTCGATAATTTGTTTTTCATACTCTTGTATATGTCTATAACTTCTTGGCATAAAAATACCTCCTATGGCTTTTTTATCATTATACCATAGGAGGCTCTTTTTTTCTATTGTCCGTTTTTACTGGTTCTGTTCAATTGACATCTCACTTTTTTTCCGTATATGCTTATGATATTACATGCCCCAAAAAGCATTTTCTATATGGTTAATTTCCTTTATCGACAGCTCTGTACCGTTACCGTTATAAATAATTTCAATCACATCAAAACGCATATCTATATCCGGACTGTAGGCATAACGCATAGCCGCTTTTATGATACGTCTTTGTTTCCTGTAGTCAACAAACTCTGCCGGTCTGCCAAAAAGCTCGGATTTTCTTGTTTTCACCTCGACAAAAACAGTGGTACCGTTTTTATTCGCAACAATATCAAGCTCACCCTCACGGCATTTGAAGTTTCTGCAACGGACAGCATATCCCTTTTCTCCAAGATATTTTACTGCCTGCTCCTCTCCCCATGCTCCTATATCAATCGCACGCATTTTCTGCCATCTCCCGTTTTTTCCTTGCAGTATCAAGTGCCTTATCTACAAATTTCTTTCTGTGTATCGGACACATACCAAGCCGCTCCAGTGCCGCAACATGCTCTGCTGTTCCATAGCCCTTATGATTTTCAAAGCCGTATCCCGGATACTCCTGCGCCAGACGGGTAATTTCCCTGTCTCTTGCAACCTTTGCAAGAATCGATGCCGCCGCAATTGAAATTGACCTTGCATCTCCCTTTACCACCGTTTCATTCGGGGTAGTAATTCCTGTATTACGGTTACCGTCAATCAAGGCATAATCCGCCTTTACCACAAGCGAATTTATCGCTCTTTCCATAGCATCAAGCGTAGCGGCGAGAATATTCTTTTCCTCTATTTCCTCTACTCCCGCACTTTCGATGCTGTAGGCAACGGCATTTTCAACTATTATGTCAAACAGTTCCTCACGCTTTGCCTCACTTAATTTCTTTGAATCGTTTATTCCGGGCAGATATATATCAGGCGGCAGTATTACTGCCGCCGTATATACAGAGCCTGCCAACGGACCTCTGCCTGCTTCATCCACTCCGGCAATTGCACAATAGCCTTTTTCTCTTAATGAGTTTTCTATTTCATGCAGCTGTGCAACTCTTTCTCTGTCCTGTGCCTCTGTAAGCTTCTTTGCCATCAGTCTTCAAGTACCGGTACATCTGCGACAGACATTTCCTCTGCCTTTGCAAAGTTAACACCCTCTATATGGATATTTACCTTGTCAACCTCAAGACCTGTCATGTTCTCAACACTGTTCTTTACATTTTCCTGAATCTCCCAAGCAAGCTCAGGGATTCTTACACCGTAATCAACAACGATATATACATCAATTACGGCTATGTTTTCAGTCATCTCAACCTTTACACCCTTTGACGGATTTTTCTTTGCTCCTAATTTTTCTGCAATTCCGTTCGCAAAGGGGCGATACATTCCTGCAACGCCTTTAATCTCGCCTGTTGCAATTCCTGCAATAGTTGATACGACATCTACCGATATCTTGATATTTCCTACATCCTCAGCATCCTGAGCTGTTTTCTCAACAACCGGTTCCTCTACAGACTGAACAGTCTCTACTACTTCTTCTGCCTCTTTTATAATTTCCTCTGCCATAATAACTACATCCTTTCATAAATTGTATTTATGAATATTATATCAAATAAATTCTGTTTTGTAAACTGTTTTTTTATAAAAAACGAGGACAAAAAGAGCAGATTTACATCTTTTTGTCCATAAAACCGTTATTTAACCTCAACAATTTTCACTGCATCGGCACTAAGATTAGATTTTTCACATACAAGCTCGCTCAGCTTTATTGCGTCCTCTTCTCCGAAAGCCTCCTTTTTAACCATAACCGTTGCACTTCCGTCACTGACATATATGCATATGTCTGAGTATCCCTTTGACTGTGCGATACTTTCAATTTCCTGCTCTGCATTGATGTTATCCGTTTCGGCAATTATCTTATCCCCTGCTTTACGCCTTGTTTCCTCGTCAAAGCTGTCATTTGCACAGGTCTGATTAAGAATTTCAAGGGATTTTGATCTTGAATTTTCACGCTCATATCTTGCTTTCTCGAAATAGCTCCCGTCACTGTCACTTTGAGTCTCTACCGCAGGTATCTCCGCATTTTCCTGCGTATCTGCGGCAGTTTCCTCTGCGACTTCATCAGTGTCCTCACTCTGTGCCTCAACATTCTCTGCCTCAGAGTTTACAAGCTGTGCCTCTCCCAATCGCCTACCCGTTTCTATATAGCTCTCACCGTCGCGAACCGTCATGGTGTCCTGATACGACCAGTTCAGATATCCGGCACAGCCAATCAGTACCACCAATGCCGCCGCTATTATTTCTTTTTTCTTTAAAATCATCATTTTTTTCTATCCTTTCATTTATTTCAAACACCCTGCCGTGTCATCCTCCCAAGCTCTTTTCATAAACACACACATCCGAGGCTCCGACCCCCATAGCCGCTGTTACCGCCTCTCTCAGTGCACGCTTGACTCCGATATCGTCCGCCCCCTGTGCAACTACTATTACACCCTTCACCTTTGGATAAAGCTCCTGTATCACAACAGGACTATTTCCGGACATCACAGCACGCTTATCCGTCTGTCTCGATTTCTCCTCCACCTCAGACTTTGTCTCATATGCTATGCTTGTCTGTGAGCTTCCGTAATATGTAATCATCACCTCAACCTTACCGGCACCGTTTATTTTTGACAAAATATTTTCCAGACGCTCCTCCTGCTCCTGTATGTTCAGTGTGTCATGCACCTCCTTTTTCTCTACGTCCTCCGGCATGAAGGTCATAAGGAAAACCCCAATTATTAATATTATTATAATCTTCAATTTATTACTGTCTTTTATAAAATCCACCGCTTTGTGCGGTAATAATTTTTTCAACTCCATACACCTCACACAGCCTTGCAGCAGCTCTATCGCCTATTTTCCCATTTATTTTTATTTCCTTTACACCCGTAATTTTTCCCTCTCCGTTTATATCAATTTTTACACTTGCCTGTATCTCTTTTCCAAACTCATTTCTGACCCTCTCCTCTATATCTGAATTTATCCTTTCGGTAAGCTCCCTTTCTAACAGATCATTCCTGTATTCCTCGCCCTTTTTCAAATCAATCTCAGCCGTCCCCGACTCAAATGATGTAAAAAGCCTTTCCGGATCAAGCCTTGTAACAGGTGCAACAACAGCACATAATATGACGGCACCGCTGATAATGCCGACATACCTACGCCATTTTTCAGGCGACATCAAAGATGCTATCCCTGAGAGAATTGCAGCAGAAATAACGGATATAATATACTCCTTTATCTAAATCACCCCTAACCGAAATTTGTTGCCGCAAGAATTATGCATAAGTTTATGATAAACAGCACAGCACTCATGACGGTAAGTGCGAAAACCCCACCGACTGCCGAAGCCATATCTGTAAGCATTGTACTTATCCGCTTATCTGCTATCGGCTCCGAAACTGCCGCAGAGAGTCGGAGCATAATATGTATTACACCGATTTTTATTGCAGGGGTGAAGCATATCACGCACACCGTAATCACACCTGCTGTTCCCACCGCATTTTTCATAAGCCTTGATGCACTTATCACCGTTTCAAGCGTATCCGACAAAAATCCTCCCACCACCGGAACAAGCGTTCCTGCGGCAAATTTCATAGTTTTTGCCGCCACTGCATCCAACGACGGAGCACTGAAGCCGTATATTGTGCTTATACCTGAAAACACCGTCACAATCGCCGCCATTATCCATTTATTCACCGAGCCGACCGTACGGCACAAAGCCGATATACGGTTTTCGCTGCCTATATTCCCGGATACAGACAAAACCGCACTAAATATACACAGCGGAATCATAACCTTTTCTACGATAAGACCCGTAATGTAAATTGCACTTGCAAGCACAGGATGAAAAACCGATGCACTGACGGTATTTCCGCAGGCTATAAGCGTTATCATCAAGAGTGGCGAAAGCTTGCTTATAAAAGCGGTCATTGCTTCTATTGCATCCTTTCCGTACTGCAATACATAATTGAAGCAATTAAGTGCCGATGCACTCATAAAGGTAAAGCAGCAGAAAAATGCCGCCTCACTTCCCGACCCCTTTCTGTTCTCCGACAGCAGTGAAATCACTCCTGACATCATCGCCGTTATTACAAGCACTATTATTTCCTTTGCACACATCCGTATTTCCTTTGTAAAGGAGCTGATAATTTCCGACAGTATCTCATCAGGTCCCATCAGTTCTTCACCGTTGTAAATACTCTCAACCAGACTGTTAAAGCCATTCTCACCGCTAAGCTCCGGTATTTCCGCCGCACTCACATCCGTCCCTAAAAAAACACCTGCCGCTACTATAAATATACATATATACCGCAGCATCATATCCCCTCCACTGCCCTCATGCATATTTCAAGAAATTCACCTATTATGGGAAGTGTCAGATAAAGTATGAAAATTTTTCCTGCCAGCTCACACTTTGACGCAATTGCACTTTCTCCTCCGTCACGAAGCATATCTGCACCAAACTGTGTAACATATGCTATTCCTATCACCTTTACAACCGATTCTATATATCGGTTATCAAGGCCACCGCTTTGTATGATTACCTTGATTTCATCTACAACCGTACTCATATCATCAAGCAGCGAAATAACAACAACACATCCAACCGCAAGAGCCACCACCGTTCCGAGCGGGGCATTGACGCTCCGTACGGTCATTGTCATCACACCGCCCACCACTGCAAGTCCCACCATTGCAAACAGCTCACTCATAGTTCAAAAATCCTTTTGATTCCGTCAAACAGTCCGCTTATCTCCTGAGATACTACATATAATCCGCCCACCAGACCTGCAATTACTACAAGCAGTGCTATATCATCACGTCCGGCTCTTGATAAAAGCTGGTTCAGTACAGCAATAACAATTCCGGCTCCTGCAAGCTGAAATACAAGCTCAACATTCATTATCTTCTTCTCCTTACATTAACATCAATACTGCAAATATCCCAAGAAGCACACCGCCCCGCATAAAGAGCGTGCCGTTTTTTTCATAAAACTCTGCCGCATTTTTTCTTGCCTCTCTTGCAAGTCCGCCAACGTAGTCTATATGCCTTACCTGACCCTGTGCATCCGTTTTTCCCAGCTTTGACGATAGCAGCATAAAAATACGCCTGTCCTGCTCATTTATATCCTTATTTTCAACTGCTCTTTTCCACGCAGCCGCTATCCCCTCCGACTCGATATACCTTGCCGAGTCTGCAAAAATATCTGCTCCGCTCAGCTTCGCCGCATGCTTGAATGCTGTTTTTAAATCAGAGCCGTTAAACGCAATTTCAGATTTCAAAATCTCAAGCGCTGTAATAAAAGCCCCCAGCAGCTCACACCTTTTTTTCATTGTATTGCTTATATTGAAGCCGCACCACACAAACACTCCTAATATAAGCACCGCTCCCATTATTTTCATAGCTCTATCAGGCTTTCCAACGTTCCTGCACCGTTTGCCTTCGAAAGGCATACAAAGGTTTCAAAATACGACAATGCCGCTTTTAAATCACTGCGTGCTTTAATCTGTTCAAGACTGTAGCCGTGAACTGTTGTTATAACCTTTGTCCCGCTGTTTATAATTCTTGTAACCGCCGCCGCATCTGTGCTTGTACCGATTTCATCCGTAACGATTACATCAGGCGACATCGCCCGAAGCATCATCAGCATCCCTGCCGCCTTTGGTGCACCTGAAAACACCGTTGTCGAGCAGCCCAGATCAAATCCGCACCTGCCGTTACACATTGCCGCAATTTCCCGTCTTTCATCCACAACACAAACCCGTATCCCCTCATCCGAGAGCAAGCGAACCATATCTCTGAGCATTGTGGTTTTCCCTGCACCGGGCGGCGAGATAATCAGTGTATTTTTAACCTCTCTGTCTCTCAATACAGCTTCTATTACCGGCTGTGCCGCACCCTTTATTTCTCTTGCCAGCCTGTAATTCAGTGCTGAAATATCTCTTACAAAGGTGATTTTTCCATCGCGTATAACAGCACTGCCGCATATTCCTATCCTGTGTCCGCCGTCAACGGTAATATATCCATTCCTGATTTCCTCCTCAACGGAATATACCGATGACTTCGATGCTATTTCCATAGCCTCCCTTATATTCTCCTGTGTAACCCGTGCCGCATCATACGGGTTGTCCGTCAGCTCACCGTCACATGATATAAATTTTCTTGTGTCCGGATAGTAAATCAGCATTGGCTTTCCCGGACATAAATGTATCTCATTTACCTGTGAAATATCTACACCGTAGAGATATTTCCGCAAGGAATGCGGTATGTAGCTTATTATACTATCCATCGCACATGATGCGATATTGTTTGCTATGTACATTCGCTCTCGCTCCTTTCTCTATCCTATATTATGGCGGACAAGTATGGTTTATGACTGTTTCAGGGATAAAAAAAATCGTTGCATGTCATCTAACATACAACGATATAATATGTATCTTAATTGCCCTCAAGCTTCTTTATGCCTTCTGCCATCGATGAAAGCTTTGTTCCTTTTGCTATCAATTCACCGTGTTCTCTTATATGCTCAAATACTATCGCACGTCTGACACCATCCGCAAACTCCATAACCATCGCAATATCATCAAGACATCCTGCATTTGTGGGAATTAACAGTGCATATACCTCATCCATTCTGTAAAACTCCGATATTTCCGTAACGGACGGACTCATTCTCATAAGTGCTGCACATACGTTTTCAAAATCCGAGAAAATAAAGGTCTGCATTGACTTCGGTGTTGAACCCGGCTTTATTACTCTTATATTTTTTATTTTTTTCTTTTCAGGAGCTTTTCTGAGCCGACGTGTTCTCACCTCAGATACTGCCATAATTCCTTTTATTCCCGGCTTGCCCTTATCCGGCATCGGAAACGCACTGTTCGTCTTTGAGAGAAGAATAGTCATTCCACCCGTCTCCGACTGTGCTTCCATTTTTATATTCCCATGATACGGATTAAAATCTGTTTTTTCATAGATTTCGTGCATAAGCTCAACAATAAATCCGTTCAGTGCATTTGTATCTGAAAGAAAACATGTAGGATCAATCTCCATATCAACAAGATCCGCATCTGATAATGTCACTTTGACCTTATCGGGAGCAATCTGTTCTATTTTCATATTATCACCCTGCCTTCCTTACTTTTTTAATAAATCACCCATCAGCCCGGCTGAGGGATATTTTTTAATATATACTATTATACTATAAAAAACTTCATTTGTACAGTGTATTTTTATTTTATTTTTTTCCTTTTTGTAAATTTGATATGAATTTACATGTAATTTTTTCATAAATTGTAAGTTTTTATATTCACACTTGGTATAAAATGCATTGAACCGGGTCAAAATATGTTTAGCAAAGCTAATAAATTTATTATGAGGAGGTTATTATATGAATAATAACTCAAGCAAAGACTCAAAAAAGACTTCCAACCGACTTCCTATGTTCTACATAGCACTCTGCTGCTGTGTACTCGCAATAGGTGTCGGCGGATATATTTCACAAAGTCTTTCAACCAGTGAAACAAGCTCTGTTTCGGAAAATGCGGTTGCCTATACACCAAAGCCCGTATTTACACCTGCACCGATTGAAACTCTTGAGCCTGTTGAGGAATTGCAGGTATTTGATGAGGAATATATCCCGGTGATTGTTCCGACAGAAATCCCTGTGGCTATGGCTCCGGACTACACCTATGACAATCCCGATACCATATATGCCAATGCGGACGCTGAAGTATTTGACGGAGCGATTATCCCTGTCGAGGGCGATATTTTACAGCCCTACACCGATACCCCTTACTACAACGAAGTATTTGGTGACTGGCGTACTCATAACGGCATAGATATCGCCGCCTCCGAGGGATGCGAGGTTATATGTGCCGCCAACGGAGAAGTAAAAAGCATCCGTTCTACAATATACGGTCACGAAATAACCGTATCACACAGTGACGGTTATGAAACTGTATATTCACAGCTTACTCCCGTTGATACCTTAAATGAGGGTTCAAATGTACGCTGCGGCGATGTTATCGGAACGGTAACAGCATCAAAAGGCGAGCCGGTCAAGGATCCGCATTTACACTTTGAAGTAAAGTGCGACGGTAAGTATATCAATCCTGCGGACTATGTCTCAAATTAAAGAGGATAATACGAAAAGAGGATGCTGATTACTTCGGCATCCTCTTCGATTTAAAATTCTCTGTAAAAATCATTTTTCATTTCGGACATTACCAGATATGCCTCTTTTCCGTAAAGCAGCTTTGCCGGAACTCTCCACTTTGCTCCATAGTAGAACTCATCTGCTACAAGCTGACCGTCAGCATAAAGCTGTGCCACATCACACTCAAACGGAATTTCAATAAATCCCGCATCTGTATTTACCTCTACTTTTTTCCACATAAGCTTACGCTCACCGTTTATATGCAACTCTTCAGGATGTGACGGCTCAATCGGTGCCGAAGCAAGGTCAGTAAATATTACCTGTGCCTGATTTATACTGTTATCAACACTTCCGTTTTCAAACTCCGTACCGTTCCATACCTTATATGTATAGCTGCCGTACTGAATCACCTCAATTTGACCATCATACTCATACAAGTCGCACTTATCACCGACATAAAGCTTACCCAAAAGCAGTCTTGCATATCTCGCCTCATCCCATGTAAGGGTTATGATTTTTATACCATTATAGTCAAAGCTGCCCTTGAATATATCATCACCGAATTTATACTCTGCTTCTATTCCGTTTATTCCGATAAAGAAATATGTATTATCAACCTTGCATAATGGCTGTGCAGTTGCATATTCAAGCATGTTTTTGCCAAGCTTCATGTTATACGGCATAAAGAACGCAATATCACCGCATACATCAATTGACGGAAATACCACAGAGCCTGTATCAATTACCACATCATATACATCTCCAAGCGCGTCAAGTCTCTGATAGTGATTTACAAATACAAATCCGCTGTTACCGTCGGTTCTTAAACCGTAACGAAGTGAAGAATAATCATCACGCTTAGGCATGTATGATGCATTCACAGCCTCCATAGGAGCAATGATATCACCGAAGCTCTTTATAAAAAGATGCAGTGTATTGAGCATTCCATACTGTTCTCTTGCCTCACCGTATTCAGATAATGCAGTCTGGAAATCATATGAAAGTATCGGCAAATCATTCGGGTAACCCGTTGCTTTCGTTTCATTGAACGTAGAAAGCTTACCAATCTTATTCACACCTCCATGATACATATAATATCCTGCAAGATTGTTGCCACTGCCGATTTTAACAAGCGACAGTGCGTATATATCCATCGGCTTGATCCAAGGTCTGCGGTGATGTGTCACCTGAATACCGCCGCCAAGCTCACATGTAGCGAACGGATAGCGTTCATATGGAAGCTGATAGCCGTCGGTTGCAATATGACCTATCAAATCTGTACCGATTGCCGAGTCGTTACGCATTTTATTAAAGAAATAATGACTTGACGGCTTCTGCTTGTTCATATGCTGATCCCAGGGTGCCTCGGGGTAACCTCCGAACACCGGCACAACCTCGTCAAGCGGAAGCTTTGCACCTGCGGCACTGTTCCAGCCTGTTGCCGTATATAACGGTACAACAAAACCTGCATCAATTGCCATTTCTTTGAGCTTTGCGATATGTTCCGCAATATCAACAAGCTCATTTTCAAGCTGCACGGCAATTATATTGCCTCCATCCTTGTAGAAGAGACCCTGAAGCTGCTCATAAATTTTATCAAACCAGATTTTAACCTTTGCAAGGTATTCAGCATTATTGTCTCTAAGCTTGTAAGGCTTTTGGAGTAACCAGTCC
Organism: Clostridia bacterium; assembly: GCA_045542415.1. Lineage (GTDB taxonomy): Bacteria > Bacillota > Clostridia > UBA1381 > UBA1381 > UMGS1958. Next base: position 9,994 of record JAZQKZ010000031.1, read on the forward strand.
GGGAAGCCGCCATTTCTGCATTCACCGTGCGCCCAGGGTCCGAAGCGTATAACAACATCAAGTCCCAGTTCCTTACACAGCTCAACAAATGTGCGTATATCAAGGTCACCGTTAAAATCAAACTCTCCCTCAATTTCCTCATGATATATCCAGAAAAGATATGTCGCAACCAAGGTTATGCCACCGGCTTTCATTTTGCAAAGCTCTTTTTTCCAGTTTTCACGGTTATCACGGGAGAAGTGATACTCACCCATTACAGCAATCCAGGGTTTTCCTCCACGTTCAAAGTAAAGACTTGTAACGTCAATTCTTTCGCCGTCCGGATTTGAACCGCCGACGTTTAAGTGGTTGCGCAAAAGTTCCGATTTTTTATATTCCTTGAAAGTATATCGCATAATGAATACCTTCCTATCTCTGTTTTTTCTTTAGAATACCATATCAGGGATTATTTTTCAAGTACTTCGCAATTTTTATATATTTTTCAGCAAGAAAACAAAAATTCCTAAACGAAAGGGAGCTGTTCAAATGAACAACTCCCTTTGAAATTACTTCTTCGCACTAAGTGTCACACTGCTGCTTCCTGTATATGTTCCGCCTGTAACAAGACCGTATGTACCATCAGTACTTCCGCTGACTTCACCGCCCGATACACTTCCGCCATAGTTCAATGTATAGCTGCTGCCGGATGTAAGTCCCGGTGCTGATACCATTACCCATGCATAAGTCTTTGACGGAACATAAGTTACTATCTCATTTCCGCTTGCATCAGTAAGCTTAAATGCCTTACCTGCTGACTGACTTGTGAAGCTGCCTGTCGAGCTGCTGCTCTGACCCGGACGACCACCGCCCATTCCACCGCTGCTGCCTGATGTAACAACATAAGCCTGCGAATTTGTTGATGAGTTCGGTGTTACCGACATATCCGCACTGCCTGCACCGATTACTATACCGCCTGTGACTGTAAGTGTATAATTGCTTCCGTCACCGATATCAAATACGCCGTTACCGCCCGAGGTCGGACCGTTTACGAATACCATACCGCCGCTGACTAACGCTGATCCGTTTGAGTCAAAGCCGTCGCCCTCTGCTTCGATATAAAGCATACCGCCTGTAACCTCCAAGTAACCGTAGGTTGATGTATCCTCCTGTCCCCAGTTACCACCGCCGTTGAAACCGCCTGCCATAAGACTCGCCGACTCTGAAAGCGCTGCAGCTTCAACCGAATATGCATCCTCTGTCGGTTGGTCTCCTGCTGCATTGGCACCATCGTCCGACGCAACTACTCTAGTTTCACCGCCTGAGATATAAATTTCAGCTGCTTCAATTCCCTCATAGCTCTTGGTTACGTTAATCTTCGCACCCTCGCCTATGTAGAGATAATAATCGCCATGAACACCGTCGTCACCCGTTGCGGCAGTAATGTCACCGCCGTTAATTCTTACAGTGTGATTTGAATGAATTGCATCGTCATATGTATCAATATCAAATGTACCGCCTGTGATATTCACAAGCTGACCTGCCTTTACGCCCTTGCAACTATCTGCCGCCTCGGCATTGTTCTCTGATGCCTGTGCAGGCGAACCACCGTATGCAGTCACATCAAATGTACCGCCCGAAATATCTAAGATATAATCACTCTGGATACAGTCCATATATGAATCGATTATAAACTCGCCGTCAGTAATCGTTATATCACCCGTACCGCACTGGATTCCGTCCTCACTGCATGTAATGTTTATTTTACCGCCCGTGAATTCCATTTCTCCATCCACCTGATAAAGAATAGTTTCTCCGTCAGTATCTGTGATTGTTTCGTTTACCTGAATACCCTCAAGTGCCTTTAAAATTGTAATTTCGCCACCTGAAACAGTGATTTTCTTAACCGCCTTTATAGCGTCCTCACCTGCTTCAATTTCGATTGTGCCGCCACTGATTTCAATTGCACCGTCACCCTCTGCAAGAGTTACATCAGCAGTAGAATCAGCAAGATATCCAATACTTGATGCATTCGCCTTCAAGGCTTCGCCCGTTGCATTGATTTTTATTGTTCCGCCCTTGATTGTAAGCAGTGTATCAGCCTGAATACCATCGCTCGTTGATACCTCACCTGTTGTTGCATCAACCTCTGTTCCTGTTGTGATTGTTATATCACCACCGTTTATAGTAACCGTTCCACCGATAACCTCTCCTGTTGTTGCATCAAGCTCTGTCGGAGCTGTATCTGACTTGATGCCATCACCTACCGAATCAATAGTTATTGACTTATTCTTCTTTGTAACCTTTACTGAGTTATCACCCTTGATACCGTTATTTCCTGCCTTTACATAAATATCGCATACACCGATTTCAAGGTCTGCCTTTGAACGAATACCGTTTCCGTTTTCGGAAATTGCATTAATCTTACCGTCACCCTTGATTGTAAGATCATTCTTTGAATTAATTGCACAGCCGTCAGTTGTTGTAAATGTATTTTCCGTATCAGCTAACGGCACGAGTGTAATCTTACCCTTTTTACCGCTTATCGGGTCCTCCGATACCGATGTTACATTTACATTGTCAAGGTTAAGGATAATTTCGTCATCTGCTGTTGCGGATGATACTACAATCTGTCCCTCGTCAAGTGTACCCTCAACAGTATATTCACCAGGTGCTGAAATTGTAACAACACTTCCTACAACCGATGCACCCTCAACACCTGCCGCATTAATTTCAGTACCCATAAGATGGATTATTCCATCTCCCTCCGGTACCTCTGTCGGCTCCGGAGTAGCTTCCGGTTCCGCTGTTGCACTACCTGTTGCAGTTCCGTATATAATAATATCATTAACCGCATATTCGCCGCTGTTACCTGTCAATACACCGCCGTTGATTGTTGTATTATCTGCCGGAACAATTCTTATGTAAAGCTTTTCAAGCTCTGATGAATCCGGAATACTTACTTTTTCAAAAGCATTGAAAAGCGTTTTATTGCTTGTTAACGTGTATTCTGTAACATTATTGAAGGTCACTCCGTCTGTTGAATACTGTAATGCAATATTTGCAGGTCCTTTCTTTGTTGCACCCACCTTTGCCGATACCGTTATATCGGTATAGCCAAGTGTTGATAGTTCAACCTGAATATACGGATTTTCTCCCCATGCAGTTATTGGGGCAAGTGCAGGTGTATTTCTCACCAAGCCGCAGTCAGGGTCTGTATAGTCGCCCGATGTAAGCGTCAATGCCGTTGCATTCGTTCCGTCCTCACTTGCTGAAATAAACGCCTGCGCAATTCCGTCTGTGTTATATTTATCTATCTTTGAATTGTTAACATATCTGAATGCCGAAATAGCCCCCTCCTCAAGCGGTACTATTGTAGGTACTGCTGTCGGCTCCGGAGTTGCTGTTTCTGCCGGTGCATCCGTCACTGTCGGTACCTCTGTTGCTTGCGGTGTTTCTTCCGGAGTTGCTGTCTCTGCCGGCACCTCTGTTGCTTGCGGTGTTTCTGCCGGTGCTTCTGTCTCTGACGGTACCTCTGTTACTTCCGGCTTTTCTGTTGCTTCTGTATTTCCATTCCATACAAACATTCCCGACATCGGCTCAATTGTCATATTGCCGTTATCGTCATTCTTCCAAACAAAGCCCTTTAAACTTTCGCCCTCACCTACAGTCAGGGCATCCGAAAAAGTAACTACTTTTTCACCCTCACCGCTTAAATCCTGCCCTGAGATTACAAGCCTCATCAATCTGCCGTCAGCATCATACACCGCAGCAATGCTCTTTCCGTTTTCCGCCTCACTCTTTGAAACTGTCATCGACTGCAACACACCGTCTGTAACGGTCATATCCGTTACAACCGCCGCCTGCGCTGTAGTCATAAGCATCGCAGTGCTTAATACGAGCGATAAAATCTTTCTTTTCATATAAAACATCCTTTCTTAAAATTTCCATAATTCTCTATGCTACCATTGTATATCCCAAACCTTAAAATTTCCTTAAAATCAGCTCGCACATTTTACATATAAAACCGTATTTTTCAATTCATTATTTGTGATATTTTCACCACCATTTTTAACAAATGCGATACCTATGCGATTTTTGCCGTTGCAGACCAATGATTAATATTTCATTTCAATTGAAGCCGACTTTATTTTTGTGCTTTTAACTCTATTTTCCTTATATAATGTACAATTATTTATTGACACATTAGTACAAAATTCATTAAAATCCACCAAGATAAAAAGAAGAAGGCTGAAATCAGCCTTCTTTTAAAATACATCATTCCTTAAAACATCCTCATAAGTCTCTCGCTTTATAACAACCTTTGCCTCGCCGTCCTTTACAGCAACCACTGCCGGACGCGGTATTCTGTTATAATTCGATGACATTGAATAATTATATGCACCTGTTGCAAGTACTGCCAATGTATCGCCAACCTCAACCGGTTCAATCTCGATATGCTCTGCTAAAAGATCGCCCGATTCACAGCACTTGCCTGCTATTGTTACCTTGTCTGTTCTCGGCAAACCTGCCTTGTTTGCAACTACTGCGGTATATTCTGACTGATACATAATGTATCTGGGATTATCGCTCATTCCTCCATCAACGCTTACATACTTTCTGACATTTTTTATATCTTTAATGCCACCTACTGTATAAAGCGTAATACCTGCCGATGCAACAATTGAACGTCCCGGCTCCATAAGTATGAACGGAATCTCCAAGCCTCGCTTCTTCGCTGTAGTCTTCACTACCTCACTGACATGCTTGATATACTCATCATACGGAACAGGGTCATCACTTTCAACATATCTTATGCCGTAGCCGCCGCCAAGATTGAGCTTCTTGATTTCAAGACCAAGCTCATCCTTAAGATCACCGGCAAAGTTCATCATAACCTCTGCCGCTTTCATAAACGGCTCGATATCAAAAATCTGCGAACCGATATGACAGTGTATTCCGTCCGGATTTACATTTGACATTTCATTTGCCTTTTTATAAATTTCAAAGGCTTCTCCGTTTTCTAACGCTACACCAAACTTTGAGTCAATCTGTCCCGTCTGGACAAAGCTGTGCGTATGTGCATCAATTCCCGGCTTGATACGGAACATTATATCCTGCACAATGCCTCTTGCCTTTGCTATCTCATTAAGCCTTTCAAGCTCATAAATATTATCGCAGATAATGTGCCCTACTCCGTTTTCTACTGCAAGCTCCAGCTCTTCAACTGTTTTATTGCTGCCGTGAAAATACACCTTATCCATCGGAAAGCCTGCTTTAATCGCAGTATAAAGCTCACCGCCCGATACCACATCAATGCCAAGACCCTCTTCATTTACTATTTTACAGGTATATACCGAGCAAAATGCCTTGTTTGCATACAGCACAAGACCCTTTCCTCCGTAATATTTATCCATTGCGTTTTTATACACCCTGCAATTTTCTCTTAATAAATCTTCGTCAAGAACATACAGAGGAGTCTTAAACTCCTTTGCAAGCTCTACAGTATCATTTTTACCGATAACGAGATGATTTTTCTCATTTACGGATAAATTCTCTGATACGAACATCGATATCACCCTCTATTGTTAATTATTCTCACTTTCAGGCAAAGCCTTTGCCGTTGCAACCCTCTTTCGTCTTGCACGCTTAATTACAGGTAATGCACCGTCTGTGACACATTCCTTTGTTACAATTACTTTCTTAATTGTCTTATCTGAGGGAGTATCAAACATTATATCCGAAACTGTCTCCTCAATAATCGCTCTGAGACCTCTTGCTCCTGTATTTCTTTCTATTGCCTTATCTGCTATGGCTTCAACCGCTTCCTTTTCAAATTCAAGCTCTACACCGTCCATATCCATCAATGCCTGATATTGCTTAATCAAAGCATTCTTAGGCTTTGTAAGAATTGTAACGAGTGTGTCCTTGTCAAGCAAATCAAGCTTTGCAAATACCGGAAGTCTTCCGACAAACTCCGGAATGAGTCCGAATTTCAATAAATCCTGCGGTAAAATATTTGCAAGTATTTCATTCAGATTCATATTCCTGCGGCTTTCAATCTTTGCACCGAAGCCCAGTGCCTTTGTGCCAATTCTGTCGCCTATTATCTTCTCAATACCTTCAAACGCACCGCCGCATATAAAGAGAATATTGGTTGTATCAATCTGTATGCATTCCTGATTCGGATGCTTTCTTCCGCCCTGCGGCGGTACATTTGCAACCGTTCCCTCAAGTATCTTTAACAGTGCCTGCTGTACACCCTCACCGCTTACATCGCGTGTAATTGATACATTTTCCGATTTTCTTGCAACCTTATCTATTTCATCGATATATATAATTCCCCGCTGTGCCGCATCAATGTCATAATCAGCCGCCTGAATAAGCTTTAAAAGAATGTTCTCTACATCCTCGCCGACATAGCCCGCCTCGGTAAGTGAGGTTGCATCAGCAATCGCAAACGGAACGTTCAATACTTTCGCAAGATTCTGCACAAGAAATGTCTTACCGCTGCCTGTAGGTCCGAGAATAAGAATATTACTCTTCTGAAGCTCCACACCGTTGTCCGCACCGCCGTGATTTATTCTCTTATAATGATTATATACAGCTACCGACAAAAGTTTCTTCGCCTGCTCCTGACCGATAACGTACTTATCAAGAAATTCCTTTATTTCATGCGGTGTGGGAAGGTTCTCAACTCCCGAATATGATTCATTATTTATCTCAAGCTCACCTGCGAGAATACTGTTGCACACATCTACACACTCATCGCAGATATAAACACCATGTCCCGAAAGCAGACGTGCAACCTGATCTCCGAACTTACCGCAAAACGAACATCTTGCCTTATTATTTTCGCCCATAAACAAATCCCTTCAAAATTTCAAAAAGTTATCATAATGCACACAAACACCGTATGCCGAAACATACGATGTTATGCGATAATGTTATTTTCTTGTAATAACCTCGTCGATGAGACCGTATTCCTTAGCCTGCTCTGCAGTGAGATAATTATCACGCTCAGTATCAAGGCAAATCTGCTCATATGTCTGACCGGTTCTTTCAGCCATAATTCTGTTCATACGCTCTCTGATTCTGATAATATGGTCAGCATGAATCTTGATATCCGTAGCCTGTCCGCCAAGACCGCCCGAAATCAACGGCTGATGAATCATAACCTCACTGTGCGGAAGTGAATATCTCTTGCCCTTTGTACCTGCCATGAGGAGGAATGCTCCCATACTTGCCGCCATACCGATACAGATTGTTGATACATCACACTTGATATACTGCATTGTATCATAAATAGCCATACCTGCCGAAATCGATCCGCCCGGACTGTCGATATAAAGCTGTATATCCTTGTCCGGATCCTTAGCCTCAAGATAAAGCAGCTGTGCCACTACAAGACTTGCAGTCTGGTCTGTTACCTGATCCGCCAAAAATATTATTCTGTCCTCTAATAATCTGGAGTAAATATCATAGGAACGCTCGCCTCTGTTGCTCTGTTCCACTACCATAGGTACTAATGCCATATTCAATTATCTCCTTTCAATACGGTTATAAATACGCCGAAGCAGATTGCTGCGGCGTATTTTTGTGTTTATTTTAATTTATTTTACAACTGCGTTGTTTACAAGCATTGTAATTGTGTTCTGAATTCCGAGATCCTTCTTCATGCTCTCTCTTTCAGCCTCGCCTACAAGCTCCTTAATCTTGTCAAGCTCCATGTTGTACTTCTTTGACATATCAACGAATTCCATCTCAAGCTCTTCGTCTGTAGCAACAATGCCCTCAGCCTTCATGATTGCCTCAAGTACTAATGAACCTCTTACCTGTGTTTCAGCCTGCGGTCTGAACTGTGCCTTCATAGCTTCCATATTTGAGCCTGTGTACTGAAGATAAAGCTCAAGGTTCATTCCCTGATACTGTAATCTCTGAGCAAACTCATTGATTGAATTTTCAACCTGAGCCTCAATCATAGCCTCCGGAATATCAACCTCTGCGTTTGATACTACCTTTTCGATAACTGCATTCTCAGTTTCAACCTTAGCCTTGTTCTCTGCTGCCTCTGTGAGCTTTTCCTTTACTGACTCACGGTACTCAGCCATTGTCTCGAACTTACTTACCTCGCTTGCAAAATCGTCATCAAGCTCCGGAAGCTCACGAACCTTGATTTCCTTTACCTTACAAGCAAATACTGCTGCCTTGCCGGCTAAATTTTCTGCGTGATACTCCTCCGGGAATGTTACGTTAACATTAACGTCTGCATCGATTTCTGCACCAACAAGCTGCTCCTCGAAGCCCGGAATGAATGTGCCTGAGCCAATCTCAAGCTCATAGTTCTCGCCCTTGCCACCATCAAACGGTACGCCGTCAACGCTACCCTCGAAATCGAGAACAACGATATCACCGTTTTCAACTGCACGGTCATCAACCTCGATAAGTCTTGCATTCTTCTGCTGTGTTGCTGCGATATCCTTATCTACATCCTCGTCTGTAACTGTTGCGTCAATCTTAGCAACCTCTACACCCTTATACTCACCGAGCTTAACCTCCGGCTTTGTTGTAACGAGTGCTGTAAATACCACCGGCTCACCCTTCTTGATGTCCTCAACATCGATTTCCGGTCTTGCAACTACATCAAGATCTGCTTCCTTGATTGCTGCCTCATATGCCTCCGGTAATACTGCGTTGATTGCCTCATCATAGAAAACTGCCTCTGTGTAAAGCTTCTCAATAATAGCCTTCGGAGCCTTACCCTTTCTGTAGCCCGGAACATTGAACTTACCAACATTCTTCTTGTAAGCTGCGTTTACAGCCTTTGCAAAATCCTCTGCGCTAACCTCGAATGTTAACTTCACAAGATTCTTTTCAATTGATTCTGTCTTCACTGCCATAGTGGTTTTATCCTCCTTGATTATGCATGCATTGCATATGCACACACTTTTTTTCATTTTAACATACAATCCATTATACCACGCTTAAAAGAATTTTGCAATTATTTTTTGAAAAAAAATCAATTTTTTCCTTAAAATTTTCATTTTGTTCATATTAATGCACATTAAAAGACACATTTTCATACAATATGCAGTAGTATTTTCCTTAAAAACAGCACGGAGTGTTCTTTTGGAACACTCCGACAACTCACTGACCGTTCCTCAGTATTGTCATAAGCTGAGACAACACATCAGAACTGCCGGTCAGGTTAATATTTCCCACATTTTCGCAGATACGCTCAATGTATTCAAGTTCCTTAAGCTTGTAAAGAGTTGCGTTTTCCTCCAACAGCTTTGCTGTGTTAAGCAACGAACGTGTCGATGCGACCTCCTCACGGCGGGATATTACATTTGCCTGTGCCTGCTTTTCGGCTATAAGCACAGTATTCATAATCTCACGAACCTCTCCCGGAAGTATTATGTCCTTTACTCCGGCATCGCTCACCTCTATGAACAAGACCTTTTCCTTTTCCCTGATACGTTCAAAAACATACGCTGACAGCTCTTCCTTGTCTGCAAGAATGTCATCCATCTTGTGTTTTCCGATATATTCACGCAGTGCCAGCTGTGCCGCCACATGCAGCTGCTCCTTGTAATCGTCAACCTCGCTGATGCACTTCACATAATCGACTATTCTGTAATTGCATACAAAATTTATACGAAGCGAAACCTTGTCAAGCGTCAGCATTTCCTGACCCGTAATATCCATCTGCTGAAGCCGGGTATCTATCAGGCTGTAATCAACCTTTGTGTTTGTTTTCCAGAAATAATATGTACCTGCATCAAGTATCCTTACCAGCTTGTTATCAAAGTAGAGTCTTGCTTTCTGATACTCGCCCACCTCTATTTTAGTATAAATTCTTCCTGCCGGAAGCTGTGCAAATATATACTCAGGTACTCCGCTCACATCCGGCGTAGATATATCCACTATCTGAAACTCGTGCCTATCCGTAATTTCCCAGAAGGCATGTATTCCGCTGCCAAGTGCCGACGCAAATCTTCCGTTCACAAAATGCAGTGCCAGCTGTGTGTCATTTACTTCAACAACCGAAATCTGCTTTGAGATTTCTTCATTCTGTATCAAGGCTCTCAAGTCACACCTTTCCGAATGCAGTGGCATATCGGTCGCCGTAACCTCGATTTCACTGTCCCCGAAGGTATAATGCTTACCTGCAGCAAGCAGCTTGACAAATTTTCCGTTACGGAAAAGGAATCCTCTTTGATTTTCATTAATCACTGTCTTTTTCATATTATAAACCCTCCTCATACTCCTACTTTGTCCGTATAATCATCCATACATTAACAGCGGCCAAACACTTAAGTGTAGGAATCCGCATGCGTGAACGTGCGTCCGGCAAGCCTTGTAAAGCCATCAGGGTACCAATCACCCTGCCAACTCCAGTCCATGTGAACACCTGTCCCGACATCCCTCTCCCTTGCACGGTATCCGTATCCGGACAAGGCTGTTAATGCATTGTTTCAGCCGGTTTAGCAACGGAGTGCCCGGCAAAACAGGATAATTATTTTTCCCATCATCCCAAACATGTACCGTTTCCGGTAAACCCTAACCATTAGGCATATGCAAAAAAAACATATGTCAGGAATCGAACCTGAGTCCGGCACCGCACATAGCACGGTTCCGTAAAGCTTATCGGCATACGTTACGGAATCTCCTCACGCACCGCAGTGAATTCATACACTCGCTTTGATAAGCTTGCAGGTATATAATAACACAGAAAATAATTCCAATCACGGAAAAAAAGCTGCGAACTCTTAAAATTCACAGCTTTTTTGAATTTATTATCATTACACATTTACAGCATTATGACTTGCAAAAACAAAAAGAAAGCCTTATCGCAAAGAGGTCTCGGCAGCTTCGCACCTGCACATTTAAACGATTCAGCTTTCTATACTCCTATTGTACCACCTTCAGCTTTATTTGTCAAAAATATCATCTCTAAACAATAAAAACCGGCACATCTGAATTTATCAACCCAATAAGCATTTCCGTAATATTAAACAATGAATCATCTTACAAGCAAACCATTTATACATCTATAAAGCCGCTTATTGAACCATTTTACTACCATTCCCGTTCCTACCGCCGCAATCAAGGTACCCTCTCTCGTACCCACCAACTGAAAATCAAAAAATATCAGCGACAATATGACCGACAGCGTTACACTGCTTATATCAAACACAATTTTAACATTTCCAAACTCCTTATGCAGTGTATCCGCAATCACCTTTACAAGTGCTTCTCCCGAATTCATTATTACATTAGCAATAAATGACAGCGATATACCAAAACCAAGTATAATAACACCGGACAGCACCATAACAAGACGCATTATATATCTGTCAACAGGTATAAAGGAGGCTATCCATAATCCAAAATCCGTAAAATAGCCAAGTGCAAACGCCAACGGTATCTGCAAAAGCTGAATAGGTTCAAATTTCTTCCTGAGAATAAGAATCTGAGCAACCACCATCAGGCAGCTCCATATAATAAGCCATGTACCCATCGTGAAAAACGTAAATTTATAGCTTAAAACATTAGCAACCGACGAAATCGGCGACACACCCAGCTCACCTTTTTTGGTAAATGCAATTCCGAGTGCCGAGAAAAACAGACTGATTATAAATAATACATATCTCTTGGTTGTTTCTTTTCTATTCATAATATACTTCCCTTCCGTGCTTCAATTTCTACGATATAATTATAACACGTTTTTCTCAACTATTCAACAAAATATTTTATTTTTACCTATAATTCTCTGTCTCACCCCAAGTCACTTAACCATAAACAAACGCATATTATAAAGTACAGTTATAACTGAATAAATATATAGGAGTAAAAATAATGGCTGAAAACAATAACATTTCACGCTGCTGCGGCTGTGTAGGCTATGCCTATGTTCCGATACAGGAGCTGAACGATATCTATGAGCCGTGTGACGCACTATTTATGGGAACTATCTTTCCTGAGCTGAATTTAAACATGTGTGAATACGGCAAGGTATGCAAAGGAGATGGAGGTATTGTCAATGGATAATCAGGCACACAGATTACGTCAGCTTCAATCAGCAAACTTTGCTGCATATGACATGCTGCTTTATCTCGACACACACTCAAATGACAAAAAGGCATTTGAAATTTTTAAATCGCTGGTTGACAAAACCAACAGACTCAGACATGAATACGAAAAAGATTTTGGTTCTTTAACGCCGTTCAACAGTGCTTACAAGAGCGAATTTGACTGGCTGAACAATCCGTGGCCATGGGATAAGGAGGCGAGCGAATAATGTTTGAATACAGCAAATTTCTTGAATTTCCGGTAAAAGTAAAAAACAAAAACCCCCGCCTCGCAAACATTATCATCACACAATATGGTGGACCCAATGGCGAGCTCGGTGCATCATTGCGATATTTGTCCCAGCGCTACACCATGCCTGACGAGGTCACAAAAGGGTTGCTGACTGATATAGGTGTTGAAGAACTTGGTCACCTTGAAATTGTGGGAACACTCGTCAAACAGCTCAGTGGTGATGCCGCTCCAAAAGAATGGTTAGAGATGGGTTCCTGGGAATACTATGCCGACAACGGTGCAAGTGTTTTTCCGCAAAATTCACAAGGAACGCCGTTTAACGCCGCATCTATTGCAGTCACCGGCGATCCGCTGACCAATTTATATGAAAATCTTGCAGCAGAACAGAAAGCGAGAGCAGTGTATGATAACATCCTCCGCTTATCGGACGATCCCGATGTAAACGAGGTTATAAAGTTCTTGCGACAAAGGGAAATTGTACACTTTCAGCGCTTCGGTGAAGCCTTGAACAAACTTCAGGAAAAGACCATCCGAAAAGGCTGTAAGATGAAATAATAACCCTGCTATAAGGCACTGCTGTCCATAGACGGCAGTGCTTTTACTTGTTTTTATTATCGCATATCACGGTGTCTTGCGAAGAATATTCAGATATTCCATAATTATAAAGATAAGGAACAGGACAGAAATAATTAAAATTTATACAGGTTAATATTTAAATATTGTTATTATTCAGAAAATTTGACACTGAAATTATAGAAGGGATCTGTGATATAATAGTATATAATTGTAAATAGCTGAAAGCATTTACGCTGAAGGAGGAATTTTATATAAAAAAACAAATTGCAGTTTTTTTGGCAGTGGCTACAATAAGCACTGCTATACCATCGGCTTTGGCATGGACTACCTCGCGCGAAGCACCGCCGGAGATTACAGATAAGGATTATATGTTTCCGTCATTTTCAAATGGAGAAACGCTGCTGGATAAGCAGCAGGGACGGCTCCCGGCAATGGGCTGGAACAGCTGGAATCCGTTTGGAACAGGAAATACAGAGGAGCTTACAAGGGCGCAGGCGGATAAGATTGTTGAGCTGGGATTGGATAAGCTTGGCTACCAATATGTAGTGCTTGACGTCGGATGTTACAGTGATAATCGTGACAGCGACGGCTATCTTACAAATAATCAGCAGAAATTCCAGAGCGGAATACAGGCAATGTCAGATTATCTTCACGACAAAGGACTTAAATTCGGAATGTATAATGATATCGGAATTTATCATTGTGCAAGCAGAATAATAGGTACTGCCGGTTATGAGGATCTTGATGCGGAAAAGTATGTGGAGTGGGGTGTTGACTATCTTAAAGTAGATAACTGTGAATATCTGTGGGATAACGCAACCGGAACCGGCGAGGCTGCGACTAAATATACATATGCACCCGCAATCCGAAGCATTACAGTTTCGGGTAACGAGCTTCAAACTACTTTAAATGCAGTGAATGACGGACTCCTTACCGGTGACGGCGCACGCAAGGATATCAGCGGTGATTTTGTAAATTATATAGGTACAAAGGACGGAATGAATATAGGTGTATCCCCTATCGGCGATATGTGGAGTGAGCTGGAATTTACGGTCAATGCTCCTTCGGAAGGTCAATACCAATTAACGGTCAACTATGCCTCCGGCGAGCAGACCGGTACCGGACGCTGGCTCCAGATAGCGGTCGGCGATGTTGAGAATGAAACGAGATATATGGACGAACTGCTTCCGGAGAGCGGTGGCATAGATGTATTCTGTGATAGTGCTCCGATTACAGTGACGCTTGAAGAGGGCGAAAACACCATCCGCCTGATGAATCACAGAAGACAGGAAAATACTCTTAATTCCTATGCTGCGTTATTTGAGTCTATGAAAAAGTACGGAGGAGATGATTATGATTTTGTTCTTTCACTCTGTGAATGGGGAAAGACACAGCCTCAGAACTGGGGCTATAAAGTCGGCAATTCATGGCGTATTCTCAACGATATAACCTTCAAGGTAGGTATAGGTGGAAGTGCTGTATGGAGTTCAAATAATACATCGAGTATTACATCGCAGTATAACAAAGCTGTTATCATGGATGAATTCTCAGGTCTTGACAAGGGCTGGAACGACCCGGATATGATGGTTATAGGCATGAACGGAATTACACCTACTATGGGTAAAACACATATGTCAATGTGGTGTATGATGAACGCTCCGCTTATGCTCGGAATGGATTTAAGAAGCGTTGAAGCGGGCGATGATGTATATAATATCATTTCAAATGCCGATGTGATTGCACTCAATCAGGACACACTTGGCGTTCAGGCAAAGAGAATATACAGCTCAATTTTAAGCTCAGCACCTGATACTACATATGTCCAGGACATAAACCGTGTAGATATTCTCGCAAAGCCGCTTTCAAACGGTGATGTTGCTCTTTCGTTTATTAATGTTTCCTCATCCTCAAACAGAGATACTCATACTGTAAGTGTTGATGATATTATATCGTATATAGGACACAAAATGGTTGATGCAGACAGCTTCGGGAATGCACAGGCATATGTTCTGACAGATCTCTGGAGCGGTGAAAAGAGCGTAAATACAAGTGGCAGCTTTTCAGTAAGCGAAATTGAAGGTTGTGACAGTATCACGGTAAGAGTAAGCCCGATTGGCAGCGAAGACGACGAAAAAGACGCTCTCAAGGCAATAATAGAGGCTGCGGAGACTGAAATAGCATCAAATTCAGAAAAGCCTGTTTCGTTTGCGGACGAAATTCTGCAAGGAGCTGTTAATGAAGCGAATTCTGTACTTAACTCAGGCGGAAGCTGTCTTGATGAGGCAAAAAAGCTTCAGTCTGCAATTGAAGAATACCGCGAGGTGTACGGAATCTATTCTGCCCTCGGCACAGAAATTGATACTGTAAAAGATATGACAGGTAATTCGGGTATATACAATAAAGATTCAGCGTGGATGACATTCAACGCGGAATACGAAAAGGCGCATACAGTATATAATAATCCCGAGTCATTCGCAGACATAGAAAGTGCGATTGTCGGACTCAGAACAGCGGCAGCAAGCTTGAACTACAATGTGGATGCAGCGTTTAATCCTATAGCATGGTATGTTTTTAACGATACATCTTCTGACACAGTAAAGGATGTTTCCGGCTACAACAGAGACGCACAGCTTGTAAATGACGGTGCAAAAATACCGTCGATAGGTACATTGAGTCTTAACGCGAACGGTGAAAATAACGGATATGTTCAGCTGCCGGCGGGTATCCTGTCTAATGCGGAGGAGTTTACATTCAGTGCATGGGTAAATATTAAAGAGCATCAGACATGGGGACGTTTGTTTGACTTCGGCATGTCAAGCAATAACGGATATATGTTCCTGTCTCCATATTCGGGAAGCGGTGTTTTACAGTATGCAATAACACCGACAAGCAATGGCGGCGAGCAGAGAGTCGTAGCAGATACTACCATTGCCGTGGGCGAATGGCTCAATATCACTGCAGTACAAAGCGGAACAACGCTTACGATATATGTAAACGGTGAGCCTGCTACATCGGGTACTGTTACTAACACACCTGCTCAATGTATAAAAGAAGCAATAAATTCCTACATAGGCAAATCACAGTGGAATGACAGATATCTTTCAGGCGAAATAAAGGATGTAAGAATATACGATAAGGCATTAAGCGAGAATCAGCTTTACGCTATGCTTAACGGAGGCTCTACACTTTCGCTTACCGCAAAAGACAGTGCCGGCTGTACGGTTGTAAATGAGACCGAGGGCAGTATGACGGCTGTACTCTATGTCGCAGAATATGATGAAAACGGTGCACTTTGCAATGTAATGAAAAGCACTGTTGAGCTTAGTAATCCGGGAGAATGCGGAAGTACGGTTATAGATATAAGCGATATGAACACAGTGGGACATACGGTAAAGGCATTTTTATGGAATGCGGAAGACAATTCTCCGATTACCGATGCAATGTCAGCTGTAATTAAAAAAGATCCTGTGTGGACCGTTAAAAATGCATCACCCGATAATATGACAGTAAACTCGACAACTAATCTTACTATTATTACAGAAAGAGGAGACGTGTGGAACACAGCTGACGGTAACGGTACCATCAAGAATATGTATCTCATGCCCGTTCCTCAGGACAGCAAGGATAATTTCACAGCCGAGGTCAAGATACACTTTAAGCCGGATGAAATCTACCAGCGTGCCGCACTTATCGCATACGCCGGAGACGGAAATAACGTATCTGTAATGCGACGCTATCATAACGGCATGGGCGGAAATGCGTTTATGACGACAATGAATTTGAACGGACGTGCGAGCGATGAGAGCGTATATACTCCGGACAGCCACGGCGAAGAGTGTCTGCTGAGGCTTGAAAAGAACGGAAGTAGCTTCAACGCCGCCTTCAGTGTGGATGACGGAGCTACATGGGAGCCGCTTGAAACACGAATTCAGGAGGTGCTTGCCGCGTCGGACAATCTGTTTATAGGCTTATATGCTTCAAACGGAGAACAGAACGCAACTTCAGTTCCGGTAACATTTGAAAACTTTAAATTTAACGGAGAGGTTATAGAATTTGATGCAGAATAATTTAAAGAGAATTTTTTTCACGATTATAGCAACTGTACTGATTTTCAGTACAGTTGCTTTCGCCCATACTCCATTTAACGATATATCGGGGCACTGGGCACAGAAATATATTGAGCAGCTCTACGACAGAGGAATAGTAAACGGAACGCCGGACGGTGCGTTTAATCCCGAAGATAATATAACGACAGCGGAATTTATATCAATGCTGCTTCGTGATAAATACGGGTACATAGAGCCTACCGGCAACCATTGGGCATCGGGCTATATGGATTATGCATACAACAGCAATATGATAGATGCGCAGGAAAAAAACGTGCCCGACGAGCCGTTATTACGCAGATTTGCCGCGCGGATTGTCCATGAATTGCTTTTGAATGTGTATGTGGAAAAGGACGAGGATGATATTTCAGTCGCAGAGCAGCTCCTGGATTTATATGACTGCCCATCGTGCGTTATGCATGTGTCGCAGGTGTATGTCAAGGGCATTATGGGCGGATATGACGATTCCAGGTTCCATCAGACAGATTATATGACGAGAGCACAAGCCGCTACCATTGTCATGCGTGTTTTGGATAAGTCCATGCGTGTTGTGCCGGACATGGCAGAAAAACACACTCCGACGGTCGAAACCATAACGCTTGAGGATGCGGCGGAGCTGGTAAAATCCACCGGAGCAATCATACTTGATGTGCGGACAGCCGAAAAACATGCAAGCGGCTGTATAGAGGGCAGTATAAATATCAGTGCAGATATTATAATGAACGATTTATCTGTATTTGATTATGATAAAGCCGTGACAGTTATAGTGCACTGTCAAAGCGGTGCAAATAGTGCTGCCGTGTGCACCAAGCTCAAAGATGCGGGATATACTAATGTCTATAATCTCGGCGGAGTGACGGATTTTGATGAAGCAAACAGGATTATACACGTTTTATAAAGACGATTATAAAGATCGGAGGGGTAATAAATGAGTATAAAAAAATTAGCGGCAGCAGTCTGTGCACTGTCCATTGTATGTTCAAGTATGAGCAATGTCGCGTTGCAGGTCAGTGCTGAAACTGAACACGATATTCAGGTAACGGCAGACGAAGTTAAGTCTGTTGCAACGCTTGACGAGCTTAACGCAGCGCTGTCAGGCGGCGGAAACTATGAGGTCGGAGCTGATATTGGTGTAAACAACACCGGTATCAGAGGCAATACTGTAATTGACGGAGCAGGACATACCCTGACCTGCATTAATTTTGACAACAATGCTATGATTTATCAGAATGATGCGGTGGAAACGGAATTTAAGAATGTTGTGTTTAAAGGATGCGCAAAAGGCGATGTTGGTATATGGGAAGGCAACGGCTCAATTACAATTACAGATTCAACAATCGAGAATTTTGCGGTAAATTCCGGACGCTGTGCGGCAGTGGCGTTAGGCGGCGGAAGACTGACGCTGAATAATGTAAAATTTAAGGATAACAGTCAGTACGATATATGTATAGCAGGCAGCGGCGAGGTTAATATCGGAACCACAACGGAGCTTGCAAAGATGAGATTACAGTCAAATACCTGTACATTAAATATCGGCACTGACTGGCAGGGCTCGTTTGAAATTACTATTGATTCGCCGGAGGCGAGAATGCTTGGCACTGTTGCCGAGGGTGCAGATATTTCAAATATAACTGTAACCAATGAGGGTTTTTATCTTGAAAATAAAAACGGACTTCTAAATATTGTGCAGGAGGCCGGAAGCGGTGAGGATGATTTTATTCCGACATTGACCGTAGATATGACCGACGAGAAGCATCCTATACTGCACGGCAGCGCGGGCTTCTTATATGGTATCTCAAACGAGGGAGTTCCGAATGTTAATACAATCACTCCGCTCAAGCCAAAGGTGCTTGCGACTAAGGGCGCGCTCGGTACGGAGCATCCATATGGCGACGCTTTGGACGTAGCCGAAGAGTTTTTTGAAGCCGGCGGCGAGCAGGTTATGATGTATAATTCCAATTATTACGGAGTAATCGGTGTTACGGCGACTGCAGAGGATTATGCTGAGGTATTAAGGACAATAATAGCGCCGTATGTCGCAGAGTGGAAGGATAATATGCGCGAGAAATATCCCGACATAGACGAAAGAATTATATATATTCCGATAAATGAAGGTACTCCGATTCAATTGGCAAGCGGTGAGTATAATTTCAACGAGGCATGGAAGTTGTACTACGAAGCCATTATAGAGGGCGAACGCGAATACTACGAAAAGAACGGAAAATATCCTCAGGAAACTTACGAAAAGACGGCGTATCTTGCGGGACCAAATGAGGCAATAGCGCGAAACTATGCTTGGATGGAGGAGCTTATTGACTTCTGCAACGAAAACGACTGTATGCCTGATATTGTGACCTGGCACGAGTTGAATGTGGCGAATTTAAACACGCTGGCACGCAGCGCAGCAGAATACAGAGATATATGTGAAAAGCGCGGTCTGGAACCGAAGCAGGTTGTTATAAATGAATATGCTGATGAGGCGGACTGCGGCGTACCGGGCAGACTTGTCAACTGGATAGCGAGGCTGGAGGATGCCGAGCTATATGGCTGTCTGCCGTTCTGGCATCAGGCGAACAACTTAAATGACCTTGCAGCCGACGATAACAGCGGTAACGGTGCGTGGTGGGCGTTTAAGTGGTACGGAGATATGTCGGGTATGACTCTCAATGTTAAATCGAATACTTGGTTCGCTCAGCTTTACGGCTGCGCAACGATAGATGACACGAAAAAGATTGCAAATGTGCTTGCCGGAGGAGTAGATGGCAATGCGAAAATTGTGCTTGACAACATAGACGAAACAAAAACCTTCAAAAACGCCGAAAAGGTGCATATAAAGGTTGAAGCGGCATATTTCTCTGCATACCACGGGGCGGTATATGAGCCGGCAGTTGTGTCTGAAGGTACATATGCGGTTAAAGACGGAAAGGTTGAAGTTGAATTAAGCGATATGCTGTTCTCTACCGCGTATAATCTGACAATTACAGAGGCAACGGACGAGGTTTCTTTGCCGATGTACGGAGCGTGGAGAGCAGTATATGAGGCGGAAGACGCCGAACTGCTTGGAAATGCAGCGATAGAACATATAGGAGACTTAGGCATTCCACCATATTATCTTTCCGCAGAATACAGGGTCAGGAATCTTAACAGTGAGGGTAACGGTGTAAGATATACCGTTGATGTGCCTATTGACGGAAACTATAAACTGGAATTTTTATACGCCAACGGCGTAGGTCTTGACAGGGGCAATGTTAATCACGCACCAAAAAATCTCAGTATGAGCATAACTATTGATGACGGTGATGAGGAAACACTGCTGCTGCCGAACACATTGTTCTTCAGTATGGAAGGTGTGGCGGAAAAATATGTTGATTTGACTGCCGGAACTCATACAATTACACTGATGTGTGACGGTAAAGAAAAGGAATATTATCCGGGCGAAAATATTGACCCGCAACTGTATCAGGATGCTATGTATGTCACATATTCAGGCAGTAAGGGTGCAGAGCGTAAGATTAATAAAACATATGAAGCGGAAACTGCTGACTTTAACAAGCTCGGTGACACAGAAGTGACTAATGTAAACACACAAAGCACTGCCAATGGCTATAGCGGAAGCGGATATGTAAAAGGACTTAACGAATCACCGGTAGAAAACGGCGGCGGAATAAGATGGATAGTCGCGGTAGAAAAGAGTGGTACATATAATCTGCGTTTTAGATATATGACATCCGAAAACGGAAATCTGAGGATTTATAAAGACAATACAAATCTTACATTTACGAATTTACTTACCTCTGTGCCGATTGCCGATACAGGCAATATATGGGCGAATGTTTCAGTGCCGGTATATCTTATGAAGGGTATTAACCTGATTGATATTGATACGGATATTGACGCTGCCGTTGACTATATGCAGGTAACGGAAACGGATACGGAAAGCATTATTGTAGAGGCTGAGAGCGGAACAGGAAACTTCGAGACTGCATATTCGCCTTATGCGAATGCGACGTATGTAAAAGAAATCGTAGCAGACCCCGACGAGGATTCTCGTGAGGAAAACGGAAGATATCTTGAATTTAAGGTGAGTGTTCCGGAAGCAGGAAAGTATAATATGCAAACATTTATATCGAATGACGATATGTGCGGAACGCATGTTTACAATATTAAGATTATTGACAGATACGCGTGTGTTTCGGTAAACGGCAAAGAAGGCGTAAGATATTTCTTCGCAAACACATTCTCTGACGATACATTCAGGGAAAAAACCATTCCCGTAGAGCTTAACGAGGGTGAGAACACAATCAGATTATATAATGACGATTCGTGGGAGGTATATTACGGAGGCTCGCGAAGTGAACCGGGAACAGACCGACTGGAGAACTATATGCCAAACTTTGACAAGTTTGTATTTACTAAAGCAGTATCTGATAATGATGATAGCGTGCTCCCGCAGTACACTGCCGAGATAAAGACCACCAGAGGCGGTTTTGTAACGGTAGATAAGGCATGGATAACAGAAGGTAAATCTGCCGAGTTTACAATTAGTCCGGAAAAAAGCGTAATCGGTACACCGTCAAAGCTTGAACATTTTTATGTGAATGGCGTTGAAACAGAAGTTGCAGATAACAATGACGGAACATACACATATGTTATGGAAAACGTTACGGACAATATCACGGTAACGGCTGTATTCTCGATACCGATTTGGCTTGAGGAGCTTATCGAGGAAGCCGAAAAACGTTTAAGTGTAAAGTACTGCTACGCAAGCCCGACAACGGACACGCTGAAAAAAGAGCTGGATAACGCTAAGGTAGTGTACGATGGTACTGACGATGAAACTAAGCTTTACAATGCATATCTGAGTTTTGCGAATGCTTACGAGTCGCTTCTGGTAAAACAAACGGAGGTGAGCACCGACGATATGGTTGGTTTCTGGCGGTTTGATAATAATCTTATAAGTAACGAGACAGGCGCGGAGCTTACTGTTGTTAACTCGGATTTATCAGCGGGCGGAGAAGAGAAATATGTTCCGTACAGCTTCTCGGGTTACGGTGCTGACTTTGACCAATCATATGCCTTGAAGATTGGAACTGTAGGAAAAGAATTTACAGTTTCAGCGTGGGTTAAGACTGAAAGCACAGGTCTGAATATGAGTATTTTCTTCAAGAATATGGGTACTGCTGTTGATGCAGAACAGAAGTGGGTATGTGTGTGCAACGAAGGGTCGCGACTTCCGAAAATCTGGGCGCACGACACTCAGGATTTCCTGTGGCGGAACGTCATAAAACACAAAACGGCAACGGTGGGAGTGTGGACGCACTATGCATATACAGAAAAAGATGGAAGAGGAACACTGTATATCAATGGTGAAAAAGTAGGCTCCGGATTTGTTCCGACTGCGGACAGTGCAGATTTGTATTTCGGCGCAACGTACTGGTCTGACCATAGATTAAAGGGAAGCGCCGATAACCTGTTCTTATCCAATAAGCAGATGAATGATTATGAGATTTCAGCGCTTTATTCGGGTCAGCTTCCGCCGGACAGCAGTATTAACACGAATGAGCTGATAAACAGTATCATAGACGCTTCGTTTATCGACAGAACAGAAATGAGTGAGTCAAAATCAGAGTTGATAGATACGGCAATGGCTATTGCGGCAGATGTGATTAAAAACAATTATTCATCACAGGAGGAAATAGATAAAGCAACAGCACAGCTTAAAAATGCAGTGAATGCCACGGAGGATATTGAGTGGACTGAAATTGACACAATAGGACAATATAAAAATATTGCGACAGTAAAAGCAGCGTATGCCGGTGATTTTGTGTATGTAAGAATCGTTGGAGCGGATACAGTGAGAGCATATTCCGCGTTGTATGCGGCAGACGGCAAAATGCTAAAAGTGGAATGTATCAAAGGCGCAATGATGGATAATGACTATGTGTTCAGTGCGCAGGTTAGTGAAAGACAACGAATTTTTATATGGGACAATGAGATGTCACCACTGACTGAAAGTATTGATTAAACCAGAAAGAGCGTGCCGAATCGTATAGGGCGATATTATTAAAAGATATGCTAATCGCTTAAATGACGTGAACTACGAAGTATAAAATGATTCTTTGGAATTTCGTTGCGCGTATATGAAGCGGAATGCTGATTTTAATAAAAGTCATTAAAAATCCAATCAATAGCAAAACCTCACAATCCCAGACAACCCCTGCCTTCCCTCCCCTTTCCTTAACTTACTAATTTCGGTGAGGTCTTGAACAAACTCCAGGAAAAGACTATGCGTAAGGGCTGTAAGATGAAATAATAACCCTACAAAAAGGCACTGCTCGCCCAATGGACGGCAGTGCCTTTGCTTGTTTTTATTATCGTATATCACGGTGTCCGGTTGAAGTCAATATTTCATAAAGGAAATTTTTGCGGCAAAGCAGTGTGTTGAACAATACTGTACGTTATTTGGAACAGTAAGGCGAATATTGACCTAAAATAAAGTTTTTTCTTCGTAAGGTGTATTGAATATTATCGGAATAAATGATAGAATGATATTGTAAATACAAGGGTGTCAAAAAACAAAGACCGTTTTGTAGTACATTTAATGTGATAGAGTGTAATAAAGAGGTGATTAATTATGGGAAGAGTATTAACGGAAAATCAAGAATTATTGAAGGGATACTTATTGGAAGTGGGATGTAGCAAAATTGCAGTTTTGGTAATCATTTTAGATGTTTGGGAGCCGGAAGAAACGTTAGATATGCTGCAGTTTTGCAAAGAAAATCATGGTACGGCAACAGAAAAAGATTTTGTTGCAGCGGCAAAAGAAATTTCTGTTAAGAAAGAAAAGCGAACCATTGAAGATGTTTGGAATATTGAGGACGGCTATGCTTTTTTAAGGGCCATGAATTTATACTTATCAATCAAGTGTAACTATGGTGATGAAATTAAAAATTTGAACGAGGAAGAAAAGACTTTTTTCTGTGTGCAGATTTTTGAAGAATATATACTTGATGGAAGTTTTACAGGCTTTTTCTTTAATTCATGCGGAGATTTTGCAAACGAAATAGTTCCGGCATTGAAAAGGGTTGGGGCAATAAAAATGGCAGAAATTTGTGAAAAAGCATTTAGCATATATGGTGATAAAGTCCCTATGGTCAGAGATGAAAGAAAAGAGATTTATAATTCAATGGGCGAAATAATGGAGAGAGTTGTTGATGAATGTCAAAATAGACTTTCGGATTGCAATAATAATCTTCCAGAATTATGTTATCAATTTATATTAAGCAACAAGGAATCTTTTTCGAAATAAATCAGTTATTTTTTTGTATTAACTAAACACGAGTACCAAAGATTGGCGAAAGATGCCAAAAAAAGAAGCATAATATTTATGTGACATTATTATCCCTATAATCATAGATAAAGGAGTGATATTATGAAATTATTTGATGATTTTGAAGCAGTTAAATTTCCCGAAGAAGATATGATTTTTATAACTGATAATGGATATCTCTATTATATTTATAATTCTAAATATGAATATTGGAGAAAGCATCGTAATGCAGGAAACGACCATATCACAGTTAACAAATATCAAGATGTCAGCAAAGAAGAACTAATGAGTGCAATGCAAGGTATATACCCTGAAAAAGAAACTGACTTTATGAGATTGTGTAATCCTGAGCAATTATGTATTAGAGATATGTTGGATTTACTTAAAGAGGATTATTCGAACTATATGTCAGATTACTCACTCTATCATACTGTTCATAGATTTTTATTAAAGTCTAACATATGCCATAAGTCTTTTTTAGAAACAAAAAAACTTTTTGACAATGCCATTGCTCTTCAACAAGATAACAGGCAAGTTGTCGTTCAAATTAAAGAACTTTGTATTGCTATTATTGGTAGGGATATTTTCAAAGAAGAAATCGGCATAGTTGATGGACATGATTGTTCATCGTATTTTTGGATAATGCCGGTGAGAGTTATTGATTATTCAAATACGAATAATTGGGACAATGTTGCAGAAATGAGAAGTGCGGAGATTTCAATTGAGGAAGATGATGTTGGTCGATACCTTACGCCTTTTCTCTATAAGCACTATGATGATGAGCTTGAAGCTAATAAAAAGAGAGTTGAAGATTGTTGGATAGATAATGAAGGTAACGAGCAGATATCGGTTGTAAGCGGTTTTGAATGGTATTTGACACATAATTTCTACACATTTAATTCTATGATGGATATTCTAAAAGATATTGGCGATACGATTGACGCTTTATCTTCGGGAAGAGAAAATGAATTTACAGTTAAACTAAAAGATAGCGAGGTTGAGCTCGTTATTGATTTTTACAATAGATTTATATACAGGATGGAATATATGATGAAAGTTGGTAAAGAAAAGGGCTATGATTTAATTTCTTTTATGGGACCTTAAAAAAGAGTTGAATCTAACCCTTATATCCCGCATAGTAAACACATCGTAAGATGTCGAAAATATTTTGAGAAAGGATGTTGAATCATATCGTAATGCAATTTTAAATACTGCAAGGGTTCTCGCTCAAAACGGCGTTACGGAAAACTCCTTTTATTGTATAAAAATAAATGAAAAGGACAGGACACTTAAGCTGTCAGACAGGCAGGTAAAATATTAATAATCGGAAAAGGAAGTGTTCAGAGATGTTTTGCGATGAAATAATAGAAAAAGTTTATATTATAGCTCCAGACTATGAAGTATAATGTGAGGTGATAAATCTTGAACAAAACAGAGTATTTACTTGAACTTTGTCATAAACCGGAGAGTAATATAGCCGAAATAGAACAATATCTCAATGAAAGTGGTTTTAATCCGGAAGAAACTACTCATCTGTTATTCCGTTTCCTGGAGGAGTATGCTTATCACTTTGAATGTCCCAGACCGTTGCCGGATGACCTTATTGAACCTAAATTAATAGAAGTATTTAAGGTCTTTTCAAAATATGGATTGCAACCTAATCTGATTATTAACGAATTAAATATCATGCAGGTAATTCGTCATATTTATTATGGCAATACAGCTCCGGTTTTAGTGCGAATGTTGCTGGAGCATGGCTTAGATCCAAATCTGGAAGTTGACGGAGAAACGATATTTGAGGAGCTTGATTTCGATATTGTGTTTGATGTTGTGGAGTTGGAAAATAAGGCTCTGTTTAATATTGAATTTAAAGTCTGGCTGGTTATGATGGGCTACGGAGGAACTATTCAGGGCGGAAGATGTCCGGTAGAACTAAAAAACGGGTATGAGATTGAGATGTTTAAGCGTTTCGAAAACTTTGACTATGAGATAGAATTTCTTAAAAAGGACTGGATAATGCACATCTTTAACAAGGAGAGCGGCGAAGAGGTTGCGATATTGTAGTTTGGCGAAAATATAATGCGAGGTGGCAAAACCAAAGATGAAAAAACAATAGCGATAATGATGGGGATTCAGGGTAGCGGTATAGCTACATATTTGAAGTTGCAAAGGAGTATTTATATTATGGTTTATGGAGCAATAAATAGAAAAGGCGAAAAATGCTATACACATCTGAAAAAAGTTTTTGATGCAATCGGAAATAAACAAAAAGATTATAATTGGTTAATAACAGATTGCGAATGTTATCCCAATGATAGCACGCTAAGAGAACTATTTAATAAAGAGTACTGTTTCATTTCCGGAGAAGAATTGACAGAGATTGTTTCAAAAGAAGACTTTCTATGGATTTGGGCAGTTTTGTCGGGATTTGACAAAAAGGTGTCTATAGAGCAAATCTTAAAACATGAATTGCCTTATGCAGATGGGTATGCCGGTTTTTGGAATAATCCATTATCACTCCAACACCCATTATCTTGTATAGAGATTGTTCCCTGGGATAGTTCGCTGGTTTTGCTTTTGAGCAAGGATACGGAAGTAGTTGAAAAATTTATTAAATCATTTCCATATAGTGAAAAACTGGAAGACTATAATAGTAAATGATTTTTTGCCTGAATTGACACGAGCATATAATCAGTCAAATTTATCAAAAGAGAGGAGTTGTATTATGACAGCACAAATTACGGACATATATTATTATAAAACAAGACAATATAACATTGTGGCGATGAGCGACAAACCGGATTTCCATCCAAGAAACTTGGGCTTGGATGTGTCATGTAATAACACCGCTTGTTGGAGAGGGTATTGGTGTGAATATGAAATATCAGAAGATATCATTTTCCTGGAAAAGCTGTTTGTTAATACTGTGGACGGGAAATATCCGGATATAAACGGCATAAGAGTTAACAAAAAGTCAGATGAATATAGGGGGCACAGAGCGTATGAAGGTTTATCAATGGCTATAAATTATACAGGCAAAATACTTCTTGGCGACGAACGGATTCTCGAATATGGTATTAATGCAGGACATCCAAGTCCGTGGGAATACAAGATATTAAAGGAATTTGTTTTTGAAAAGAGTAAATTAACTAAAATTAATGATTACAGTTCAATTGCAAAAGATATAAGAGAAACAGCAGAAAACGAGCTTAGGGATGTGGATGAATTCAAACAATTTTATATTCTTGATAAAATAGCAAAAGAAAAGCTCCCTATAGAATATAATATTCATAGAGCAAGTTGGGGATGATTCAGTAAACATCAAGTATGGGATAAAGTAAATCTCTAAAGAGACTTAAGGAAACAGTGCAAATCACTATTTACTAAAATTATTGATAAAATAAACAAAACCTCACAAACCCAGACAAATCCTGCCCTAACAGCCCTTTCCTTAAATTACTAATTTCGGTGAAACCTTGAACAAACTCCAGGAAAAGACTATGCGTAAGGGCTGTAAGATGAAATAATAACCCTACAAAAAGGCACTGCTCGCCCAATGGACGGCAGTGCCTTTGCTTGTTTTTATTGTCGCATATCACGGTGTCCGGTTGAAGTCAATATTTCATAAGGGTAATTTTTGCGGCAAAACACTGTGTTGAACAATACTGTACGTTATTTGGAACAGTAAGGCGAATATTGACCTAAAATAAAGATTTTCTTCGTAAGGTGTATTGAATATTATCGGAATAAATGATAGAATGATATTAACATAGCATTACGAGGATAGAAGGTGCAAAATCTTGGATAACGTAAAGAGAGAATTATTCAATCAAATAGAAAAGTTAAATCTTGAAGAAGACTGGGCAAGAGGCACACTCAAAGAAGCTCCGTTTTGGAGAGACGGAATGACACCGGAAGAGTATGATGAAGAAAACATATATTTGCAAAGACATTGGGACGAGTATATGAATAATACTTATGTTCCTCTTTGGAAGCAGAAGGAGCTTTGATATGGTTACATTTAAATTAGTAGAAGAAAACAGTCATAGTCTTATTTATCATTATTTCCCTAATGGAGAAGAAAACAGTGAATCTGGCGTTATAGTCGTAGATAAAGAAAAAAATCAAATATATGTAAAAGACTTATCGCCAAAGGATTTTATGAGAATAGAAACTATAGCAGAGCAAAATGAAATGAGAGATTCCGTGAATGAGATGCGAAAAATAGAAGGACTGGGTGAACTTAGCGAGGAAGAATGGCCGATTGCCACAGAAGATATTGTCATTAGATTTTTTGCGGATCATGCCATGAATAAAATTTGGAATGCATATGTCAAGGGTGAAGTTTTGCAAAGCGGTACAGTGATGTGGTATTAGCAAATTTGCGAAGAATATTCAGATATTACACAAGCGAGATTTTGAAAGGGGCAGTATCATGGTTTATGGAGCAATTAATAAAAAAGGTGAAAAATACTATACGCATCTGAAAAAAGTTTTTGATGCAATTGGAAATAAACAAAAAGATTATAATTGGTTAATAACAGATTGCGAATGTTGTCCCAATGATAGCACTTTAAGAGAACTATTTGATAAAGAGTACTGTTTCATTTCCGGAGAAGAATTGACGGATATTGTTTCAAAAGAAGACTTCCAATGGATTTGGGCAGTTTTATCCGGGTTTGACAAAAAGGTATCTATAGAGCAAATCTTGAAACATGAATTACCTTATGCAAATGGATATACCGGATTTTGGAATAATCCATTATCGCTGCAACACCCATTATCTTGTATAGAGATTGTTCCTTGGGATAGTTCGCTGGTTTTGCTTTTGAGCGAGGATAAGGAAGTAGTTGAAAAATTTATTAAATCATTTCCGCATAGTGAAAAACTGGAAGACTATAATAGCAAATGATTTTGTGCCTGAATTGACACGAGCATATAATCAGTCAAATTTATCAAAAGAGAGAAGTTTTATTATGACAGCACAAATCACTATTTCTGGAATTATTGATAAAATAAACAAAGCCCAACAACCCCAGGCAAACACCGGCTTCCCTCCCCCATCCTTAAATTACTAATTTCGGTGAAGCCTTGAACAAACTCCAGGAAAAGACCATGCGTAAGGGCTGTAAGATAAAATAATAACCCTGCTATAAGGCACTGCTCGCCCAATGGACGGCAGTGTCTTTTTTCCGTTTCTTATAACGTAAAACTGTTAGGTTGATATAAACTATTGATGCCAAATAGTTTGGAATGTGAACAAATATATGTTGAAAAATCTTTTCTGGTATAGTATAATAAAAACAATAAAGAATTCCATTTTGATTTCAGGGAGGGATAATAAAATGAATAAAAAGCTGATTTCGCTGGCATTGTCATTATCAATGCTTGGCATGTCAATCCCGTATTTTACAACAGCACAGGCCGCCGAACCTATTATAGCATTTCCGGGCGCAGAGGGTGCAGGTAAATATGCAACCGGCGGACGAGGCGGTACAGTGTATCATGTAACAAATCTTAACGACAGCGGTACAGGGTCTTTTCGTGACGCTGTTTCGAGAGGTAACAGGATTGTCGTATTTGATGTAGGCGGAACAATTGAGTTGAAATCAGACGTAAGCGTAGCCGGCAATATCACCATTGCCGGACAGACGGCACCCGGTGGAGGCGGTATAACGCTTCGTGGCGGCAAAATCGGTATGGCGGGCGATAATATTATTATCCGATTCATAAGCTCTCGTCCGGGTGAAAACGGGAGCAGTGAATGTGACGCATGGGGCGGAAGCAAGGGCTCGAACTCCATGATAGACCACTGCTCAATCGGTTGGGCAAATGACGAACAGTTTGGTCTGTATTCGGCAACACAGCAGACAATACAATATTCGCTCATAGGACCTGCAAACTGTATTTCATACCATTCAAAGGGCGCACATGGCTTTGGTGTTATGATGGGAGCAGGACACAACACATGGCATCATAATATGATTGCACATAATATTTCACGAAATTACCGTGGTAAGGTTTCGGGAACAAATACTTTAGACTATGTAAATAACGTAATCTTTAACTGGGGCTATCAGACAGCGTACGGTACCTTCGGACATGTAAACTATGTCGGAAATTATTTTAAGAAAGGACTCTCTACAAACGGAGGATACAGATACATAAGCATAAGCAGCGGTACTGCTCCGGAAAAATACAGATTCTATCTTACAGGCAACAAGATGGTTAATGCAGATGGCACAGACCACAACTCCGCCATGAACAGCGATAACTGGCAGGGTGTGGACTATGGAAGTGCCGGATACACACAGTCGCATTACCAGATAACTTCACCGGTCAGAGTAAATGATGTCAACGGCAATGACGCATCGGTAGTTGCAAATGCACAGACAGCGGATGAAGCCTTTGAAACAGTACTTGCATATGCAGGTGCCGGAATCCGTGCGGATCTACGTCCTGAAATTGACCGCCAGGTAATGGATGAAGCTCGCACAGGTAACGGTTATCTCACCGGAGGACGTGACTTCTCAACCCTCACCTCAAGCGATACAGCATTGAATGAAGCTATCGAGAAATATAATATCAAAGAAATGAATTATGACGAGTATTATCCGATACCGATTACTCAAAAAGAGATAATTGATTCAGATAATGACGGAATGAGCGACGACTGGGAATTAGCAAGGGGCTTAGACCCCTACACCAACGACGCAACACTTGATTATCTGGGACAGGGATATAACAACATTGAGTATTACATAAATGACCTTACGGTTGATTCGTTCCCGGAGGGTGTTGTAACGCTTTCTCCTGAAACGGTTGATTTGGGTGAAGATTTCGAGAAAGCAAAGGCAGATGCAGATGCAATTACTATTTCAACCACATTTGTTAAGACACCGGAAGATTTAATACTGCCCACACAGTCTGCCAACGGCTCTGTAATCACCTGGAGCAGTACATCAAGCGAGATTATCATAGAAAATAATCAGATTGTGTCAGTTAATCGCCCATCATCAGTAAGTGCTGTAGTAACTTTAAGTGCCGGTATTACATACGGCGAATATACCCTAAAACGTGCTTTTTCAATAACAGTTCCACCACTTCCGTATAAATTCGATTTTGGCAACGGAAGCGTCCAAAGCGGATTTACAGCTGTAAGTGCATCAACAACATATTCACCTGAGACGGGATATGGTTTTGTCGGCACAGCACCAAGTGATATGGTACGCGCACCGGAAAATATCCCATCAGGATATGAAAACATGCATGAGGATCAGATTTTTGGCGAAACACAATTCAAGGCGGAAATACCAAACGGAAAATATATAGTAGTCATTCATTACGGAAGCTGGAATACGAACTTTGGAACAAATTATACGGTAGAGGGTATAAATTCAGGTAATCTTTCCGCCACAGCCGCGACAGAATATGTCACAGCTGTAGAGATAACGGACGGAATACTTGATTTAACTATTGCCAAGGGTTCAAACTCATACGGAGGATATATAAACGGCCTGGAAATCCTGCCACCACCTGACCCGCAGTATCACTTTGACTTTGGCGATGGCACGATACAGGATGGATATGTCGGAGTCAGTGCTTCAACTGTATATTCACCTGCTACATGCTACGGCTTTGCAGATGCAGCGGCACAAACCTCAATGGAACGTGCTCCGGCGAATATTCCTTCAGGATATGAAAATCTGCACGCTGACCAGATAAGCGGAATAACATCCTTTAAATCAGATCTCCCGAACGGAAAATATATTGTAACCATTCATTATGGCAGCTGGAACACCGGCTTTGGCACAAGCTACAATATAGAGGGTGTAGAATCGGGCAATCTCGCATCAACCGATGCCGCACAGTATATCGCAAAGGTAGAAGTAACGGACGGAATGCTCGATGTAGCAATAAATACGGGAGGCAACAAGTACGGAGGATATATAAACGGCATAGATATTATGCCTTTGCCTACACTCCCCTATCATTTCGATTTCGGTGACGGAGCTGTTCAGACAGATTATTTTTCAGTAACCTCATCAACCATATACTCATCAGATACGGAATTTGGATTTGTAGATTCAGCCGTGCAGGAGGGAATGGCTCGTGCACCCGGTAATATTGCATCGGGATTCGAGGATTTATATAATGACCAGATACTTGGTGAAACGCAATTCAAAGCAGATATACCGAACGGAAAATATGACGTCATTATTCATTACGGAAGTTGGAACACAGGATTTGGAGTAAATTATACAATAGAGGGTGTATCCTCGGGCAATCTTACATCAACCGACGCCACACAATATCGCACCACAGTAGATGTGACAGATGAGATGCTTGATGTAAGTATTGGAAAGGGATCAAAGCAATACGGAGGCTATATCAGCGGTATGGATGTAATTCCGATAGAATCAACTCCCGAACCGACTCCGACACCGATACCGACAATTGCACCCACTACAGCTCCGACTGCTCCCCCGGTACCTGTGCCGATAACGTATTCGGATAATGCTGTAACGGTAACGTTGAGCAAGGTAAATCAGGCAATACTGATACATTCTGTATATGAATCAGGAAAACTGATTTCGGTTGAAATAATTCCTCTGGAATTCGAGAACGGAACAGCAACTGTACTAAAAGCAGATATTAATATCGGCGACAAGCTTATGGTGTGGGATAATATAAATGATATGAAGCCTTTAAGCAAACCATATGTAAAACATTGATGAAAAACACATTCTAAAAGGCGAATTTCGCGGGTATGTCCCCGATTTTGTGTAAGACTTCACCACAACCGCCTTTCAATATTTCACAATCAATTGTGATTTTGAGCATGATAAAAGCACGTTCAGCGGCGACTTTGTCGTCTGCATTAGTAACGTGCTTTAAATCCTTTATTTAGTTTTATAAAATCAATTTTACCGTTTCACACATATAATCACCACATTCGTCACATTTGAATTGATGGCATTTTTTTAAATCCTCATACCCACTTCCAACCGGTCTGTAGAAGCCTTTTTCACAATTCGAGCATCTAACTTCTTCGCTAGCATGTAACTTTTTAAAGTTCTTAATTATATCCATATAAATCCCCATTTCTTAGATGCGAATATTCCTTGCTTACATGATTTATAATCTCTTTTATATCTTCTTCTGTTGCATTACTTTTTTATGCATAAGCTCCGCCAAATAACAATTTATTTCATTTCCAGCGAACCTCTCCAAGTAAAACGTGCTTTAAAAATATTCATCTAAATCAATGTCTGATTTAATGTATATTGCTCCTATAAGAAAATCATTATATACTTTTATCCTATCATTGTCTCTCCTGTATTCCTGAATACAGGAGCCATCTACATCTTCTAAAAGAGACTCTTTTATCAATCCGGGTATTCTATTCTCCAATACCTCACACTGTTTATAAAATATTTCCTCGTCTGCTTGATTGCATATATTATATTCTTTCATATAACTCACTCCAAACCGTATTTTTTGTTTACTTCTTTATTTGTTTTTGGTGCTGTGGCTAATATATCTTCAATGGCGTCATCTCTTGTCATAAATTTTCTTTTCATTTTATCTTCAATCAATTCTTAAAAAGATTTATTAGGTCTTTTATCATCTAGTCTCTTGCATTCTTTTTGGTCTTTCATCAAATCTCTGCGCGTTCGTCCTGTACTCACAAGCCCCGACATATCTTTAAAATCCATTTAATTTAAGCGACTTTGCTTTTGCTTTTTCAGCTCCGCCCACTTTGCACTATCATTATACTTCAATTCTTGGAACTTGTCAATGCTTCGTGGTACGTCCTTTCCAAATATAGCTCTGTATTTTTCGTGCTGTGCCTTATCAGCGTCATTATTTCTATACTTCCGTCCGGTCACCTCAAAAGCCGCCTTTTCCTCCGGGTTCATACCGTCCCGCCACTGTTCATATGTAACCGAACCGTCAATCATATCATCATGCCCCGTCCCCGGATTCCTCGCACGTTTCACACGTCCTCTCGTCAAGCGTAGCCATGTATTTGTAGTATTTTCATTATACCCCTTTAAATCGCCCCCGGAACGTGCGTGAGCAATTTCTGTGCGTATCAGCGTAGTTGCTCTTGACTCTGTCACATCACCGCCTTTCAATATTTCACAATCAATTGTGATTTTGAGCATGATAAAAGCACGTTACAAAACGTGCTTTAATCTATATTCATTTTTGCTTTGCAATAATCACATTCAAAATAATGGCTTATTTTATAATCATATGGAGTCCTCCAAAAACCTTTATTACAGAGGTCGCACTTTACTTCTTCGCCATTTCTTAATTTCTCCAGTTCGTTTAAAAACTTTTCTCCATAATTCATACTACTTCCTCCATGAATATTCAGGATATAATGAACTGTACCATTTTGTGCGGACAGCACAAAATGGTGCAGTTCAAACGTGCTTTAAATCCTTTATTTAGCTTCAATATATAATTTGTCAAAAGGTGCGTTTCGTTCCTACCAAAACGTACCTCCTTCTTTGGGTTTATAATCAATTCCATTGTTGCACTCTTTCAGTTCCTCCAAATCTTTAAATGCATGGTCATACCGAACACCGTCAGGAAACGCATCGCATACAAAAATTCCATTTTTCAACCCTCTGCAATTAGCACAATTATCACAATAACTAAACTTCATCGTTTTTCACCTCCCATATATTTATTGAAAAAACCCATTGCTTTTTTAGGAATTTTATTTATCTCTTTTCGCTCCAATAATACTCCGATTTCTGCAATACATTCAGCCCCATCATCACTCGCTATTTGACTTACATTTGGGATTCTTATATTTTAATTCGCCATACAGCTTCCCTGTATTAGCTTCACATAACCATATTCATGTATTACAGAAAATTCGTCTCAATCGATTCCTCAAATCAAAATACCGTTGCAATGATCAATCTCATGCTGAATAATCTGTGCTGTCCACCCCTCAAAGGTCTTTGTCCGTACCTTGAAATCAGCCGTCTGATACTGTACTCTGATTTTCTTATATCTTTTTGTTTTCCTCGGACCGCCAAGCAATGACAGACATCCCTCCTCTGTCTCGTATGGCTCCGAAAATTTAATTATTTCCGGATTGAACATGGTCATGTAAGCACCGTTATTATCAAAGCAAATAATTCTCTTCTTAACGCCTATCATATTCGCCGCCATCCCTACACAGCCGTCCTTATGTGCAATTAATGTATCAAGCAAATCCTCGGCTGTCTGTAAATCCGCAGCAGCTGCCGCCTCCGATTTTTGTCCTAAAAATATCGGATCATGTATCAATTCTTTTATCATAAATATCACCTGTATTTCTATAATATATTATTAGTCCGTCAATCCGCATCCTCTTCAAGTGCTTCAATATAAAAGCTCACGGGTCTGAAGCCGTCATTACATGAAATCATCGCGGATTTTTTATTTTTCATCCACCCGTCATATAAATTTTCACCGCCATGAGATAATGCCATAACAAATGAGGACATACTTTCCCACGCACTGTCACATAAATCCTGAGGCTTTTGCCAGCCGTTTGCAATAAAAACCTGTCCCTTTTGCATATCACACGCATGCTCTATAGGATTTTCATACTGCTCTATTAAATCATCATACCGAGCTGTTTTCATTACTGTTATTCTGCACTTTTTCATTCAATCTCACTCCCCTGTCCTATGGTGGATTATAATAATATTATAGCATATAAGCTTATAAAAGGTCAAGCTCTATGCTTTTCACAAATCTATTTACAGCTTTCCTTAAACTCCTCCGGAGTCATGCCTGCAAATCTGATAAAAGCACGGTAAAATGTAGAGTAATCAAGAAATCCACACTTATCAAAAATCTCAGTTGCCTTTTCACCGCCCATCATAAGATTTTTTGCATTAGTCACCCGACGCATATTAAGATATGCCTTTATTGTCATACCTGTTTCCTTTCTGAATAACCGACTTGCATATGCTGTTGACATAAAAGTAGCCTCAGCTATATCGGGAACCGTTATGTTTCTTTCAAAGTTATGGTCTATAAAATGTCGTATGCTGTTTGACTTTTCGTTCAGAGCCGGTGCTGAATACTGTATTGTTTCTGTTTCAAGTAAACGCTTGATCTGCACTATCATCTGTACTGTATGCGTAAGCATTAACAAATCCGTGCTTGAATCAGATTCGCGACAACAGTTCTCCATATTCCTGAAAATATTATCCAGTCTGTACTTTTCTACAAGCTCTGACGGCACAAGATTGTGTTTTCCGGCTTTTCGTGAATTCAGGAAATCAATCAGCTCAGGAAAACACTTGAGAAAGCCCGGATATATATGCAGAAACTCACGATGATATATATTATTTCCCGGAAAGCTGAATGAGTGCAGTTCCTCCGGATTTGTCATAACTATATCCCCGTCCGAAAGCATATAATCAACACCCTCAACTCTGTAAAGAATATTCCCTTTCAGTACATGAATAAATTCATAGCATGTATGCAAATGAGAACTGAAGCTGTATGCATCCGAATAACTCAGATTATATATATACCCATTTTCGCTATCACCAAGAACATGATTTCCGTATTTTAACCCTTTCATCTGAACCACCTCAATTACATTATAACACAACAGGTCATAAAATGCAAACAAAAATGCAGAAAATGTAATTTGATTTTTACTGCAAATATGATATTATATAATTATAAAAATAAAATAGGAAAGTGAGGCTATTTTTATGAAAGCAAAAAAGCTAATCAGTGCATTGACAGCGGCAGCAATTTCTTTATCAACTATTACTCCGCTTGCAATGACAGCATCAGCTGAGGATGCAGTTTATACCTGCGATTTTACTCAGCTCATCAAAAACGGTGCAGATACCACCTACGGTACATCAACTGATATTTATCAGCTTGATGACTACACCACCGCATATCTTACATATGAGGGTACATATGTAACAGCTGCGGGAGAAGTATATTTAAAAAGTAACACTGTAACAAATGGAGCAGGCAGGTATGCAAAGGGCAGTTATATTGCGTTTACTGCACCATCCTACGGTACTGTAACGATTAAGGGTAAGGACATCGGTTTTTGTTTTAACGATGACGGTTCGGAAACCTATATGGGATACGGCCCAAGCATGACCTTTGACGTAACGGCAGGCGACATTGTTTATACCGGCTACAGAAAGACTTCAACCTATGTTTCATCAATTACTTTTGAGGCACTTCCGGAACCGACAGCAGCTCCGACAGCAGACCCAAACGCCACTCTTCCGCCGTCGTTTAACGAGCCGGACAGAGAGGTGCTGTATTCAGAGAACTTTGAGGGTTATGAAGACGGAGCAACGGGCGGCTGGACTTCACCGGCAGGAACGATGAAGATAAAGACAGACACCGAAAGCTTAATAAGCAAGTATCAGACAGTTGTATCCGGCAAAAGCGGCACCTGCCGTTCAGGATATGTTGAAATCCCGGCTATAACGGATAATTTCGTATTTGAATGTGATTTCAAGTCAACCTCAAACGTAAATGTATCAGACCTTGAGCTTCTTGAAACGAAGTCATCGGTATATGCGAATCACGGAAGATACTCTAATGCAAAGTATGCTTTCACAATGGCAAGACCTCAAGGTTCAAATCTTTATGTTTTAAATAATGCCTTGGACGACAGCGGAATGACACTTAACCGCTATGAGGCACCAATCGTTACAACTCCGGAAATTGCAGACAATCCGTGGCTTCATGTAAAGGTTGTAGGTAACTACGACACACACACTGCAATAGTTTACATAATGTCACTTGACAGAGAAACAACATACTATCACGGTATGCTTGATATGTCACCGGACATCAGCTCATGGAAGTGTATCCACCTCCTTTCACCGTCAACCGGTGCTGATACCTGTATTGACAACATAAAGGTATCAAAGGCACTCGATGAGGACTTGGCAGAGGTATTCCATACAGTAAAAATCAATAACGGTATTTCTGAATTTTCGCAGTATGTTGCAGACGGCAAGTCACCGGTGAATATCCCGGACATGTCACTTTACGGCAGCTATTTCCTTGGTTGGAATGTGAACGGAACACTCCTTTCATCAACACAGCTTGCTTCATATGCAGTTACTGCCGACACAACAATCACTGCTCAGATTTCACCGGACTATATCGAAAATATAGCAAAAGTCGAGTTCAACTCATTCCCGGCAAATTCAATGCTTGTCATGGGACCTGATGGCGATACATATGCAGATAACAATATTTCTCTTACAATTACCGGCGAAAGAGGTACAAGCCTTGTTTCAAATCCGGATTCAAGAGTTAGTGACTATACAATAGACTGGAAATTTGACGGTTTCCGTACAATGAACGGTATAGCAACAGGTGAGACAGGCTCATCATACTGCGACAGCTACGGAAGTGTTACAATCGACAGCGCAAACCAGAGCAACGTCAATTTCAGATTGAAGAATACATCAGCAAATTACTACGGTTTAGTAACTGCTACTGTTACATATAACGGAAAGACTGTCACTGTTTCAAAACCGTTGGTACTCCTTGCAGATACAAACGTTGACACATCGCAGATTTTACCGAGAGCTGGTTATAGTGCGGATTACAGCAAGTATGACGATACGCTCGTTGGATACTCAATCAAAAATAACGACATATTGACGGGCGGCTGGTCAATGGACGGTTCAGACGCTACATATGTAACACTCCGGGAAGAAAATGGAGGCAAGTATCTTGCTTTATCAAGAGCATTAAGCGGTAATTCATCATATGTATATCAGAACATAGGAAACATTACCTCACAGACAGTATTCTCACAGGATGTACGCTTCAATATGCCGGCTAATATAGAATACGGTACCGGAAAGGCAGTAACCTCCTTTACGTCAACTGCATTTAACCTGGCATTTAGCGGTTCAGCATTTACACTCAATACTACACAAATTTGTGAGGCTTCGGCAGGTACATGGTATCATATTGAGATAGTAGCAGATCCGACATCAAAGCTTTGCATGGCAAAGATATATGAATACCGTGCAGACGGTGACTACAGCAGTGCTGTGCCGATTGGCGCAACTGATGTGTCAGCATTCACGGACGGATATACATCAGGTTCATATTACAGAATAGCATTAACCAAAAACAGTGGTACTATTGATATAAATAATGTAGAAATCACTGCACCCTCCGTTACCTCAGCAACTGTAAACGCTCCTGAGACATTAACAATTTCAGAAACAGCACAGGTAACTGCAGATTTATCGTTAAATGCACTTATGGCAGACGGTTCGGTAGCTCTGGGTGTTGCTTCATGGGAAATTGCCGATGAATTTGCAACAGGTGTAAGTATAGCTTCATCAGGCAATCAGAGTGCAGTATTAACTGTTGATTCTACAGCTTCATCAGGCGAATTACCGATTAATGTTACAATTAACGGATATAAGACAACTCATACAATAAAGCTTTTAGGTACAAAGGACAACGTTGCATTTGTAAAGGCACCTACCGGTGCGGCAATTCCGACAGAGGGAAATGCTGTATATACATACGTTGCACAGGTAATTGACGGAAGCGCTGAAATGGTTGTCGGCAGAACAATTACATATACATTACTTAATGCAGACGGTAGTACATTAAGTGATTCGGACATTTCAATTGCATCAGACGGTACATTAACTGTAGCATCATCAGCTTCACCGCAGGAAATTCTCGTTAAGGCAATATCAACAGATACAAGCGGCAATGAGATTTCAAAATCAGTTAAGGTAAGCCTTTACGGAAACAAGTTCAGCTTCGGTTCAACCTACACAAGCGGCTATACACAGGTAAATGCAGCTGATACATATTCAGATAACAGAGGCTTCGGTACAGTTGGTTCAGCTGTTGATAACAATGGATATATCAGCGGTAGCGGTGCAGGCTTTAAGGTAAAGCTTGAGGCAGGTAATGTATATTCGGTAAAGACTTCATACGAGGGTACACTCCGATGTGAATATATCAACTCCGATCTCCCCGGCTTTGAGAAAACAAAGGCTTCTCTGGGCGAAGACACATATAACGTTGCAGTGTTCGGAGACGGAATAATGGATATTACATTATCAGGCGACGGCAAAATAGCATCACTTGAATTTGAAAAGCTTGAAAGAAGCTCAAACACAAAGCCGGCATGGTTTACAATCGGTGACTCAACAGTTCAGCAAAACGGAAGCTGGGCATACACCATTGCAAGTGATTCAACCTCGGACCTTTCAGCATACCCGGCACTTGCCGAGACTGTAAGTACATTCTATAACAGCGGACGTGCCGGCAGACAACACCGTTCATACTACACAGAGGGCTTATTCAATAATGTACTCACACGCTTAAAGCCGGGTGATGTCGTTTCAATAAGCGGTATGGGCACAAACGATTCAAGCTCTTCAAAGGAAACCTTTAAGAATTACAACAATATCTACATAGACGCAATTGAAGCTATGGGCGGATATGTGATTTTAGGAAGCTACACACCGACAGGTAACTACGGTTCAACTGAGGGCAAGGTATATGACGCAGACAACATTCTCTTTAAGGGAATGAGAACAAACTCATATGATGCTGCAATCCGTGAGGTATATGAAGAGCGTGTAGCAGCAGGCGATGACAAGGTTATCGGCTTTATTGATATCGGTAAGATAAGTGATAATCTTATGACAAATGACGTAAGAGCAGAATATAACGCAGCAGCGGCTGACGGCAAGTCAATCGTTGAAGCACGTTCAGCGGCAAATAATAAGGCAGATGAAATGATGGCATGGTGGAAAGACTATAACCACTATTACACCTCGTTCTCAAGCTACATTTTACCTGAAATAACAAACCGTGCGGCACAACTTATAAGCGGTCAGGAGCAGGATGCATTACCTGAGATAATTGAACTTGCAGAAATCGACCCGGCAATCACTCCGGCGCCGACAGCAACTCCCGAACCCACTGCCACACCTGCTCCCACAGCAACCCCTACCCCCTCTCCTGCTCCGCTTGACGGCACAGGTGTTGAGGTAGTGTCATCAGAAGAATATGTTGATGTTTCATCACTTGTTATGTATAATAACAACACATACCGAATGTATGCTGCCGATGGTACATACACAAGCGTAAGCGCAACTAACGGCAAGGTTCATAACACAACAGGCGGCGAGGTTATTATTGTACCGGAATACAAGTTTGAATTTACAAATACAACAGCTTCAACAGACCCGTATATCAGCGGTTATGTGAAAGTAGGTGCAAATTCATATACACAAACAAAGGGCTACGGCTTAACAAGCAGCGGCTCAATCAACGAAAACGGATGCAGACCTGAATCCGGTTCGCCGATTAAGGTTGACGTTCCGAAAGGCTACTACGACATAACCGTTTACCGCAAGGGCGGTGCACGCGCAGACGTATATGCCGAAGGTACTCAGATTATTCAGAATACTACCTCGGCGAGTCCTCAGAACCGAAATGCCGGCAGCGCACTGATGTATGCTCCCGGAATAATGATCGAAAGCGGATGCGTAGATATTACAATCGGCAACACAAGCGGCTCAAACGAAAGAGTTGCATCTGTTTCAATCGTAAGAGTACCGGAGAAATTAAGAAAGCCGGTAATCTGGGTTGCAGGTGACTCAGAGTCAGCTAACTACTATGCAATTGATGCAAACGGTAGTGACTTAGACAGCGAAAAGATAATGATTACAGGCTTCGGTACACAGCTTGACAAGTACCTTTCAAACAAGTACAGCATAGCAAATTTCGGTCAGCCGAGTGCTACGGCAGGCACATGGAACAACGAAAGCCTTGAATCAGTTACAAAGCAGATGATACCGGGAGATACGATCCTTATCTGCTTCGGTATCAATGACGCAGTTTCATCATCAAATAAGGTTGATATTGAAACTGCAAAGGCAAATATCAAGAAGATTGTTGACGCAGCACTTTCAAAGGGTGCAAAGCCGATACTTTTAAGCCCGGTTTATAACAGCAAATATCAGGGCAAGTCATACTTTACATACTCAAACAATACAAATGTACTCGGCGAGTATGCAAAAGAAATTGGTGTTGACTTTATTGACATCAACCGTTTCTCAATGAAGTATGTAAATGATTCAATCATTGCAACAGAGGATTCAAGTTGGCTTTCACACAACTATCACGTTGCAGATAATCTCCACCTCACACAGCACTCAGCTATGCTTATCGCATCAATTATTGCGGCAGGCATGGAGGATATCGGCTACGAGGTTAAGGATTATGCTTATACATACGCTGATATTGCCGAAGTAGGTGAAGGCAACGTAAGAGGCACTGAAACAGGAGTAACAAGAGTTTACAGTGTGGATGAAGCACATAAGCTTATGGAGCTTGCCCTTGCAACTCCTGAGCCGGAAAGTAATGTTTTAGCATCATATACAGCTCCGTCAACAACATGGACATTTAACG
This sequence comes from Clostridia bacterium, assembly GCA_045542415.1. GTDB lineage: Bacteria > Bacillota > Clostridia > UBA1381 > UBA1381 > UMGS1958. The sequence continues at coordinate 52,798 of JAZQKZ010000031.1, forward strand.
CCGCACAGCCGGCAACAGCCGGAAATAACGTTCCGGTAGTATCAGGCGGTGCAACATGGAACGAAGCAAGCGGAACAGTTAAGTTTGATGCTTCATCAAAGACCACAGGCAAGCTCACGGTAACGCTTGACCCGAAGATCAAGAACAATGTAACAGTCGAGTTTGATGCATACATGACCGCTTTAGGACAGCAGTACTTTGCATATACAATTACCGATACAGAAGGCAATAAATTAATTGACTGCTATTTTGATAAGTACAATAACAAAGGTGAATTAAGCGTAGCAGGTACAGTAATTGCAACCGACGGTGCTGTTGCCGACTCATTTGGCTCGGTTAAGGGCGACGGAATGAGTGGTACACCTACTCATGTAAAGAATGTAATTGACTTTGCAGCAGGTACAGTAACAGTGAAGTTTGGTTCAAAAGAACTTACAGGAACACTTACAGGCTCAGAGACAGGTGATGTCAAGGTTATCGAAATCCAGTCATACCGTTCAAAGACTGCTGACAGACATATTCATATAGATAACCTTACAATCTCGGAGGAAGAGAGTGCAGACGTAACTCCGCAGCCCACACCTGAGGTTGATGTAAACAATATCAATGTATTAAAGACTTATGTCGATGAAGCAAATGTAGGCGTAACAATCGACTCAGACTTTGAGGGATGTGCTATTGCCGCACTTTACACAGCAGACGGCAGACTCGTGGCTACAAAGACAGTTAACGATAACTCAAAGGCAACTACAATCATGTTTGATAAGCCGTCAGAAATGACAGGCTACATCAAGCTCTATGGTTGGGACATGAGCAGTATAAAGCCATATGACGAAGCAGTTTATATAAGTCTTGCAGATATCACTGCACCTGATTCAGACAATGTTGAAAGCTTTGAATATGCTTCATACACTAACGGAGAAGTAACGATGCCATATCGTTACTATCTCCCTGCAAACTATAATGCAAATGAGAAATATCCTGTAATTGTATATCTTCATGCAGAGACACGAACAGGAAGCGATAACGAAGGACAGCTCTACAATGCACAGTATATGTTTAACGAGCTGTTAAACGAGGAAAATATCACAAAGTATCCTGCAATTCTCGTTGCACCGCAGTGCGGCGATTCAGATACCTGGACGAGTGATAATGCAGCTTTCGCTGTTAAGGGTATTGTAAATGAGCTTACAAATAAGTTCAGCGTCAATACAGACAAAGTATATCTTGCCGGATATTCAATGGGTGCAAACGGCTGTTACAGTATCGCTGCTGCAAATTCGGGCATGTTTGCAGCAATCATGCCCGCAGGCGGTGAGTGTGACACAGTCACAGCACAAAAGCTTGCAGCAGAAAACACCGCAGCGATGGTATTTCACGGCAGTGCTGATGAAAGCGTGACAGCAGATAAGGCAAGAGGCATTGTTTCTGTAATGGTAGCAGGCGGTGCAAGCAATGCACAATACTGTGAATTTTACGGCGAGGGACACAACGTGCAGGAGTTAGCTGCAAAGGCTGACGGTATTTATGAATGGTTATTCAACATGAGCTTAACAACTAACAGCGAAAACAAAGAAAAGGTAGTTGACCTTGCAATATTCATGGGGCAGTCAAATATGGCAGGCCGAGGCTCTTATAAAGATGCTACTGTTTGCCCTGTAGGTCATGGATATGAGTTCAGATCAATTACCGCACCTGATGTATTATGCAACATCTCAGGACCTTTCGGAAAGAACGAAAACAATGACACACTTAATGACAACAGTGGTCAGGGCATAGACAGACGTTCGGGTGATATGGTATCTTCAATCATGGAAAGCTACTACAGTGCTACCGGTACACCTATCGTAGGAGTACAATGTTCAAGAGGCGGCACAAATACAGGTTACTGGACCGGCTCGGCTATAAAGGCTGAAGCAAAGGCAAGATTAACTGCCGCAAAGACATATCTTGAGGATAACGGATACACAATCAACCGAATCTTCATGGTATGGTGTCAGGGCGAGAGTGACGGTGACAAGATATACTCAGGAAGCCAGAGTACATCAGGATATAAGAGTGCAACACTCAATATATTCAACTACATGAAAGAGGTCGGTGTAACTGACATGTTCATTGTTCAGACCGGACATTATAACGGCGACGACACCGCACATGATGAGGCATATGTTGCAATCCACGATGCACAGTCAGAACTTGCCGCTGAGAACGATAATATCTACACTGTAGGTTCATTCCTTGAATATAAAGACGATATGATAGACACATATCACTACAACCAAAAAGCATATAACGAGGTTGGTACAGCAGCAGGTGCCGCTATAGCTCAGATATATCAGAACTAAAGTAACCTGCAAGTGATAAAAAATCGAATTACAGCGAAGCCGAAGCAATTCATTGCTTCGGCTTCATTAATGTTTACTTTAAATAATACCCTTTACATCAAATATCAATCCCCACACACCTTATAGAGTCAAATAAAGTATATCAGATACTCCATAAATCTGCATCAGTTTCATTGACATTTTCACTGAACAGGTGTATAATTATTTCAGATGTAGCAGACGCAAAAAAAATCCATGTGTACAGACTCACATTGCACTGTTATAACTATAATACAAGGAGGTTCTGCTGTAAGTTCATATGAATAACAAATTGTTTAACTTAATTGATAAGCTGGCATCAGAACACTCCCTTTCGTTACAGGAGTACCGTCACCTGCTTACTGAATATGATAATGATACGGCAAATTATTTAGCCCAAAAAGCCGTAAGCGAAAAAGAGAAATATTACGGCGATTCCGTATTTATACGGGGACTCATTGAAATCAGTAACATCTGTAAAAATGACTGCTATTATTGCGGTATCCGCCGCAGTAATGTAAATTGCGAGCGTTACCGACTTACGGAAGATGATATTTTAGAATGCTGCCGCGAGGGTTATGAACTTGGCTTTCGTACATTCGTACTACAGGGTGGCGAGGACGCACATTTTACTGATGATTTTCTGGCATCGTTGCTGAAAAAAATCAAAACAAGCCACCCCGACTGTGCCATAACCTTATCACTTGGAGAGCGAAGCAAGGACAGCTACCGACTGTTACGCTCTGCCGGAGCGGACCGATATTTGCTTCGGCACGAAAGTGCCAATCCCACTCACTACAGCATGCTTCATCCCCCGGAGCTTTCATGGCAACACCGTATTGACTGCCTGAAATGGCTTCGTGAATGTGGGTATCAGGTAGGCTGCGGTTTCATGGTCGGCTCTCCTTATCAGACAATTGATATGCTCTGTGAGGAGCTTAAATTTATCGAAAGCTTTAAACCGGATATGTGCGGTATAGGACCGTTTATCCCTCATAAGGAGACTGTATTCCACGACCGCCCTTCCGGTTCGGTGGAGCTGACCTGTATATTGCTCAGCTGTATCCGTCTCATACATCCTAAGATACTTCTTCCTGCTACCACAGCATTGGGAACTCTTTCCCCAAACGGTAGAGAAAAAGGTATTCTTTCAGGTGCAAACGTAGTTATGCCTAACCTATCCCCTGCTTCGGCAAGGAAGAAATATATGCTATATGACAACAAGCTCTCTGACGGAGCAGAGTCAGCACAGGAAAAAGACACATTTGAAAAAAGACTGGCATCCATAGGCTGTACTGTTACAGCACAGCGCGGCGACGTTTGTAAATAAAAATCTATATTAAACTAAAGGAACTTAACTGAAATGACTATATACGATCCAAAATCACGCAAAGCGGAAGAATTCATTAACGATGCTGAAATTCAGGCTACATTGGAATATGCCGAGGCAAATAAAAACAACGTTGAGCTTATTGATCAGATACTTGAAAAAGCCCGTCCGCGTAAAACCGAGGACGGCTGGAACTGTGCCGGTCTGACGCACCGTGAGGCATCCCTACTTCTCGCATGTGACTTACCGGATAAGGTTCAAAAGATTTACGATATTGCAGAGGAGATAAAGCATGCATTCTACGGCAACCGCATAGTAATCTTTGCACCGCTTTACCTTTCCAACTACTGCGTCAACGGATGCGTTTATTGTCCGTACCACGCAAAAAATAAAACTATCCCACGAAAAAAACTGACGCAGGAAGAAATCCGACGTGAAGTTATTGCACTTCAGGATATGGGACACAAGCGCCTTGCAATAGAAACCGGTGAAGATCCTATCAACTGCCCCCTGGATTATGTGCTTGAAAGTATCAACACTATTTACAGTGTTCACCACAAGAACGGAGATATCCGACGTGTCAATGTCAATATCGCCGCTACTACAGTAGAAAATTACCGCAAGCTCAAGGAAGCCGGAATCGGCACTTATATTCTTTTTCAGGAGACCTATCATAAAAAGAGCTACGAGCAACTTCACCCCACAGGTCCCAAGAGCAACTATGCATATCACACCGAGGCACATGACCGTGCAATGGAGGGCGGACTTGACGATGTAGGTCTGGGAGTACTTTTCGGACTTGAAATGTATAAATACGAATTTGCAGGTCTTCTGATGCATGCAGAGCATCTTGAAGCTGTATTCGGAGTTGGTCCGCACACTATCAGTGTCCCACGCTTAAAGCGTGCTGATGATATTAATCCCGACGATTTTGACAATGGTATTGATGACGATACCTTTGCAAAAATTACCGCCTGCATACGTCTGGCTGTGCCTTACACGGGTATAATCATTTCTACCCGTGAAACTGAAGCTGTACGAGGTAAGCTGTTGCGGATGGGAGTTTCACAGATAAGCGGCGGCTCACGCACCTCCGTCGGCGGATATGCCGGTTATTCTGCGGATGAAAGACCTCATGATACCGAACAGTTTGACGTATCCGACCAGCGTTCTCTTGACGATGTTGTGAAGTGGCTTATGGAAAACGGCCACATACCATCATTCTGTACTGCGTGCTACCGTTTAGGCCGTACCGGTGACAGGTTTATGAGTCTGTGCAAAAGCGGTCAGATCAGCAATTGCTGTCTCCCTAACGCATTGATGACATTAACAGAATACCTTGTTGACTACGCATCTGAGGATACCCGTTCATTAGGATTTAAGGTTGTAGAGCAGGAGCTTATGAATATTCCCAAAGAAAAGGTACGCACCCTTGCAACTGAGCAGATTGAATATATCAAAGACTTCGCTACCGATTCCGGGGATGATTCTCAGGAAAGGAGAGAGGCACGCAGACCTCGTGTAGAAATATGAACCTACAGGAAACAGTATCCGCCGAAAGGATACATATCAGTTTTTTCGGAAAACGTAATGTCGGAAAATCAAGTCTGGTAAATGCCGTTACAGCTCAGGCTCTGTCTGTTGTTTCAAACGTTCGCGGCACTACCACTGACCCTGTAAAAAAATCGATGGAGCTGCTGCCAATCGGCCCTGTTGTTATAATCGACACTCCGGGATTTGATGACGAGGGTGAGCTTGGTGAATTGCGTGTGCAAAAGACACGCGAAATACTTGCTAAAACAGATATTGCAGTTCTTGTTCTCGATTCCTGTGCTGAAACGCAAGAAGCCGACACAGAGTTTCTTACACTTATTAAAGAAAAGAATCTCCCCTATCTTATAGTACACAACAAAGCAGATTTACTGAGTGATATCCCCCCTGCTGACAAGAATAATATCTGGGTCAGTGCGGCTGAGGGAATCAATATTTCCGAGTTGAAAGATAAGCTCGGTGAGTTTGCAAAAAGCCGTACAGTTAACCGCAGAGTAGTAGGAGACCTTATTGATAAAGGAGATATTATTGTTCTGGTCACTCCTATCGATGAATCAGCTCCGAAAGGTCGTCTTATTCTGCCTCAGCAGCAGACTATCCGTGATATTCTCGACTCAGGCTGTACGGCAGTGGTATGCCAGGACACTCAGCTTTCCGGTACATTAGCTGCTCTTGCAGTTCCTCCGAAAATGGTTATTACCGACTCACAGGCGTTCGGAAAAGTAGCCGGAATTGTACCTGAAAATATTCCCCTGACATCATTCTCTATTCTTTTTGCACGCTATAAAGGCGATCTGCATGTGCTGGTACGGGGTGCGGCAATGCTGAGCAAGCTGCACGACGGAGATAAAATACTTATTTGCGAGGGATGCACTCATCACCGTCAGTGCGGTGACATAGGTACGGTTAAAATGCCTGCATGGATAAAAAAATTTTCCGATGCGGACGTCAGCTTTGATTTTACATCAGGCGGACAGTTCCCGCAAAATCTTTCGGAATATAAGCTGATAGTTCACTGCGGCGGATGCATGCTGAACGAAGCTGAAATGAAACACCGATTATCTTTAGCAGCCGAACACGGAATACCGATTGTCAATTACGGTGTTGCAATTGCACATATGAACGGAATTTTAAAACGCTCTTTAGAGCTGTTTCCGACCGTAGCATCACTTTTATAAACAAAAAATACCGTCCTAAAAATTGCGTGATTAAATAGGGCGGTATTTTTATTTACATCAAAAATCCGGGGAACGTGTCCCCGGATTATTTCATCAATCATTAAAGCCAACTCTTGCACTGTAGTTCGTATGCAGAAGCTCATGTGCCTTATGCGAATTGGGCTTACCCAGGAAGTCAGCATATAAAGCCTTAATCTGCGGATTATTATGCGACTGACGAAGAGTCTGTCTTTCATCCTCACTATATAAAGCTTTCGCTCTCTTTTCCTTATATGTATCAAGAATATCATCATCCTCGTTCGGCAGGAAGCACGGTCTCACGAACGGCTGACCGCCTCCGGCAATACATCCGCCCGGACAACCCATAATCTCAATAAAGTGGTACTTTGACTCGCCTGCACGAATTTCATCGAGCAACACCTTTGCATTTTTCATACCGTGTGCAATAGCTACATTCACGGTTGTACCGTTAATGTCAATTGATGCCTCACGCACGCCATCAAAACCACGCACTTCATTAAATACAATTGCTCCGTGTTCTTCACCTGTCAATATATAATATACTGTACGCAATGCAGCCTCCATTACACCGCCGGTTACACCGAATATAACGCCGGCACCTGTGTAGTCACCCATAAGATCCTGGTCAAATTCCTCGTCCGGAAGACGGTTGAAGATAATACCTGCACGCTTAATCATACGAGCAAGCTCACGGGTTGTAAGAACTGCGTCAACATCCTTGATGCCGTCACGCTGCATCTGCTCACGCTCTTTTTCGTCTTTCTTCGCTGTACACGGCATAATTGATACAACAAAGATATCCTTAGGATCTATATTATTCTTTTCAGCATAATATGACTTGATAATTGCACCCTGCATCTGATGCGGAGACTTACATGATGACAGATGGTCTAAAAGGTCGCTGTAGTTATACTCTGCATAGTTAACCCAACCCGGTGAGCATGATGTAATCATCGGCAACACACCGTTATTCTGTATTCTCGATAAAAGCTCTGTTCCCTCTTCCATAATAGTAAGGTCAGCAGCGAAGTTTGTGTCATATACCCTGTCAAAGCCAAGACGTCTTAAAGCTGCTACCATCTTACCCGTAACAGCTGTTCCGATAGGCATACCAAACTCTTCACCCAATGCAGCTCTTACAGCAGGTGCTGTCTGTACTACAACATGCTTTCCCGATCTCATAGCTTCATCTACTTTTGATATCTCTGATTTTTCCATCAGAGCACCCGTCGGACATACGCTTACACACTGTCCGCACAGAATACACGGTGAGTTTGCCATAGAACGGTTTTCTGCCGGTCCGACAATAGTATTAAATCCACGATTAGCAAAGCCCAAAATACCCATTCCGTGAGCGTTCTGACATCTTGACACACATCGTCCGCACAGAATACACTTTGATGTATCACGGACAATTGACGGAGTCAATTCGTCAACAGTTACAGGTGTCTTTGCACCCTCAAAACGTCCCTCACGGGCACCGGTAAGATATGCAACGTGCAAAAGCTCACACTGACCGTTCTTATCACACTGCTGACAGTTTTTATTGTGATTGGAAAGCAGAAGCTCTACCGATGCACGGCGTGCCTCTGTAGCCTTGGGAGTGGAAACCATAATTTCCATACCCTCATTTACGGGATATGTACATGAAGCAACAAGTCCTCTCGCTCCCTTAACCTCAACAAGACACACACGGCACGAGCCGAGCGAACACTCACCATGATTGAATGCACAAAGTGACGGAATTTCATATCCGCAGGCTTTTGCCGCTTCAAGGATAGTCAAGCCCTCCTCAACCTGATAGGAGACACCCTCTATTTTAATATTTATTTTAGCCATTTGTTTGTCCTCCCGATTACTTCTTCACAATTGCCTTAAACTTACATGTAGCCATACAAGCACCGCACTTCACGCACTTTTCCGGATCAATCTGATAAGCCGGCAATTTTTTACCCGGAGCTGTATAGTCCGTCTTTTGGATACAGTCAGCAGGACATGCTCTTGCACACATACCGCAGCCAAAGCACTGATTCTGAACAATTGTATATTTCATAAGCTTCTTACATACCTTTGCCGGACATCTCTTTTCTACAATATGTGCGATATATTCGTCTCTGAAATGTGTCAGAGTTGAGATAACCGGATTAGCCGCTGTCTGTCCGAGTGCACACAGTGAATTTGCCTGTACGGAACGACCAAGCTCTTCAAGCTCTTCAAGATCCTGCATAGTACCTCTGCCCTCAGTAATGCGTGTAAGAATTTCAAGCATTCTCTTTGTACCGATACGGCACGGTGAACACTTTCCGCACGATTCATCACAGATAAATTCCATATAGAACTTTGCAACGTCAACCATACAGTTGTCCTCGTCCATAACAATAGCACCGCCTGAACCCATCATTGATCCCTTTGCAACCAGATTATCGAAATCAATCGGCTCATCAAGGTACTCCGCCGTGAGACATCCTCCCGACGGGCCGCCTGTCTGGATAGCCTTAAATTCCTTACCGTCAGGGATACCGCCGCCTACAGTATATATAAGCTCACGCAATGTTGTACCCATAGGAATTTCCACAAGTCCTACATTGTTGATTTTACCGCCAAGTGCAAATACCTTTGTACCCTTTGAATTTTCTGTTCCGCAGCTTGCAAATACTTCTGCACCCTCACGCAATATGTACGGAACACATGCAAGCGTTTCAACATTATTAACTATTGTCGGCTTCTGCCACAAACCCTTTACTGCCGGGAACGGCGGACGCGGACGCGGCATTCCTCGCTTACCCTCTATTGAGTTGAGCAATGCTGTTTCTTCACCGCACACAAATGCTCCTGCACCAAGACGTATATGTGCCTGGAAATTGAAGCCTGTACCTAAAATGTTTTCACCTAAAAGACCGTATTTATTCATCTGCTCAATAGCCATACGCAGACGGTTAACCGCAATCGGATACTCAGCGCGGACATAGAAATATCCCTCAGATGCACCGATAGCATAGCCGGCAATCATCATACCCTCTAAAACAGCAAACGGATTTCCCTCTAAAATTGAACGGTCCATAAATGCACCCGGGTCACCCTCGTCACCGTTACATACCACATATTTCTGATCCGCAGCGTTAGCATATGCAAACGACCATTTTCTTCCCGTCGGGAAGCCTGCACCGCCTCTGCCTCTCAGGCCTGCTTTAAGAACCTCGTCAATAACCTCCTTGGGTTCCATTGACAATGCACGCTTCAAGCCCTGGAATGCTCCTTGACCGAGTGCTTCATCAATATCCTCCGGATTAATAACACCGCAGCCATGTAAGGCTATTCTCTTCTGACTTTTATAGAATGTGATATCATCCTGCTTTACAACAGTCTCCTTAGTTGCCGGATCTACATAAAGCAGTCTCTCAACAATTTCACCGTTTAAGATATCCTTCTCAAAGATTTCCGTAACGTCATCAATACTTACCATACGGTATAAGGTGTCCTCAGGGAAAATCTTAACAAACGGTCCCTGCGAACAGAAGCCGAAGCAACCTACTATATTTACTGTAACCTTATCGCCGATATTGTTTTCTGCAATCAGCTGCTCAAACTTCTCCTTAATCTGCATGGAGTTTGATGAGAGACATCCTGTACCTCCGCAAAGAAGAATTGCACGCTTACCGTTGGAGCCGTCGTGCTTACTTTCAAAGGCATCCGTACAGACGCAAATCTTCGCATTTAATTCCTCAAATGTTTTTGTTTTCATCAGTGTGCACCTCCAAGATTACGATATTCTTCAATAACATGAGCAACCATATCAACTGTCATCTTAGGATATACTGTTCCGTTGATAGTAATAGCCGGTGCAATACCACACGCTCCTATACAACGCAATGCATCAATGGTAAACATTCCGTCCTTTGTTGTTTCTCCCGGAGCAATACCAAGTATCTCCGAAAACTTGTCAATAATCTGCTGCGCTCCCTTTACATAACAAGCAGTTCTCATACAACATCCTATTACATACTTGCCCTTCGGTTCAAGAGAAAAGAACGAATAAAAGGTAACAACACCGTAAATTTCTGCTACCGAGATTCCTGTTTTCTCAGATACAATTTCCTGTACATCCAGCGGAATATATCCGTACTCATTCTGGATGTCACTCAAAATCATCATAAGCGGTGTTTTTTCGTTTGCATATCTGTCACAGATTTCGCAAATGGTTTTAATACCCACTTCATTGATACGAGCCATATAATAATCCTCCTAAGTATATATTTTTATCTGCCGTACCCTTATGTACAGCTCCGTTAAATGTATTATGCCGTCTTTACTGCTTATACGGTAAAACCCAACAAATACTATATTAATATAATCATACTATATTTTCATAAAAAATGCAAGCAAATTTGGCAAATTTTTACCAATAAATCACGAAAATTATGTTGTCCTCTGCTAACCACTAAGCCTTGCCTAAAAAACACAAGGAAATCTTCACAAAAAGCCATTTGCATACGAATATATGTTAATTAATATGTCCCGGTATTTTCAATTCCGCCTTCAAATTTAATTTTTCATATATACAACAACTAAAGTTGTCAAATAGTCAGATTTTTCTGTTTACTTTTTTTTCAAAATAATATATAATAAACTAAAAGGAGAATGAGCTATGGAAGTACATAACCAAAATCAGATTTTTAATCAATATATTTCAAAATTGCAGACAGAGTTCATATTAATAGATCATGGGCTTTGTCCCGACTGGTCAAGGGGACCTCACCGTCGCAGACGTGACTGTATTTATCTCATTCTTGAGGGACAGGGAAAAATAACAATCAACGGCGAAGAGCTTTATCCAAAGAAGAACAATATGGTTCTGCTGCCAAAAAATTCTCTTGTATCACTATATTCAGAAAATGAAACCTGCTATAACAAGTACTGGTGCGATTTTAGAATGCATTTCGACGGTGTATCACTTTTTGATGTAATTAATTTTCCATATATGATTGAGCTTGATGACATTTCTTATGCGCAAAAGCTTTTTGAGCGACTTGATTCCCTGCATTTAAAAACCGATGCCGCATCTGCACTTATGCTTAAGGCTACACTCTTAGAGCTTGTTTCTCTTTTTCTGGAAAATGACACAAGGGAAATCCGTACTGCAGCAAAATCAAATTCCTTTGCCGATGATATCAAAAAATTTATATCAGAAAATATAAATGAGAATTTATCTGTAAAGACATTAGCGAAAAAAACAGGATTTAACGAAAAGTATTTTATCGAGGTTTTTAAAAAGCATTTCGGAACCACTCCGGCACAATATGTCAAGTCCATGCGGCTTGAGAAAGCAAAAAATGAGCTTTTATATACCGATGATAAGGTTTTGAATATCGTAAGCCATATAGGCTATTCCAATCTTCAAAAGCTTTCAAATGACTTCAAGGCTTATACCGGCTTTACCCCCTCACAATTCCGGAAAAAATTCAAGTAAGTGATTTAAAATCATATCTGACATAGATTCTGTCACCTCCTCGCTGCCATTCAATAGTATTAAAAAGAAAGCTCCGCTTTGGAGCTTTCTTTTTAATGTATCACATTATTTCCAGTGATTTTCTATTTCCTGTCGGATAATTTCAACATATCTCTTTGTCTTGGCAATATCATTGTGAATAGTATATACGTCACGCTGAGTAATTTCCATCTTACAGCCTCTTGCAGCATTAAGACTTTTTCTGATATGCTCACGGACTGCATCCTCGTCAAGAGTCGGATTTACACCAAGGAAGTTCGGACTCGGCTTTCTGTGATAAATCACCTTTGAACCCTGTAATCTCTCACCCATAAACTCTTCGTCACACCAAGGTGAAATGGATACCTTTCTCAGATTCTTAAGCTTGCTGATACAGCTGTCCCAGATCGGGTTTACCGGCTCACAGCATCCATAAGACAATAATCCGTACTGCTCTGAAATCTTTTTATAGCACGGGAAAATAAACTCCTCATACATAGCAGGTGAAATACCTACTGTTTCCTGTGAATCCATGAATCCCCATACATCCTTTGTTGTAAACGGTCTCTTTGCCAATTCATCAGCCCCCGGAAGCTCATTTGTGAAGCTCCATGTACCCTGACCAACACTCTCAAATGAAGTTGTCGGAAGTATCAGTTGCTTTTCCTCAAGCATTCTGTAATATGCCAATGTATCATTTGCAATTCTGTCCATCATCTCAATAAAAAGCTCCGGATAATCATACATTGCAAACATCATATTCTCCATGCTCATAAAATGTACAAGCATCTGTGTAGGCACACTGTATAAGCAATCCATCTGAACTCTTACCGGAAGAATATCACCGATTGCCTCTTCAATGGCTTTTCTCTTCTTTTCGGTTGTATCAAGATCAACACCGAAGTTCGTTTCCCTGAGCTTATCGTAATCGTCTTCTAAATCCTCAACTACTGACCGAAAATGATGTCCTATACTCACATTACCTGATGCATCCGTAGTATTATCCTTTTTAATTTCTATACCAAAAAGTTCAAAATGCGTATCATAATTTAACGGGAAATAATCGGGTGTAACTCTGTCATCATCAAACAACTCCTGATTGAGGAAATTACAGTAAAGCTGTGTTTCTACCCATCTTGCAAACTCACCCTGACACTTCAATCTCTGCGGTAATATCTCGTGTGCAAATGTCCACATTTCCAGATGAATCATCGGACGCTCACCCTGAAGTGCATTGTGCTTATACCACAGCTTTATTCTTTCTTTGTTGCTTTCCTTATTTGCAAGCTCTAACTGCTTTTTAGCAACCTCGCGCAATATTTCTCTATCCTGTGCAGAAATAATATATTCCATTTTTTCTTCCTTTCTCACTCAAACATCATTGATTCCATATAAAAGTCATTGAAATCCTTGTCTGCGCCCAGACTGATTTCTTCCGATATATCAATTATATGATGCAGTGAATTATTACTGCTTTGCCGTTCTTTTAAATACTTTACCGCTCCGCCAAGCGAGCTGTTTCCGACCGCTTGTGTACGGTCCGCAAGCTCTTGCGGCAGCATTCCGATCTCAACTGCTTTTTGAGTATCCAGACGATACCCAAAGCCTCCTGCAATATAGATTCTTGAAATGTCTTTCTTTTCTATTCCGTATCTTGAAATCAAAGTTTCTGCTCCGGCTCTTATTGCCGCCTTTGCCAGCTGGATTTCTCTGACATCCTTTTGTGTGAAGACAATATATTCACCGTCCTCTGCCTGAGCAACCGGAAATCCGTCTTCAAAATAGTCATCATCAAAAAGTCCCGTTTCATCTATAAGCTCTTCCTTTAGCAGTTCAGCAGTCAACTCTACAACTCCCGTTCCGCATATTCCGACCGGGGGTTTTTCACGGATTGTCTTTATCTGAGCTTTCGTACCGTCAAGTCTGACTGAACATATTGCACCTTCAATACTGCCCACTCCCCTGCTTATATTACCGCCCTCAAAAGCCGGTCCTGCCGCAGTAGAAGTAACTAATATTTTATTGCGGTTGCCTAATGCCATCTCACCGTTGGTTCCTAAATCAATAAGCAGGCATATATCCTCTGTTTTATCAAAGCCACATTCATAAAGTCCCGCAACAATATCTCCACCGACATATGTGGAAATTCCCGGAAGCAGTGTAACCTCTGCACCTATATCAATGCCGACTATATCCTTTGCAGTTCCTGTTATAAAATCAATATTTACAGGTGTAAACGGATATTTACCCAAGCCCTCACAGTCATAGCCCATAAGCAGATGACCCATTGTTGTGTTGCATGCAATCACAATTTTTTCAACCTGTGCCGATTCTATACCATACTCTTGGCATAAAGACAGAATTCCGTTTTTCAAGTCATTCCTGATACTTTTTTTAAGTTCTTCGGCTTTACCGTCAACCGAAGCCTTTATTCTCGACACCACATCTGCACCGTATTGACGCTGTCTGTTAATCATAGAAAACGTGTGGCATATTTCTAAATTGTTTAATAGCTGAAATGCTATGGTCGTAGTGCCTATGTCTATAGCAATTTCATATTTACTGTCCGCTGATTCCACCGCCGCATTTAACCCGGTTCCGTAATCGGTTATCACATCAAAATCCGATTCATCATTCAATCCAAACTCTACCGTCAGATTTTCTTTCGGGTACAGCAGGCATGAGAGCCTCCAGCCATCCTCAAGCTCCTTTGGGGAAAACACTTTTTTATCTTCTTCAGAAATCGGTGCTGTTCCCTCTGTAACTCTCACTCCGCATTTTCCGCATCTGCCTTTTCCGCCGCATACTGCATTTATATAGTATCCCTCGCGAATCAGTGCATTCATAAGTGATTCATTCTCTTTTACGGTTAATTTTTTTGCTTCATTACCCTTTTTTATCCGAATCTCAATCTCGGGAATATTGCGGAATTTGCAGCTGACATTAGGACAATTGCGACAATCATGACGAACCTTGAAATCATCTGTATTCTCGCTCAGGACAAATACCTGACATGACGTTTTTACCGGGTCAAGCATATACCCTGAAGTAATATCTATTCCCAGCCTGCTTTTCAGTTCAAGCTTCTCCCACGCCTCTTTTTGTACTTCCATTGAAATGTCATGCGGAGCTTCCAATCTTGTTACAATTCCTATGTTGTGCTCTTCGCAAACCTCTTTAAGCTTTTCAAGCATTCTTCCCTCTAAAGAAAATAATGCACAGTCTGCCATAGCATCACATATCATGCCGCGTACATAGTCACCGTTATCAAAATAGTCTGTGCTTCGCTGCTTTATTTCATCACCTACGCTTAATACAGCGTAAATAACCCTGCTTCCTTTTACATATTGTCCTGTTGCACTGAGTTCACTTAGAGCGCCAAAACCCAAAATACCCACCGGCTTTACAAGTGCATGTATCTCATCGTGCATGTCATAAAACTCTTCGACCATGACATCATATACAGGATTGTCCTCTTTACAGTCAATTGCCTGCATCACAGCTTTAAGCTCTATTGTCGGCTCAAGTCCGTCTATTATATAGAATTGATTCATTTCAACTTACTTTCTTTCCAATACTGCTTCTTTTGCGGTCTCTGCTGCTGAGGTTGCATCTGCTGTATAATGGTCTGCCTCAATCTGTGCTGCAAAATCCTCTGTAACCGGTGCACCGCCTATCATTACTATGTATTTATCTCTGAGACCCCTTTCCTTAAGTCTGTCTATAACCTCCTTCATGTACGGCATAGTTGTAGTTAAAAGTGCCGACATACAGATTATATCTGCATCAATCTCTTCTGCCTTATTGATAAATGTATCTGCCTCTACATCTGTTCCGATATCAACGATTTCAAAGCCTGCACCCTTTAACATCATTGCTACAAGGTTCTTGCCGATATCATGGAGATCACCCTTTACAGTGCCTATTACAGCCTTACCCAGGGACTCATTTCCGATTTCTACAAGCTTAGGCTCCAATATAGCAAGACCTGCATTCATTGCTCTTGCCGCAACTAAAACCTCCGGAACAAATACTTCATTTCTCTTAAACTTACCGCCTACAATCATCATGCCCGAAAGTAAGCCGTCGTTTAAAATCTCCTTAGGGTCAACTCCCTGCTCCAAAGCCTCCTGAACCAGAGCCTTTACATTCTTTGCGCGGCCTTTCTGTAACCACTCTGAAATCTCATTAATAATCTCTGCTGCCATGTCAGTTCCTCCTTAAATATATTTATCTTGTTTTATAAAATTCATCTGTTGCATCAAAAAATGCCTGTAGGTTTTCAATAGGTGTCATCGGCGGAATATCACATCCGCTTGACATTACAAAGTTCGGATACTTACTGCATCTTTCAAGTAATGCAATTACTTCATTACGGATTGTTTCAGGATTACTGTTTCTGATTATACCTGCCGGGTCAATATTTCCGATAACCATTCTATCAGCAGGTAATTCCTTTAACATTGCTTCTATATCGATTGCATTTCCGAAGCTGTATGCAAGTGCATCAACTTCTTTCATACTATCTGCAAGGGGTTCAACGTTTCCACAGTTATGATACATGACAATAAAGTTCTCATCCTCTACCGCCTCTCTTATTCTCTTTACATACGGCGTTGAGAATTCGTCAATCAGGCTTGGTGAAAGCAATCCCGCTGCCGGCTCTGCCATAGCAATTCCGTTTGCACCCACTGCCTTGAATGCCTTTGCATATTCAATCAGAAATTCAGTCGCTTTATTAAGTACTGTCTCTACCATATCCGGCTCTTCATAGCAAAGAATCATAATCTCTGTCATATCAAGCAATCTGCCTGCAAGAGAATACGGTCCGATGATTCCTGCAAGTACGGGTCTGTCTGTAATAAGCTCGCATGCCTTTTCAATACCCTTTACACACTCGCCTGTTCTTCCTGCTCCCACCTGCGGAACCTCAAGAGCATCCGCTTCATCCTCATCATGAATAAGTGCGTCTGTTATGGTCGGAACATCATCTTCACTATAGTGGACCCTACTTCCGAATGCCTCAGCCTCTACCGATAAATCCATAAGACTGAATGCTGCTCCCGTATCAAATCTGTCTGCAATTGCTTTCATACACTGTGCCTGTAAATCTGCACTTTTCACAAGTTCCTCTACTGTATGACCGATAATCTGCACTCCCGGAAATGAAAGAATCGGCATTGCTTTTTTTACCGGAGCCGACATATACTCTTCAAGCCACTTTTTCATGTTCATTTTCATAACCATATCTCCCTTTCGTATGATGCTGTGTACTTACTATGCCTACATTATAACATGCCTTTGCCCGAAATGCATTATCCATTATTGCCGAAAAATATGAAATTATTGCTCTGTTATATGTCCTGTGTTAATCATCACCATTTTTTGGGGATAAAAAGCAAGCTCCGCTACGGTAAATCCCGAAGCGGAGCTGTGTCTGAATTTATCCTATTTCCTTTAAATCCCGTATATCCATCGGTGCTTCATTGTAGTTTTCGATATATTCAAGCAACTCTGCCTCATCAGCGAAAACTTTAAACAGGTCAAGGCTCTTTTCTTTCATAAAATTATTCTTTGCTGTCTTTTCAAGCATACTTAACATATCGTCATAATATCCGTTAATATTAAAAATTGCAATCGGCTTATTATGTCTTTCCAGCTGCTTTAACGTGAGAATCTCAAAAAACTCATCAAAAGTACCAAGTCCGCCCGGAGCTATAACAAATGCATCGGAACGCTCCTCAAGTATTTTCTTTCTCTCTCTCATAGTTTCAGTATAGACAAATTCCGTACATTTATCGAACAGCACACCGTCAACAATGAAAAAAGTCGGTGCGATGCCTATAATTGCACCACCGTTATCATATGCACCTCTCGCTGTCGCTCCCATAACACCGTTCGCACCGCCGCCATATACAAGCGTATGACCTCTTTTTGCCATTTCTTCTGCTAATGCGTATGCACTGTCATGATAAATCTGAGCAATACTGTCACTCGATGCTCCGTAAACACAAATATTCATATATCCGACCTCCTGTCTTTTTATACCGCCTACGGGTATTGTTTTCTTATTCATTATAGTCAGCAAATATTACTGCCGTTTTTAATATTATATCAAAAAAATCTTTTCTTTTCAATAAGCTTATGTGAATTTTTTGTAACAAATAATTTTAACAAAAACATATCAAAAAAACCGTTAAAACTATTTACTATATCTTCCAATTATGATATAATTACAGGCGGTAAATAAATATACAGGCAGTAATGCTATGAATTTCACGAAATCCATGTTGGCATGCAGTATGTTACTTCTTGAGCCTTAACATGAAAACGTCACATCCGGGACGCAACTACTACACGTTACAATATCGGATTTCAGAGTATATGATACAGCATTGACTGCCGGGGAGGTAAGCTAAATGAATTTATACACAAAAACAGCTCCGAATATTACAGCTGTCACAGGTGATAATATAAAATCATACGGAGTAGAAATTGATACAATAAATAAATTGGTTTTCATACCTGTAGTTCCGGGAACAGATATCAGTACAATTTCACCGACATTCATCTGTGAAACCGAGGCATCCGCCGTTCTCACAAGCGGAAGCTATGAAAACGGAATTATCACGGTAACTGATGCTATCGATTCTTCTTTGACACAGGAGTGGCGTGTATTTTGCGAGGAACGCGGCAATGCAGTAATTGACGGATTCTATGCAGATCCTAACATCACCTGCTTTAACGGTAAATATTATTTATATGTAACTACCGACGGTGGCAGCGGCTGGGATGCTCCGTATTTCAAGTGTTTCTCATCAGACGACCTTGTTAACTGGAAGGATGAGGGTATCATTCTTGATCTTGCCGACGTGAGCTGGTCAAACGGTCATAACGGTTGGGCACCTACTGTTGCGGAAAAAGACGGAAAGTATTATTTCTATTACAGTGCCGCCCCCATCAATAACGGTCCGAAAAATCTTGCTGTAGCAGTTTCAGACTCCCCCACAGGTCCTTTTACCGATATGGGCATTATAAAGCAAGGCGGCGAATTAAAAGGTCAGATGATAGATCCTGCGGTGTTCATTGATGACGATGGTCAGGCATATTTATATTGGGGTAACGGTGCTTTATACGGGGCAAAGCTTTCTGATGATATGCTCTCAATCGATGAAGCAACACTTACTACCATTACACCTCCAAACTTCCGTGAGGCTTCATTTATGATTAAGCGTAACGGAACATATTACATGATGTGGTCAGAGGATGACACCGGGAGTCCCGATTACCATGTCAGATACGGTAAAATGACTTCACCACTTTCATCAATTTCGGGCAACACGATTGTACTTCACCGCGACAATGCCAACTCAGATTTAATCAAAGGCACAGGACACCACTCAGTTATAAATATTCCGGGAACGGATGAATGGTATATCTGCTATCATCGCTTTAACACAGCATTATACGGTCATCAGGAGACACAATGCTCCGCTGCAGGAAATCACCGTGAGGTATGCATAAATAAGATGGAATTTGACGAAAACGGCAATATCATAAGTGTTGTACCCACATTATCAGGTATAACCACTCCGGTATATGTAACAAAAAAAATCAAAGCTGATACTTCTCTTGAGGCACTTGCAAAAGAACTTGAAATCGACTCTGAAATATACGGAAACCAGTATATGCCGTCAGAGTATAACGGAGTAAAAATCACATGGACCTCTGACAATCCGGCAATCGCGTCCGACGGTACCGTTACAAGAGGCGATACCGATACAGAGATAAAAGTAAGTGCATTGTTTGACAACGGTGCATATACATATGAAAAAACATATACCGTAACTGTTCTTGCTACCCCCGCCAACAAGGGCGAAGAGGATATGGGTGCATATCTGTTCGTACACTTTGTAGGCACAGAGGACGATGCTTCAAACGAGCAGATTTATTTCTCTGTTTCAAAGGACGGACAGACATGGAAAACATTAAACAACAACACTCCCATTCTTACAAGTACATTGGGCGAGCTTGGTGTCCGCGACCCGCATATTGTACGTTCACCCGAGGGTGATAAATTCTTCCTTATTGCGACTGATTTAAGTATCTACAACCGCCGCGACGATTCAAAACGCTGGAACACATGCCAGACCTGTGGTTCCAAGTCAATCATGATCTGGGAATCAACAGACCTCGTAAACTGGTCAGAGCAGCGAATGGTTGAGGTTGCTGATCAAAACGCCGGCTGTGCATGGGCACCCGAAAGCGTGTATGACTATGAAAAGAAACAATATATGGTATTTTGGGCTTCAAAGGTTTCTGACGATAATTACTCTACTCAGAGAATATACAGGAGCTACACAACCGATTTCATACATTTCAGCAACCCTGAGATTTATATCTCTGACAAAGCTTGCAATATTGATACAACCTTTATAATCCACGACGGAGTCTATTACAGGTTCACAAAGGATGAAAGCAAATCGTCTGTTACAATGATGAAAAGTACATCATTAAACGGTGATTTTGAAGAGGTTTCAACATACACCATAAACGGAACAGCCGGAAATACCATTACCGGCTATGAGGGACCGACTGCATATAAAATAAACGGCGAAGAAAAATGGTGTCTGCTGCTTGACTATTACTCAAAGTCTCAGGGCTATAAGCCTTTTATAACAAACGATATCGCAACCGGACAATTCACCTCTGCATCAGACTTCAACTTCGATGCAAAATACCGTCACGGCACAGTAATGCCGATTACGCTTGACGAATACAATGCACTTACAGCTGCATATGCGAAGTTTTAATCAACGGTCAGGAGGTTTGTAATCTGACAAGCAATCAATAACAGGGACACTTCTTATAAGAGAAAGGGACATGAAATATGAGAAAATATTTAAGTACATTCACTGCATTATCAATGCTCACATCGATACTTAGCACTCCCCTTGCATTCGCTGAGGGAGGTATTACCTCTCTGGCAGAACTCAAGTCTGCATTTAACGGCACCTTTACGGGGAATTATGTTCTTGAAAGCGATATCAATGTCACAAACAGCGGCATAACAAGTTCTATAACAATTGACGGAAACGGTCATATATTAAACAGCACTGAAACAGGCGGCGATTCTACAATTTATCAGAATGAAAATGTAACCTCCGAACTAAAAAATCTGACAATCAACGGCAACACCAAGCCTGAGGTCGGAATATGGGAGGGTGCCGGCAGTATGACAATTACCGATTCGGTAATTCAGAACTACGCCGTTTCAACAGTACGCCGTGCCGCTATAGGTGCAGGCTCGTCAGGGTCAGGAAAGCAGGGTTCACTTACCCTTAACAATGTTGATTTCATAAACAATTCAGACTTTGATATAAATATTTCTGATGCAGCAACAGTTAATATCAACGAGGGTACTGAGCTGAATAAGGTGAGGCTCCAATCCACGGGAGCAACACTCAATATCGGCGCTAACTGGGACGGTGAATTTGAAATCACAATGGACTCCCCTGCCTCACGCACACTTGGTACAGTCGGAGAGGGTGCCGATATTTCAGGCATTACAGTAAGCGGAGATGCCGGCTACTATGCCGCTAATGAAGACGGAAAGCTTGTTATAAAGAACGATAACGGTGCAACAATCCGGTTTGATATGAATTCAAGAAGTACACTCTTCAAGGGTTCGGCAGGTTTCCTGTACGGCGTCGCTGAAATCAATGTACCGTCAATTGACCTGCTTCAGGGTCTGAAGCCGAGTACGATGGTACAAAAGGCATTAGGCGGCTTACAGCATCCGACAGGTGATGCAACAAGAGTTTCATCAGCACTTGAGGCGGCAGGAGTTCGGGATATGCAGGTATATTTGCAGGATATTTATCTCGAATGGCCGTATAACGCCCCCTATAAAGCTGACGGCTCACTTGATGTTGACGGATATCAGCGTACTGCGGAGAGTATTCTCTACGGAATGATATGCCATAAAGCAAATGAGGGCGACAAGGGTGCGTTTTTAGGCAGTGACGGCAATTATTATACTCTTAATGAGGAAGAGGCTGCGAAATACAGCTATGTACTATACAATGAGCCTGACCAGATATGGTATGGCGGTAATCTTGACGGCTTAAAGAAAGCATGGAAGCAGCTCTATGATGCTGTTCATGCAATCGACCCGAATGCGAGATGTGCAGGCCCGAACTTTGCGGGATTTAATGCAAGTAAATATGACAGTTTCTTATCATATTGTTATGATAACAACTGTCTTCCGGAGCTTATCTCATGGCATGAGCTGGGAGACAGTTCGCTTACAAGCTTTTTCAACAACTATGCTTCAATAGAGAGCATGGTAAAGAAATATTATACCGACGCATATGCACAGAAATCAGGCAGAAGCTATCAGCCTGAGCTTCTTGTAAACGAATATGCAAGACATTATGATATTGGTGCTCCGGGTGGACTGGTAAAATGGCTTTCAATGTTCGAGGATAAGGACATGAACGCTTGTATGGCATATTGGGGCATGGCAAATTCATTGAATGAGATGGCAGCAGACCATAACAGCCCTGCATCAACATGGTGGGTATATCATTGGTATGCACAAATGACAGGCGAGCAGTGTACACTTACATCACCGTCATTTGAAAATACAAGATTCTACGGAACAGCCGCATATGACAAGGACATAAATATGGCATATGTACTCTTTGGCGGAAATGAGGAAAAGCACAGCAAAGAAACAGTATTACTTGATAACATGAATTCAACTGCACTTGCAGGTAAAAACAGTGCAGCAAACGTGAAGATTTACGGAGTAAGTTTCTCAGGACAGCTTGGCTCTAAATATCAGCCGGAGATTGTTTTTGACGGTCCGATAACTGTAAATGATAATACACTTAAAATCCAGGTGACGGATACAGATGAAATGGACGCTTTCTTCGCTGTAATCACACCGACTGATGAAGCCGGCACAACCATGCAGGATGTAAGAATTTCAACGCTTTCATATGAGGCGGAGGATGCAGACCTTATCGGCGGTGCAACAGCTTATAACAAGGTAGGATGGAGTACATTTGCAGCTTCGGGACGAAAAGAGGTCGGAAGCATAAACAATAACGGTGACGGCGTTAAGTTCACAGTCAACGTACCTGAAAGCGGCATGTATGATTTAGGAATATTCTATTCATTACAGGCACCGTATGTAAACGCTCAGACTCTTGAGCCGGACGCAAACGGACAGAATAGAGCAATAGGAAAGACACTTCCGTTCGGAATGCAGATTGATAATGAAGTGATGCAGACACTTTACCTTGAAAGTACAGTAGTATGGCATTACAGAAGACATCATAATGTTGATGTATATCTTGATGCAGGTGAACATACAATCACATTTACACAGATAAACGGCGACGAGGGCAGCAAGGGCAATTTACAGCTTGTTGCGGCACTTGATAAGATTGACCTTGATCTGATTGAGGACTACGAGGGACGATATGACTTTGAGGTTGATATAACAGAACATACCGCATTCAAAGAAGGCGATGTAACAAAGATTACAGCGGTTGCTCCGGTTGCAGGCTATTATACAATCAACGGTGCGGAAGATGCTACACTGTCAAGACAGCTTGTGGATTATGCTCCTGATGCAAAAACATATTCAGAATGCTCAACCTATGATCATGTTTTCTGGAATGGTGTAACCTCAGATGGATGCGTAGTAATTTCAGCTCCGACCGTATATCTTTCTCAGGGTGCGAACACTATCGGAGTAAAGGGCGACGCTTCCGTACTCAGGTTTGAGTACAATGATACACCTGAGACAGGTGCAACTATAGACGCTTTCTGGTTGGGACTTGATGGCTACAATGCATATACAAAAGAAAACGAATATGCAAGAAGCGGAAAAGTGCTTACAAATCTCGGAGTAGGACAGTATGCGTCAGCAGATGAAAACGGTGAGGATGAATATGTGACATTCCATGTGGATGCACCTGTGGGAGGAATGTACAATTTCGCAATACGTTACGCAAATGACGAGCCGGCACCGGTTATGCGTAAGACTGACGGCAGCACATATGTACATCCGTATAACATCGACCTTGTAGAGCGTTATATGCAAATCAAGGTAGGCGACAACGAACCGGAGACAGTATATTTCAGAAATACATTCAGCTGGGAAACTTTCAGGACTGTTGACGTTGTATTAAAGCTTGAGACGGGGTATAACACAATAAAGCTTTATAACGATAATTCGTATCAGTTCAGTGAGCTTGTAAACTCTACAGCTCCGGAAATTGATCAGATTACTGTTACATATCTTGACGAGATACGAGATGTAGGCTATACATCAGGTCAGCTGATAAGCGATACAACAAAGCTTGACGAAACAGTCAGGGAGGCACAGAAGAAGCTTAGTGATACAGATTCGTATTCAGCAGACTCCCTTGCTAACCTGCAATCGGTACTTAACAGCATCGACTCATCAAGCCAGAACACAACCAACTATTCATACACAATGCTAAAGGCAGCACTTGCATCATTAAAACCGGCAGCACTTAATCTCAAGGATTACTATGTCACAAGCTACGCTTCAACAAATGTAGGCGTACCGGAAAATTCATATGATGGAAATGTATCAACCGTATGGACAGCAGACAGAGGTGCGGCTCCGTATGTTGCATATCAGGTATTCTATGCAGGCGACGGAAATGTATTTAAGCTTGACGAAATAACAATGCAGGGCGACAGCAATGCAAAGGTTATTTATCTCGGAACAAACAGTGACGATATATTAAAAGACCCATCAATTATGAATCCGAATAATTCGGACCTCTGTAAAAAGGATTCTGAGCTTTACAAACCGTTTGCACAGCTTTACAGTGCTGATATATTAGGTACTGCAAGCGGCACAAATGCCGTAACACAGCTCAACGGCGAATACCGTTACCTGATTGTAGGTGTGCATACATGGTCAATAACCAATGTCAAGGAAATTTCACTTTCAGCAGTTGTTGAGGACACAGACGGTGCTAACGCTGTTATCTCAATGGTACCTGATACAGATAAGATGTGTGCAGAGTTTGATATTAAATACAATAATACCGGCGAGGTTCTTCATGCATATATTGCGGCATATAATGCTGACGGCTCACTTATAAGTGCCGTTTCATCAGATATTTCAGGCAATTTCCTGAGTCTGGAGCTTGATAAGGCTCCCGACACAGCTTATACCTATAAGGCGTTCCTCTGGAACAGCAAACAGGAGCCTGTGTGCAACGCTGTAGTCAAAAACTAAATAGCAAAGTAACGGGGATGTTGTGTTGAACATCCCCGTTACTTTGCGGTTTTTTAGTTTGTAAGATAAATTATGGTTTAGCGTTGTGTTGGTTAGCACTTAACCATAATTTATTTTCTCATACCAATAGCTTATCTATTGCCGCTTGCACATGCTCATCCTGCAATCCGCCATTTTCACTGTAGTATTCGGTTCGCACCACCCTGTCCACTATTCCAAGCTCCTTATAGTCAAACTCCTCATCATCAATAACTATCCAACTCTCTATCCTTTTCCCCTCAATCCATCTTAAAATCCCTGCACCTCTGTCTGTATGCAAATCCGTTGTTTTATCCATTATCCACAGTCTCTCACGCTTTAATTTCCTGTCAAGATAATTTGCTTCCTCGCTCTGCTGCTCCTTATCTGTTTTTTCCCATCCATCCTTCCAGGTGGAGCAAAGCACCAGTCTTGCATCCGATGCTGTCACTATTTGCCTTAACCTTTTAACCTTATCGTTATCTATTCCCAACTTACCGCAGCACTCGGATTTTGAATAGCTGCAGTTAAGCACTCCGTCAATGTCTAAAAATATTACTTTCATTTGCTCCTCCATATCCCTTATTTGACTACAGTATATCATATTCCTATCTCTATTTCAACAAAAAACACCAAATACCGTTCAAAAAAACAATTCTTTTTTATATAAAATGATTTGATATATTTACAAAAAATATATTGACAAAAAATTATGATTGTGTTACAATATTATCGAGTTAGCACATGCTAATCTTTTATAGTCAAAGGTTAGCCGACTAATCCTTAAACATCACGTTGAAAGCAGGAGATTTGTATGAATTTAAAGGCTGCAGAAGAGGGCAAGGAATATATCATCAGACAAATTGAAACAGATGATGAAGAGCTTGATGCCTTTTTGTTTTCTTTAGGTTGCTACAGCGGCGAGCCTATTACAGTTATTTCCCATTTAAAGGGCGGCTGCGTAGTTTCAATCAAGGACGGAAGATACAACATCGATAATCAGCTGGCAGAGGCTATTATTATTTAATGCCTGTGTGAAAGTAATCAGCTGATTACTTTTTTAACATATAGTTAGTCTTTTCTAACTCCGGGAAGTGTATTTTAACACTAAGGCTGTAAAATAAATTTTATCATATATTTCATAGGAGGAATCCACAATGAGAATTGCATTAACAGGCAATCCGAACAGCGGTAAAACCACCATGTACAATGCCTTGACAGGCAGAAACGAAAAGGTTGGTAACTGGGCAGGTGTTACCGTTGAAAAGAAACAACACCCCATAAAGAAGAGCTTTCATAGCGGTAATGACGTGCTTATAGCCGTTGACTTACCGGGTGCATACTCAATGTCACCATTCACATCAGAGGAAAGCATCACAAGCTCATATGTAAAGAACGAAAATCCCGATGTAATCATCAACATCGTAGATGCTACAAATTTAAGCCGAAGCCTTTTCTTCACAACACAGCTTTTAGAGTTAGGTATTCCGGTTGTCGTTGCATTAAACAAAACTGATATAAATACAAAGAAGCAAAACAAAATTGATGCTGAAGCACTTTCAAAGAAGCTCGGTTGTCCGGTTATAAAAACTGTTTCAACGTCAGCCGAAGGCTTAAAGGATGTTATTAAGGCTGCTACAGCTCTCAAGGGTACAGCTCAGACTGCTCCTTATTCACAGGGCAACATCGACCTCACAAGCAAGAAATCCGTTGAAGCAGCCGACAGAAAGCGTTTTGAGTTTGTAAAAGGCATCGTTTCATCAGTTGAGAAGCGTAAGGTATTAACAAAGGACAAGAATTCACAGGACAAAATCGATGCAATCTTAACAAACAGATGGCTTGGTATTCCGATTTTTGCAGTTGTAATGTTCCTCGTTTTCCAGATTTCACAGGCTTGGGTAGGTCCCTGGCTTGCAGATACGCTCGTAGCATGGCTTGAGGGCTTCCAGGAATGGGTTGGCGGCTTGCTTGAAAATGCAAATCCGTTACTCAGTGCACTTCTCGTTGACGGTGTCATCGGCGGTGTTATCGCAGTTATCGGATTTCTTCCGCTTGTAATGGTAATGTACTTCCTTATTGCATTGCTTGAGGACTGCGGCTATATGGCTCGTGCATCAGTTGTTCTTGACCCGATTTTCAAGAGAGTAGGTCTTAGCGGTAAGTCAGTTATTCCGTTCGTTATCGGTACAGGTTGTGCAATTCCGGGTATTATGGCTTGCCGTACCATCCGTAACGAGCGCGAGAGACGTGCAGCAGCAATGCTTACACCGTTTATGCCGTGTGGTGCAAAGCTTCCGGTTATTGCACTTTTCGCAGGTGCATTCTTTGAGGATGCTTCATGGGTAGGTACACTTATGTACTTCGCAGGTATCCTACTTATTTTCTTCGGTGCATTACTCGTAAACAAGATTGCAGGACATAAGGTAAGAAAATCATTCTTCATTATTGAGCTTCCTGAATACAAGGTTCCAAGCTTAGTAAGAGCATTTAAGTCAATGTGTTCACGAGGTTGGGCTTACATAGTAAAGGCTGCTACAATTATCTTACTTTGTAACACTGCTGTACAGATTATGCAGACCTTTGACTGGAGCCTGGCTGTTGCCGAAACTGCCGATACTTCAATCCTCGCATCAATAGCAGGACCGTTTGCATACCTCCTTGTTCCGATTGTAGGCGTACTTTCATGGCAGCTTGCAGCTGCGGCTGTTACAGGCTTTATCGCTAAGGAGAACGTCGTTGGTACATTAGCAGTTTGCTTCGTAGGTCTTGAGAACCTTATCGACACAGAAGAGCTTGCTCTTATGGAGGGTGCAGGCGCCGAGGTTGCTACAGTATTTGCCATTACAAAGGTTGCAGCTCTTGCTTACCTTATGTTTAACCTCTTCACACCGCCGTGTTTTGCAGCTATCGGTGCTATGAACTCAGAGATGAAGAGTGCCAAGTGGCTCTGGGGCGGCATCGGTCTCCAGCTCTGTGTTGGTTACATTACAGGCTATCTTGTATATCAGATTGGTACAATTGTAACAACAGGTACACTCGGTACAGGCTTCTTCCCCGGACTCATTGCAGTTGTGGCAATGGTTGCAATAATTGCTTATATGTGTGTTAAGGCAGACAAGAACGTAAAAGAAGAGTATTCATTTAATTCAAAGAACTTAAAGATGTAATAACTTTCAGGAGTTGATTTCTATGGAAAACATAATCATTATTGCAGTTTTAGCAGTTATTATCGGACTGGCAGCTTTCTATGTATGTAAAGCCAAGAAAAGTGGCAAGAAATGCATTGGCTGTCCCGACGGAGGCTCTTGCAGCGGAAGCTGCGGATGCAGTTGCTCCGAGAACAAATAAATCAAAGACACCCCGGAAAGCATCAGCTTTCGGGGTGTCTTTCATTTGCTAATGATTAAAAATTCTTTCCTAAGTTCACCATTTCAAGTGCCGACATTGCACAGTCATATCCCTTGTTTCCTGCCTTTGTACCTGCACGCTCAATTGCCTGCTCAATCGTATCTGTTGTTACCACGCCGAATAATACCGGAATACCTGTTTCCATTGATACCATTGCAATACCCTTTGCACACTCATTACATACATAGTCATAGTGGCTTGTTGCGCCTCTGATTACAGCACCGAGACAGATTACCGCATCATACTTGCCGCTTGCTGCCATTTTCTTCGCCATAAGCGGAATTTCATATGCTCCCGGTACCCATGCACATTCGATATCATCCGCACCCACTCCGTGACGGCGTAAGCAATCGTCTGCACCGCCTACAAGCTTTGATGTAATAAATTCATTGAAACGTGATGCCACGATTCCTATTCTCATTCCCTGTCCGCAATAATTTCCTTCCAATACTTTCATTTCTATTTCCTCCTTAATATTTAAATAAATGTCCCATTTTATGCTGTTTTGTTCTTAAATAAAATTCGTTCTCTTTTTTTGCCGGAATCTGTATTGATACTCTTTCCGTAAGTTCAATCCCGTATTCCGACAAATCCGAAATCTTTTCGGGATTGTTTGTCATAATTTTAAGCTTTGTTACACCGAGATCCTTGAATATCTGAGCACCCTCGCTGTAGTCTCTCAAATCAGGTGCAAACCCAAGCATCACATTTGCTTCAACAGTATCATATCCCTGTTCCTGCAATGCATATGCCTTGATTTTATTGAGGATTCCTATTCCTCTTCCCTCTTGCCTGAGATAGAGCAGTATTCCTCTTCCCTCTGTCTCTATTTTCTTCATTGCTTCCGCAAGCTGTTCACCGCAGTCACATCTGTTGGAACCGAACACATCACCCGTAAGACATTCCGAATGCACTCTTGTAAGCACAGGCTCACCGTCCGATACATCACCTTTTACAAGCGCAATATGCTCATTACCGTTTATTTTATTACGGTATCCATATATATCAAATGTACCGAATTTTGTCGGCAGCTTTGCCTGCGATATTCTTTCCATGAAATTATCGTTCATCCGGCGATATTTCTGTAAATCACGGATTGTTATAAACGTAAGCTTATGCTCCTTTGCAAATTCAATAAGCTCCGTCTTTTGCATCATTGTTCCGTCTTCTGCCATAATTTCACAGCACAAGCCAATCTCTGTAAGTCCTGCAAGCCTGCATAAATCAACCGTTGCTTCGGTATGACCGTTTCTTTCCAGAACACCGCCCGGCTTTGCTTCAAGCGGAAACATATGCCCCGGTCGTCTGAAATCGGCAACCTGTATATTCATATCTGTTGTCATTCTTGCTGTAAGTCCGCGTTCCGCCGCACTGATTCCGGTTGTTGTATCAATATAGTCTATTGATTCGGTAAATGCAGTCTCATGATTATCAGTATTATGAGCAACCATCGGTCTTAATCCGAGTCTTTTAATATGAGCCTTGCTCATCGGCATACATATGAGTCCCTTTGCCGCACTTGCCATGAAATTTACATTTTCCGTTGTGGCAAACTGAGCCGCACAGATTAAGTCGCCCTCATTTTCTCTGTCCGGATCATCAGTAACGAGTATCACTTTACCGTTTCTCAGATCCTCAATTGCCTGCTCTATTGTATCAAATTCAAACAATCCTAAAGCCTCCTTTAAAATCCGTATTTCTTGAGAAAGTCCTCATCAATTCCACTGCTTTTTCCACACAGCTTTTCAACATATTTCCCCACTATATCACATTCAATATTTATTCTATCGCCTCTCTTTTTATTAAGAAGCGTTGTTTCCTCACCCGTATGCGGAATCAATGACACTGCAAATGCATCCTTGTGAAGTCTTGCAACTGTAAGACTCACACCGTCAAGCGCAACTGAACCTTTCATTATAATATATCGCATAAGCTCTTCTCCTGCTCCCACAGTAAGCCATACTGCATTTGCCTCCCGTTCATACGATATAAGTGTTCCTGTACCGTCTATATGCCCCGATACAATATGACCGCCAAATCTGCCGTTCGCAGCCATTGCACGCTCCAGATTTACCTTACTTCCGTTTCTCAGGTCACCCAGATTTGAACGCCGCAGGCTTTCATTCATTACATCAGCTTTAAAGCTGTTATCATCATATGAAGTAACAGTCAGACATACACCGTTTACAGCTATACTGTCGCCAACATGTATGTCCTCAAGAATTTTTGATGCATTTATTGTATATTTACATTCCCTTGCACCCTTTGAAATACCTGTGACCGTACCTATTTCTTCAACTATTCCGGTAAACATCACTTCACCTCATATTCAATCATAATATCATCACCAAAAGCCGTAACTTTCGG
The DNA here is from genome assembly GCA_045542415.1 of Clostridia bacterium. Classification (GTDB taxonomy): domain Bacteria; phylum Bacillota; class Clostridia; order UBA1381; family UBA1381; genus UMGS1958. The sequence continues at coordinate 83,813 of JAZQKZ010000031.1, forward strand.
ATTCTTCAACTTAACGGCATCATTTACATCTGTAATTCCCATTGCATTAAACGCTCCGATTCCGTCACCTCCGAGAATTTTCGGAGCAATATATATCTGTACCTTATTTACTATTCCCGACATCAGTGCCGATGTATGCATTGCCGCTCCGCCCTCTATCATTACACTGTCAATTTTCATCTCTCCCAGCTTTTTCATAAGAAGCTTTAAATCTATACCCTTTTCGTCGGACGAAATGTGTATGATACCTACGCCTGCCTTTTCAAGCTCTGCTGTTTTTTCGGAAATGACACTTGTAACAATATAAGTAGGGATCTGCTTTGCGGTTTTTACTATCTTACTCTCCAAAGGAATTCTGAGCTTTGAATCACATATTATTCTTATCGGATCGGAGGGATCTTCACAACGGCAATTAAGCATCGGATCATCTGCCAATACTGTGCCGATACCAACCATAATTGCAGCCGCTTTCTTTCTTAACCTATGTGCATCCAGACGTGACTCCGCATTTGTTATCCATTTTGAATGTCCCGTATATGCCGCAATTTTCCCGTCAAGAGTTATTGCACTTTTCAATATCACATACGGCATTTTTGTTGTTATATAGTGAAAGAAAATATCGTTGAGAGTGTCACATTCCTCACGCATAAATCCCTCTGTTACCTTTATGCCTGCGTTTCTCAGCTGTTCTATACCCTTGCCTGCAACAAGCGGATTCGGATCAAACGAACCTACATACACATGCTTTATTCCCGATGCAATAACAGCCTCAGTGCAGGGCGGATTTTTTCCGTAATGACAGCATGGCTCAAGAGTTACATACATATCCGCTCCCACCGGTGACATCTTGCAGTTTTTTAAGGCATTACGCTCAGCATGAAGCTCTCCATACCGCTCGTGATAACCCTCGCCGATAATCTGATTGTCTTTTACAATAACCGCACCTACCAGCGGATTGGGATTTACAAATCCCTCACCAAGCCTTGCCAGCTCAATAGCTCGCTGCATATATTTTTCCATATAAAAATCACCCCGATTATCTCGGGGTGAATAAAATACTGCAAACACAAATCTTCTCACATCCGGACTTTACCGTCGGTTCCGGAATCGCACCGGATCATGCCTTTCGGCTCGCGGACTTTACCGCCGATTATGACTTTCACATATACCCCGAAGATTTTTTTCAATTATACTTATATAATATCACTGCTTGCCGTTTTTGTCAATAGCTATTATTTATTTTCCTGTGCAATTATGAAATCCACATTCGCTCTCTCAATTTCATTGAGGTTGCTCTTGTCATCGGCAAGGTTATAGGCTGAATTCACCTTGTACCATGAACACTTTGCAAAGTAGTCCTTGTACTTCTGTGTTTTAAAAGGTCTGCCGTGACGTGCAAAAATTTCATTTCTTGCATATCCGAGCTGTTCCTTTGACATTCCTGCTATATCTGCCTCTGTAAGAAGCCTTGTACCTGAATCCTTTAAGATAACATCTCCCTCAAAGAATGTGAGATTGCTTATTTCATAAACCGTACTGCCCTTATATGTGTTTGCTGTAGGAACAGCTGTTACTCCCAATGTCTTATTCTGTATCTGTGCCGTTGTACTGCCCTCTGAAACATAGGCAAAATACTCAGTCTTTCCCGACACAAAGCTCATAATATATCTGCCCGAAGCACTGTCAAGCACTACCTTACCGCCCTTTGCAACCGTACCTGCAAGATTCTGCTTTGTTATTCCTGTGTTTACAACCTTTGTTGTTGATGCCGAAGTCGTTGCATTATTCTTCTTTGTTGTCGATTTGGTTGAAGAGCTTGTCTTATTTGTGTTTGACTTCTTTGTATTTGTCTTGCTTGTGCCTGACGTTGTCTTACCTGTTCCGGAACTGCCCGCTCCTGTTGATGAGGACGCAGTCGCTCCCGACGATGCAGTATCAGCTGCATCAACAGGCTGCCATGATGTACCCGCTTCAGGTGTTGCCGTAACCTCCGGTGACGGTGCTACTGTCGGCTCAAGCGTCGGCAACGGTGTCTCTGTAGCCATCGGATCCACTGTAGGCTCCGGTGACGGTGTGCTTATTGTTACATTATCACGATTATTATTTGTGCTATTACTTATTAAATATGCACCTGTACCTACCAATAAGCTTACAAGAACACATATTATTGCAATAAGAATAATCTTATTTCTCTGCTGCTTCTTACGCTTTATTTCACGTCTGTCCTTAATTTCTGAGAGCTGCTGCTGCTTTTCATCAAGCATACGCTGAATCTGTTCATTACGCTTTTGCTCATTCTCGTCAAAAATCTCTTCGTTATCTGCAACAGTATCCTCTGCCTCTGCTGCAGCTTCCTCAACAGGTGTTGTCTCCTCTTCAACAGGAGGCTCGTCCCCGAGCTTTGCCTGACAGAAAGGACACTCGTATGTTGTATCCGGCACTGACGCACCGCACTTCTTACATAACATTTGCATCTACTCCTTATTATCCTGATTTTATCAATATTATATATTTTTATATCTTCAATGTCAATAACTGTTATATTATGTATTTGTTACAATACCACTACAGTTTTATTCATCATCATTCTTCTCATAAGAAAATCTTTCAATTTTATCAAGCAGGTCTATATTGTATTTTCCTGCCAGATACCCTGCCGTTGTTGCAGCAACAGGAGTCAGTAGCATTATAACTGCACCCACAACTGTAATCATACCTCCTGATGCACCTAAAAAACCATAATACGGAAATGTCCAGAAATTAAACAATATATTCACGAAAATCGCTCCGCCGCTTGCAAGTCCTGTCTCATTGACACAATTCGCCCATACCCATTTCCAGAGTATAAATATTGCAACTGTAATGAGCGAAATCATCACACCAAACATTACACCCTTGAAAATACTCGGTTTTAACGGTGTATATTCCTTGTGATCACGCACAGAAAGCTTTCTCACCGAATGATATATCATCCCTGAATATATCAATGTAAATATAATTGCCAAAGCCTCCTTAAAGCCGCCTCTGCCGATAAAATACCAGAACGCTACAGTCTGGAATACAAACGCAACAGCTGTTGCGCCCAAATGCGTCATCAGAACGTATCCGAACTGATACGGTACGGTCATTTTCATTGAATCTCTCATTTTTTCAGTCTCCTACTATTATTTTGCTGCATGCATTCCTGCAGCGGCTCCGCTGGACCACGCCCACTGCAAATTATATCCGCCGCAGTCACCGTCAATATCCAGAACCTCACCAACAGCATACAAGCCTTTTACAAGCCTTGATTCCATTGTTATATTATTAAAATCCTTGGTAAGCACTCCGCCCTTGGTAACCTGTGCATTATTCCATGACATAGTACCAATTATACCGAATCGCCAATGCTTTATGCCTCTTACACATTTTTCCACTTCGTCACTGCTCAGCGTACAGGCTTTTCTGGACAACGGAGCTATCCCAAGCTCTTTAAGCAGTACCTGACCAATACGTTTATTAAGCATTCCGACAAAAAAATTCTCAAGCACACAATCGGGATTTGAACCGATTCTCATATAGAGCATATCACGCAGCTGTTCTTCACTGTAGCCCGGCATGAGGTCAAGCTCAATTTCTTTGTGTCTGTCATATCGTGACGAAAGAGAAAATATCGGCGGGCCCGATAAACCATAGTCGGTAAAAAGAATTTCTCCCTCTTCAACAAATTCACCCATACGCGCTATACCCGTAAACTTAATACCCTTAAGCTTTTTGGCTGTGTCACCGTCCGTTTTCATCTGCACAAGGGACGGACGAAGCTCACTTACCGTATGCCCAAAACTTTTTAAAATCTCATAGCCTGCACCCTTTGAACCAAGGTCGGGTGCAGCCTTACCGCCGGTTGCTATTATAACCTTATCAGCTTCAACGCTCTCGCCTTTATACGGATATATTATGAATGAATTTCTGTTCTTCTTTACTTTTGAGACCTCAAAGCCTGTCACAACCCTTATCCCAAGTGCTTCACATTTCATACGCAGTACGTCAAGCACCGCTGATGCCTGATCTGAATACGGATAAACCTTGCCCTTATCCTCTGTCTTGCACACCACGCCAAGCGATTCAAAAAACTCCACCGTTTCTTCTACCCAAAAACGGTTCATAACACCCTTTATAAAACCGGGATCTGCACCGTGATAATTTTTAAGTGCGGCATTGATATTTGTCATATTACATCTGCCGTTTCCGGTTGCAAGGATTTTTCTTCCGCATCTTGCACCGCTTTCATAGACAGTAACGTTTCCGCCGTTTTCAGCGGCGAAAATCGCCGCCGTAAGTCCTGCGGCACCGCCGCCAACTATTGCTATATTCACTCCGAATCCTCCGTCTCATCGGCAATTTTCCTCTTTTGAGCAAGCTGTTCGAGGTAATCTCCAACGATTTCTCTGACCATTGCCAACACAGGCACTGCAAGAAGCATACCCATAAAACCAAACAGATTTCCGCCGACCGCAACTATTATTACAATCCACAGCGGACGCAGCTCCAGCGAGTCGCCCATCAGCTTGGGAGCAAGTACATTTCCGTCAAACTGCTGAATTATAATCAAAGCAACCGCTACCCACAAGCCCTGCCAGAATCCACCGGTAAGCAACGCAATACCTGCCGCCGCCACGCTTGCAATTATCGAACCGAAATACGGAATCAAATCCATTGCACCTATAAATATTCCAAGTATTACCGCATATCTGACATTCATCAGCGACAGAACAATCACGCATATTGTTCCGCATATAATTCCGCACATAAGACGACAGTAAATAAAGGTTGTGAAAATCTTGTTTATTCTTTTTGCAACTGCTATAATATGCTCTGCTTTTTCCTCTTTAAATATCAGTGTTACAAACTTTGACAATGCCAGAACTATATTGTCTTTGTCCAAAAGCATATATACCGACGCAATAAAGGCAATGAATACACTAAGTACTCCCGAGGTCATATTGAATACACGTCCGACATAATTTCCCACAAGACTGACGTCAAACGCTTCAAGCATTGAGTTCATTGTTGCCTCTATACTCATACTCGACAAATCAATATTTAAATTCCTGAGTGCTTCTATCTCTCCCACACTACCAATCACATTTGCAAGATACTGCGGCAATGACCTCGTCATTTCAACAAGATTTTCGTAAATCGCCGGCACAAGTGCGCCTACGGTTATACCCACAAGAAGCAGAGCAAGAATATATACAATAAGTACACTTATTCCTCGTGCATGCTTTTTAATAAACGGAGACTTTATTTTTCCAAGCAACGCCTCAAGCTTCACACACGGCAGATTCAACATATACGCTACAATAAACGCCGCTATAAATGGCATAACCGCATCCTTTACTATTCTGAGTCCGTCAAAAATAAATGACAGATTGTCAAAGGTTTTAAATACCACTATTAATGCTACGCCAAAAATAAACTTCTTAAAATACTCGCCGTTTTTCTTGAAAAATTCTATCATTTACTATTCCTTTCCGTTTTTTACAATTCTACTTAACTACCGTAATACTCTTAAAGGGGATGACGCTAAGCGGCATCCCCTTTTTTATTTATTCAGCTATCGGTGTTACATATACAGCCTTAGCTACGAATGCACCGTTTGAAATGCTTCCGTTTGCCTGTACTGTATCGCCTGCCTTGATGTCTGCCATCTTCATTGAAGCACCTGTCTCAAAGTTATAGAACTTTGTTGTTGTATCCTTACAGAATACTGTCTGTGCTACACTGCTGCCCTCAACCTTTATATTGATAAAGCCGTATGATGCGTTAATTGTCTCAACAACACCTACTACATTACCCTGAGTCATCTGCGATGCTGTTGCCTTAATCTTTGTAACTGCATCACTCTCAAGTGTAAGTGAAACTGTGTCGCCCACTCTGAAATCATAAAGTGATGCATCCTCACCGTTAACAGTGATATCACAGTCCTTTGTAACCTCATACTGCTTATCCTCACCATTGATTGATACAACAATATTTGAGCGGTCTGAATATGTAATTGACTTAATTACGCCCTCTCTTACTGTCTTTACAGAATCAAGGTCAAGTCTTGTGATTACACCGTATTCAAGAGTCATTGTACCCTTATCACCGGCATAAATCTCATCCATATCAATGCTTACGTCGTTCTTCTTTACAACTACATTATCTGCTACAGCATAAACCTTGCCGTCGTATGCATCATCTGCATGACTGATTTCAACTGTAAGTGACGGAGTTATTGATACCTCTGTAATAGTGATGTTAGTTACTTTTTCCTGCTTTTCCTCACCTGTGAGTGCTGTAACAAGACCGTCTGAAAGCTCAAGCTCTACAAATGCACCCTCCTTGAAGCTGTTAATTGTCGCCGGTGAACCCTCGTACATCATTGTTACGTCCGGAGCGCACTCGTAAATAACTGCCTCTGTTGCACCTGTAGGTACTACATGCACATAAAGCTTACCGCTTGAATTTCTCTTTACCTTGTAGATACCTGTAACCGTCTCATCGGGGATTGATGAAACAGCTTCAATTGAAACAAGCTTATCTCCTGATAATGTAATTACTGCACTTACACCCTCAAGCATCTTATCCGGTGAATATGTTTCGCCAAGAACCTTCATCACTGTGTCCTCGTGATATACCAAGGTCTCGGTTTCACCGTCTGAATACTTGATTTCAACATTTCTTCCGTCTGTATCTACCGATACAAGCTTTGCCTGTGCATATGAATAATCACACTCTTCAACAACTCTCGAAAGCATAACTGCAATCTGGCTTCTTGTTACTGATGTCTTGGGTGAGAAGCTTCCGTCCTCCATACCCTTGAGAATACCTGCATCTGAAGCGTACTTTACATATCCGATTGCATTTGCCGGGATTGAAATTGCGTCTGTATAATCAAGACGTGCACTGCTGTTTTCCTTTGCTTCATCCTCGCCGCCCATTGCCTTTGTTATGATGATTGCTGCCTCATAACGTGACATCGGTGTTGACTTTTCCTTATCTTTGAGATATGTATCAAGGTCTGTTTTCTTTAAAGCACCCTTATAGAGAAGATATACAATCTCATCCTTACCCCATGTAAGACCGTACGGCTCAATTACCGAATCATATTCCTCATGTGCTATTGCAAGAATTTTCTCATTAGCATCTTCCTTTGCACCCATAACTCGCGCAAACAACGAAAGTGCCTCCTGACGTGTAACCTCATTATCCGGACGGTATGTTCTGTCCTCATAACCGTTGATATATCCTGCCTCACTCATTTCCTGAATAGCCGGAGCCGCCCATGAATAGCGATCATCCTCAATATCTGTGAACGAATAGTCTGCAAAAGCCGCCGGAGCTGTCATCGAAGTCGCAAGCAGCATAGCTATTGAATATCTTAAAATCTTTTTCATTATCGTTTCTTTCCTTTCGTCCTCGTATTTTATATATAATACATTTGTAGATATTATATCATACTTTTGCCGTTGTTTCAAGCATTTTTCAGCATTTACCATAATTTTTAACATAATTCACACAATAGTAATAATTATGTATTATTTCTGAAAAATATAGGTTTGACAATCTCTGTACTATTTGATATAATTATAGTAATATAAATAAAAAAGGCCGTGAATATAATAATATGAAGAAATTCAGTAAATTACTCTTACCCGTTATTTCAATTATAATCGCTGTTGCGCTGATTATGACCGGGAAGACAAGCGAAATTTCTGTCTATAATTTATCAGGCGAGGAAATCAAAATCAAGCCCGAACAGCTTGAGGAATACAGTGCAAACGGATATTACACGCAACCGGTGCAGACTGTATATGCTCCAAACGGAAAAACTGCTGTCATTTATACCGATGAATTCAATGACTACAGTAACGTAGGCTGGTTTTCGGAAGCTCCTCTTCTGATTTATTCCCCGACAGGAAGAAAAATATACATAGAACCGTCACTGCTTGACGCTTATCTTGAAAAAGGATGCTATGAAGAGCCGTTTATAACTCTTTACTCTGCCGATGCTTCTCAGGAAATATCTGTCAAGGAGTCAGAGGTACCATCCTACGTTGCACAGGGCTGGTCAACAGAGCCACCCGAACACGAAGGACTTAGTGATTTATTTGCACAGCTCGAGAGCTATGTTCTCACAAGAAACGGTAACTGGGGTGTGTTCGTGCAAAACATGGCAACCAACGAATATCTTACTCTTCACGAGGCACAGTATTCAGGTGCAAGCCTGATAAAGCTTTTTACAATGGCTGCGGTATATAATGAGGTTGCCGCCGGTTCAATGAGCTTCAATGAAAAAATAAAGGATCAGATGCGTCAGATGATTACAATCAGCAGTAATTCTGCATTTAATTATCTCACCCGCTGTTTAGGCAGAGGAAACACTTCAAAGGGCTTTGACGTAGAGAATGCTCATACGAAGTCTATCGGTTGTTCAAACACTCAGCACAATTCAGAGCTGGTTGAATACGACGGATATAAAGCATTTTATAAGGGACGCAACCGAACTTCCCCAAGAGATGTAGGACGTGTTCTCACGATGATTTACAAAGGCAAGCTTGTATCCCCCGAAGCAAGTAATGAAATGCTTGAGCTACTGAAAGCTCAGACAAGACGCTGGAAAATTCCCGCATCACTTCCTGATGATATTGTTGTAGCAAACAAGACCGGTGAAACAAGTACCGTAGAAGCAGATGCTGCTATTGTATATTCGCCGGGAGCTGATTATGTAATATGCATTATCGGCAACGGAAACATAAACGGAGGCACTGCAACAATACATGAGATTTCCCGTATTGTATATAATTATTTTAATAATTAAGCAAACAGGGTGCTGCTCACAAAGCAACACCCTGTTATTTTTATCTTTTCATCCATTTTATAATCTGTACCACAATAAAGTTGATAAAGGCAAGAGCATATACTGTGATCAGCTGATTAACTGTAAGCAATGCCACCTTGAATATTCCATGTAAGCCCGGAATAAGAAGTACTGCATTCAGCAATACAAATCCTATCACAAACGCACCAATCATTGATTTATTGTTCCACATATGCTTTGTGAAGCACACAGGCCGTTCTGATTTACAGTTAAAGCCATGCACAAGCCTTGACAGGCACAATGTCGCAAATGCCATTGTTGACGCTGTTTGAGCATTGACCTGCAAGCCTGAATAGTAAGCTACCATTGTCAGCACTGCCATCACAAGTCCCTCTGTTACAACTCCGACAAGAAGCGATTTATTTAATATACTGTCGTTCTTACTTCTCGGCTTCTCCTTCATTACATTTTCTGACAGCGGCTCAACACCCAACGCAATTGCCGGCAGGCTGTCTGTAAGAAGATTTATGAACAAGAGATGCACTGCCTGAAACGGTACTGCCAAGCCCAACAGAGAAGCATATACCACCGATAAAATACCGGCTGTATTACCTGAAAGCAAAAATCCTATTGCACGCTGTATATTTTTATATAAACCTCGTCCGTTTTCAACTGCCTTTACTATTGTAGCAAAATTATCGTCCGCAAGTACCATTGAAGCTGCATCCTTTGCAACCTCACTTCCGGTAATTCCCATAGCAACTCCTATATCTGCCTGCTTCAGTGCCGGTGCGTCATTAACACCGTCACCTGTCATCGAAACAATATGACCCTTTCTCTGCCATGCTCTTACTATTCTTATCTTGTGTTCAGGTGAAACTCTTGCATATACGCACACATCTTCAACAAAAGCATCAAGCTCTTCATCTGTCAGGTTCTCTATTTCAGAGCCCTCCACTCCCCTGAATCCGTCCTCAAGGATTCCGATTTCTTTTGCTATTGCCGATGCTGTTACAAGGTGGTCACCTGTTATCATAATCGGTCTGATTCCTGCTGACTTACATTTCTCAACAGCTTCCTTTGACTCTGCTCTGGGCGGATCCTGCATTGCGATAAGTCCAAGGAGCAAATAATCCTTCTCATCCTCTAACGTTATCTCCGGACTATCCACTGTTTTCTCACACACCGCAAGCACGCGCAAGCCGCTGTCGGATAAACGCATATTTGTGTTACGAAGATTTTCTATATCCTCGTCCGTCAGCTCACGCTTACCCTCCATTGTCTTTATCTCACATATTCTCGGAATAAGAACATCTACTGCACCCTTTGTCAGCATTCTCAGTCCCGACCCGATCGGATGCACCGTACTCATAAGCTTTCTGTCAGAGTCAAACGGAATTTCACCAAGTCTGGGATAACGTTCTCTGAGTTCTGCAGGCGGCATATGATGCTTTTGAGCAAATTTCACAAGTGCGACCTCTGTCGGGTCACCTATCTCCTTGCCATCCTCCATAATTGCATCTGAGCACAGCACACCATCAATAACAAGCTGTGCAGGACGTGCCTGAATTTCATCATTCTTGTCTATCAACTCGCCGTCAAAGTATATTTTCTGAACAGTCATTTTATTCTGTGTAAGCGTACCTGTTTTATCCGAGCAGATTATACTTACACTTCCAAGCCCCTCAACAGCCTGCAGTTTTCTTATGATTGCATTTTCTTTTGCAATTTTGCTTGTTCCGTTGCTCAATACAATTGTTACAATTGAACTAAGTGCTTCAGGAATTGCCGCAACAGCCAACGCTACCGCAAACACAAATGCATCCACAATTGGCTCATTACGGAATATTCCAAGTGCAAACACGATAATACATACAATCACTATTATTACAGACAGCTTTTTTCCGAGAGAATCCAGCGTCATCTGAAGCGGAGTTTTCTTTTCCTCCGTATTTTTGAGAAGCGTTGCAATCTTACCCAGCTCCGTATCCATACCAACCGAAGTCACAAGCATTTTACCTCTTCCGTATGTCACAAAGCTTCCCGAATGCAACATATTCACTCTGTCTCCGAGCGCACATTCTCCCTCTATTTCTGTATCCTCTTTTTCTACAGGCTCACTTTCACCGGTCAGGGCACTTTCGTCTGCCTTGATACCGGCATTTTCAATTATGCGGCCGTCAGCACATACGCAATCACCTGCTTCTACACTGATAATATCACCGCATACAACCTCACTGCCCTTTACAACCTTTATTGCACCGTCTCTCCAGACCTTTGCTTCAGGTGCAGACATGGCCTTAAGACTTTTTAATGACTGCTCCGCTTTCAGTGTCTGAACCGTACCAAGAATAGCATTGATTGTAATAACCACAAGTATTACAAGAGCACTTTCAAGGTCACCGAGTATTCCCGATACAATTGCTGCAATTATAAGTATGATTACAAGAAAATCTTTGTACTGCTCCAGAAACAGACCTATTATACTTTTCTTTTTTTCCTCTGTCAGCTCATTTATTCCGTATTTTTCCTTATTCACCTTTGCCTGAGCCTCGCTCAGACCGCTTTCATTTGCGTCAAACTGTTTTAACAGTTCTTCCTTGCTTTTCTGATAAAACTTCATTTTATCTTCTCCTTTCACTGCAACAAAAAAACGAGATTTTTATTGCAGGCTTAATAATCTGCAATAAAAGTCTCGCTACACAGCCATAATGCTTAGAAAAACAGGCGGGTTTTCACCGTACTGACGCCCGTGTTTACGCAAATCCGAGGATTCACGCAAGCTACTCCCTTTCATTTGCTCTTATATTATCATAATATTCCGTTCTTGTCAACAATTATTCATTTTTTTCTGTATTTTTATCTAGAAAATGATGGTATGTACGATTTTTATTATTATAAATCACAAAAAAATTATTGTATTAAATTATGGTTTATATTACTGTTAGCACTTGTCGATACGACATAATGGGGCTCTGCCCCTTGACATTTTGCGGTTATTGTTATTTCGGTAATACCCCGGTACTTTTTCTGTCCACAGCAACAGAAAAAGCACGAAAAAGAATGCTGTTAAAGGCGTTCCCCCTTTAAAAACC